>NZ_CP098812.1:2205615-2520703 GCF_036825535.1 Parasalinivibrio latis
TTTGGTTTTCAGTTGCTCATTCAGCTCGGAGCTCTTGCTCAGCAACGCTACCGCATCGGCATAGCCAAAGTGGTGACGTCGCTCTGCCAAATCAGCAACGGCGAACAGTACACGCTTGTGTGCTTGCAGGGCTTCATCCGCTTCCTGATAAGCCGCTTGCATTACTTCAAACTGTTCCGGGTCAGCATCAAGGTGAGAAACCAATGTCTCCAGTTCAGCCAGCGCTTTACCGTGCTGGTTCATGAAGAAACGAGCTTCATCCAGTACATTGAGCTGTGCTTCCACTTCTTCAAAGCGGGCTTCCAGCGTTTCATCTTCCAGCGTACCCACCACCGGAGACAGTTTACCCAGCAGGGCAATGGCTTCTTTCGCGGCAGTGAAACGGCTTCGGATCTGGTTTTCCTGATCCTGGCTGTCGGTGAGAGCGCGATTAATCTGGTTACGCTCTTCACGGGCTACTTTCAGCGCCTGCTCCGGATCTGCATCAAACGCCACAGACAGGTGGTTTGCCACAAAGTGGTTAAAGCTGTGATAGAGGCGCTGAAGTTTTTGTGAATCGAATGCCGCTTTGGCATGGCCTTCAACCACGTCTTCACGCTCATCACGCAACAACTCCAATCGGTGTTCACGGGCAGCACGGCCAAACAACGGCACTTTAGGGAAGCGGGAGTAACGAAGCTGTCTGTCATTCAGGTGAACACAAACCGCCCCTTCCAGCTCTTCCACATCGAACACACTGTCATCGAAACCGTCAGCTTCACCTTCGATGATATAAAGGTCATCCGGACAGTCATCCAGGTTAACCAGTTTTTCTTTTACACCACGCAGGTCAGGCACCACGATAGCGTGACGCGCCGGGCCGTAAAGGGCACTGAAATAAGGCGCATCATCGAGCGTGATATCGTCATAGATCTCTGACAGCAGCGTACCGCCAAGGGTATCGGCCAGTGACTGGAGACGTGCATCATTGCTGCCGCCCGGCTGTGCCAGACGTTCGATCTCTTTTTCCAGCTTTTCTTTACGACTTGCCAGTTGGTCGCGGGAGTTGGATGCTTCACGCTCTTTATCCAGCGTTTCCTGCATCGCTTCCATCACTGCCTGGCTGTCAGCCATGGCCCGGCCGCTCTGTTCCACAAGCTTTTCAAGGGCATCGTTAGCTGCAATCCATCCCGGGGCACGGGCTTCAAGCTCGCGGATCTTGCCTTCTACCACAGAAGATTTCTGTTTGAGGTCGCGGCCATTTTCATGATGATGTTCAAGCGTCATCTGGCTTTGTTCAAGGGTTTCCTCAAGGCGGGCCTGTTCCTGCTCCAGCGACATTTCATCACGAACAGCCACGTTGAATTTCTTCAGGTAACTTTCAGAAAACTCACGGGCCTGACGCAGTTGGCGAACACCGCGTTCAAGGTCACGGAACTGGGCGCGCATTTGCTCACCGCGCTCAACAAGTTGTGCCTTGCTGCGGCCTTCAACCAGAATTTCACGGGCTTTTGCGGCTAAATCAGTACGAGCCACTGTGCCGGCAATCTGTTCTACAAGGGCAAGGCCTCGGTCAAACTGTTTGGCTGCCGCTGACACCATGTCTACCTTGTGCTTAAGCGCAAGAAGGGTGTTGGTCAGCGTCTCTTCATCCGCTTTCAGCGTGGTCAGGACGTCGTGTGCATTTTCAGCAGACAGCGATTCATTGCCGGACACTTCCTGGGCTTTTTCCAGTGCGGTCACCGCTTGCTGGTACTGGAGTGCTCGGGTTTGTTGGATATCCAGTGCCTGCTGGTAGTCAGCCAACTGGGTTTTCAGGCTGTCAACTTCATCTTCGCTCAGCAGCGACTGCTCCTCAGCCATCGCGAGTTGTTCAGCCGCCTCTTCCACCACCATGATTTGTTCTTCAAGGCGGATATTCAGCTCTTCAAGATCTTCCTCATAGCGAGTGATTTTTTCCTGCTGACGCAGCGCAGTCTGCACCAGTTGCAGGTGGTCGGATGCTGCCTGAGTATCCTGTTCCAGCATGGAATGCTGATCATCCAGCGCTTCTTTTTCTTCGCTCAGGCGAAGGATGGTGTCCTGGGAGGTTGAAATCTGGGTGCGGGTTGCCATGAGTTCACCACGCAGCTTGAGAGTTTGTTCAAGCTTCTGGCGACGGTCATTGGCATGGCGCATGTAATCCGACGCTACATAGTTTGTGGCTTCGGTAATCAAGTGCTTGAACAGGTCCCGGTCACGCTGGGTTACCTTGATGGCATCCAGGGTTGCGCGGTTTTCACGCAGCGCTGATTCCATGTCCTGGAAGGCTTTCTTTACCCCGCCATTTTGCGGCAACAGGTAATCTCGCAGTGATTTGGTAATTGCACTGGAAATACCACCGTAAAGCGATGCTTCAATCAGGCGATAGAATTTGCCGCGATCGGCCGGTGTACGCAGTTTCTTCGGCAAGACACCAAATTCAAACATCTGCGCATGGTAGTCAGTCACAGAGTTGAAGGCTTTGAAATGCGCGCCTTCGTACTTGCTGACTACTTCTTTAAGCTCGGTAACCTGACGGACACGAGCCTGGCTGTCGGAAATGGTTTCGACCAGCACTTCTGTCGGTTTGACTGCCGCAGGAAGACCCTGAATCAGGAAGGGCTTGATGTCCACTTTCTTATCACGGCCGGCAACTTGTTGGAGCTTAACGCCAAACATCACGCGTTGCTTACGGGAGTTCACCACATCCAGTACGGCGTAACAGGTACCCGGGCGCAGCTTGCCGTGCAAGCCTTTGTCTCGGGATGAATTTGACGAGCCGGCTTCCGTGGTATTTCGGAAGTGCAGCAGCGTCTGGTCCGGTATCAGGGAGGTGATAAATGCCGCCATGGTGGTGGACTTACCGGCACCGTTGCCTCCGGAAAGCGTTGTCACCAAGGCATCAATATCAAAGGTGCGGGCAAAAAAGCCGTTCCAGTTCACCATGGTGAGAGACTGGTACTTACCGCGTTGGATCATTATTCTTCCTCCCCGCCAAGGGTGGCATCGGGTTCATCGTCGCTTTCAAAACCTAGGCTGGTCTGATTGTGTTCCTGGTTGTGGATCACGGCTTCACCGTCCCGGATCAGGCGAAGCTGCGCTTCACGGATGTCTTCGTCAGTGCGGACTTCAGCACCAAAGCGGAATGTCGCCTCACTGACACGGAACTTACCGGCATCACCCACAGGCACAATCATACCCAGACGGCGCAATCGGCGAAGTGAGGTTTTCACTTTGTCGAACAGTTTCTCGCGGTCGAGGTCAGAGCCTGTGGCACGGTTGGTTACCAGCTTCATCAGCTTTTTCTCATCCGCCAGGGAAACCAGTTCGTCAAACAGCTCTTTTGGCGTGAAGATACCTTCCTGCGCCAGACGTTCCGGGCTCAGGAATAGGAAACACAACACCTTGCCCACCAGCATGTCCATTTCAGACAGGACGCTCCGGCCAATCAGGCTGGTTGAACGCGGACGGAGGTAGAAAAAGTTCTCCGGTGCCCGGACCAGCTCACAGTTATAACGCTGGTAAAACAGCGACAGCTCGTTTTCAAAATCAAGCAGGAATGCATGGTTGTCCATGTCTTCGCTGGCAATATGGCGGCCAGCACGCAGCGCACTATCAAGTACCGGGAACAGTGGGTTGGCAATTGCCTGCGCCAGCTTTTCCGGCATAAATTCTTCAATATTTGTTGATGACATTTGCTTGTACCTTGGCCCCATATTCGTTGATTTCCTGCCAATCCGGCTGAATTGCTCCGAAGTCTGATTCGGAGTATCCAAGGCGGACAGCCTGGTTGATTACCAGGCGGGCAAGATCAAAGTGTCGGGCGTGTGGATATTGTGCGAGGTAGTTTTTCAGCACGCGTCCCAGATCAATCGGCTCTCCGGTTTGACGATGATGTTTGAGCATCTCCGCAATTTGTTCGGAAAGCATGTCTGACACCACGGTCAGCTCTTCGAATTCGGTTTCAACCGGCACATGTCCGGTGACTTCGTCGTCACGTAGCACCAGCTCTTCATCACGCATATCGCGAAGACGCTCAGCATCCGCAAACGTCAGGAACCATGGTGCATCGAAGTAGTCTGTAACAGACTGGCGAAGGCGCTGGCTGAAGGCGCGGTTCTTATCCATATCGATCGCGGTACGGATAAACTTATGAACGTGGCGGTCATAACCAATCCAGAGATCAATCGCCTGCTGACCCCAACTGATTATGCGGTCCAGTTTGTGTTGAAGGCTGTAGATCATACCGTCGACAAAGTCGAGGTCATCCCGGCCGTAGGTCAATTCCTGAATACGCAGCAGCTGAGTCTGAAGCTGATCTCCGGCCGCCTGCAGCGTGTCCTGCAGCTCACGAAGGTTGGCAGACGTTTCACTCAACAGGTATTCACAGCTGGCAATCGCAGCTTGCCAGTCCTGGGTCAACAGCGCAGCAATATCGGTTTTCACCTGTTGCTGCTGCTCATCCATAACCCGCTGGTTAAGATCAATTCGGTCAAAAATTTCAGCTACTGAGAATTTCAGTACACCGTAAACTTTCTTACGCCAGAAGTTTGCATCACCGCCTTCAGCGGCAGCCTTCAGCGCCTTTTCAATTTCATCAGCCACCATCGAAAGCTGAATAGACAGCTTCAGCGAAGAATACTCGCGTTGGCGGGCGTAATAGTCGGTAATGGCAAGTGCCAGTGGGGTCAGGCGATAAATGCTAACCCCTTCGGTCATTTCACTGGTAAAGCGGTTCAGCAGGCGCTGGGCCACCAGATCATTGATAGCATTGTTGGCACGAAAACCAATGGTTTCCGGCGACTGTTCAAAGGTTTCGCTAATAATTCGAAACGCATCAATCAGGTCACTTTCACCCAGCTCTTCATCAAACCGATCACCGCTGAGGACGGAGATCGCAAGTAAAAAAGCCAGACGTTCCGCAGGGAGAGCGAGCGAGAAATCATGCTGCTTCACCCAACCAACCAACTCGGGAACGGTCTGCTCAGTGTTGTTCATCCGTTTTCCTTGTTGTTAATAATTATGATTTTGCACATTTTGTTTCGCCGAGCTGCGTTGAGGGAATCGACTCACCGCAGCACAAAATAATTTATTGCTTTACTGCCCAGGTATGGATGTACCGACCCAATGAAAGGTACGGTTCCTGACGGCAAAGCTGGGATTCAAGCTCCAGGACCTGCTCAAAAGTGTACTCTCCGGTACGCGTCTTTTGCATGTAGTCGTGGAAAGTTCTGACACCGGTTTTACCTTTAACATCAAAACCTGACTCTTCAATCCAAAGATATACATCTTCAGGCAACAATCCTTTCTGCGGCTGAAGCTTGAACCTTTTTTTATGGGGCATGCCATTCATCACATGCTCCAGGTTTCCGCATATCAGGTTTTTGAACACCAGACCATGCTGGTTATAAAACATGACGGATGCCGCTCCCCCCACGCGCACTATATCCAACAAGGATTGCAGTACTGGCTTGGGATCTGCCAACCACTCCATCACCGCATGGAAAAGTACAATATCGACAGGCTCATCAATATGCTGGCCAACACTCTGTGCGGGGCAGTGAATCAGGCGATATTGATCCGTCAGACCGTCGGCATCAATTTCTTTTTGCGCCAATGCGAGCATTTCTGAGGAAATATCACATAACGTAACGCGGTGACCAAGTCTTGCCATCTGGCGTGAAAGCTGGCCCAGACCGCCGCCGGCATCCAGTATATGTAACGGGTGTTCGCTGGTTACCGTTTTCAGTATCTGTTCAATGTCTTCCCAGACAACACGCTGGCGGATATCTCCCTTCCCAGAGCCGTATATGTTTTTAACAAATTTGTGGGCGAGGTCGTCGAAATTTCTATCCCCAGTCACGGTCGGTTTCGCTATGATGATGGTCTTGTGTGGTGTATTTTCTCATATGCGCGCACGTAATAAAGCCTTGTGCCGCAAAATACCCCTCGTTTGGTTAATATTCGGGCGACTTACGGATGTTTGAACTTAAAAAAATAATCACCGCCTTCATAATGCCCCTCCCCGCCCTGCTTATAATCGGATTTATTGGATTGTTGGTCCTCTGGTTATCCAACCGAAAATGGCTGGCTTCGTTGTTTTTGGTGTTTTCACTGGTCGGGATTGGCCTTATTTCATTTCAGCCGTTTTCCTCTTCGCTGTTGATGCCGCTGGAAAGAGAATACAAAGGCTTCCTTCCACCGGATAACGGTCCCGTTGATTTTGTGATGGTGCTGGGAAACAGCCACGTCGTCGATGACGAAATACCGTCTACATCAGAGCTCTCTCGGGCCGCATTGATGCGCTTGGCGGAAGGGATCCGGATACACCGTCTGTATCCCAACTCGAAGATGATCCTCTCGGGTTATGACGGCGGCTATGAAGTCAGCCATGCGCGAATGCTGGCAAGGGTGGCCATGGCTCTGGGCGTGAACAAAAACCAGATCCTGCTATTGGAAACCGCCAAAGACACCGCAGAGGAAGCTTATCAGGCAAGTACGGTTGTCGGGAATTCCCGGCTGGTTTTGGTGACATCCGCCAGCCACATGCCACGCGCTCTGGATGAGTTCCACCTCATGGGTCTTGAACCTATTCCAGCCCCTACAAACTTCCTGGCTCAGAAAGAGATCAAACAGCCATGGATTAAATACACGCCGAAAGCCCAGTATATGGAGCAGTTCGAGCGGTATTGGCACGAGACGCTGGGACGAGTCTGGCTCAAATGGCGAGACACGGTACTGAACATATTCGCCACAGAAAAGAAAGCACCCGAGCCAGTCCAGGTAACTGAGCCGACGGAAGCGGATGAATCCCCATCACCGGAGCAAGTGCCTGCTCCGCTGACAGCTCCGGCCTCCGGCGCTCAATAAACAACAGACATAGCGAACGAAAGCGGAAGCAGAGGCTTCCGCTTTTTTATACCTCATGCTCCCTGCCCCCACGCCGTCACCCGTGCGCAATAGTCTTTTGACTTTCTGTCCTCGTCTGGGTGCCTAACCTATAACCACTAATCCCGTTTTCTACAACGGAATGTTTGGGTGCGCTACATGCAGCCCAGCAAGAACCAAAGCCTCTTTAACGGGGCTCACAAGGAGGTCACGCTATGTGGCAGGGCTTGAAATCAATCATTGCAAAGGTATTTCCTATGACGATTTCGATTCATCCCAGTGTCGACAAAGGTGTTGCACAAACACAGACAGACGGGTTCAGTGGTGGTCAGCTATTGTGTAAATGTCCTTCTGACAAGGTTATCGTCACGGTAACCTCACAGTCGGCACACAATCATGTATGCGGTTGTTCTAAATGCTGGAAACCTGATGGTGCAACATTTTCGCAGGTCGCTGTGGTTTCCCGTGATTCCCTCAGCGTCACGTCTCACGAAGACAAGCTGAAAATTATCGATGAGTCAGCAGCGATTCAACGTCATGCTTGCACTGGATGCGGTACACATATGTACGGGCGGATTGAAGATACCAATCATCCCTTTTATGGACTGGATTTTATCCATACCGAGCTGTCGAGTGCTGACGGTTGGTCTGCACCAGAGTTTGCAGCCTTTGTTTCTTCTATTATCGAAACCGGCACACCGCCGGATCAGATGGACGCGATTCGTAACCGGCTGAAAGAACTTGGCCTGGAACCATACGACTGTCTCTCACCACCCTTAATGGATGCAATTGCCACGCATGTCGCTAAACAGCGTGGTGTCTTGAACTAAGGCTCATTTTCGATGCTGCATCGCAGCTGTTGGCAGGTAAAGAACAGCTTCTACAAAAAAAGCGGCACCTCTCGGTGCCGCTTCATTATGTCCATCCCTGTTGAAGGGCTTACAGGTATTCGCCTTTGCGCAGCGCATCGATACGCTTTTCCAATGGCGGGTGAGTCATGAAAAGCTCACTCAGGGATTTCTTACCGTTAATCCCGAAAGCCATCATCGAGCCTTCCAGATGTGACTCCTGGCTCATGCGAAGGCGCTCAAGTGCCGCAATCATCTTCTGCTTGCCAACAAGATGCGCTGAACCGGCGTCCGCTTTAAATTCACGGTGACGGCTGAACCACATGGTCAGAATGCTCGCCAGGAAACCGAAAAGGATTTCCATAATTGACGATACGATGAAGTAAGTCATAAAGCTGCCGCCAGATTCGCCATCTTCATCATTGCTGTTCATACCGCTGACCACGCTGGCAATAATGCGCGAGATAAAGATTACGAAGGTGTTCACTACCCCCTGCATCAGGGTCATGGTTACCATGTCACCATTAGCAATGTGGCTTACCTCGTGGGCAAGCACTGCTTCAGCTTCGTCGCGCGTCATACCATGCAGAAGGCCGCTGGACACCGCCACCACGGAATCGTTTTTACGCGCACCTGTGGCAAATGCGTTGATGTCAGGCGAATCATAAATCGCGACTGTTGGCATACCGATACCGGCCTGTTGCGCCTGGCGGGAAACGGTGCTCATCAGCCAGTGTTCAGTTTCATTACGCGGATGTTCAATCACCATTGCACCTACGGAACGCAGTGCCATAGACTTCGACATCATTAGTGAGATGATTGAACCACCAAAACCAAACAGCGCCGCCATTAACAATAGGCCAGACAGGCTGCCCGGTTGCATTCCGGTTACTGCGTAGACAATATTCAGGATAATGCTGAATACAATCAGTACGGCAAAGTTGGTAGCCAAAAACAAGGCTATACGTTTCATTTGTTTGAATTCTCCGATAGAAAAAGCGTTCGTTGCTTATCTCAATAACTGAATAGTAGGGTCAGAGCTGGCAAAAACAAGTCTCTGTCGCAAATTGTTACCCTTTTCACGATTATGACAATTGCTACTTTGGTCGTATTGTCCGTGTCACTACAGAGGAGTAACCTCGAAACACAATCTGATAGCATTTGTTACCTGTATTTAAGTCAGGCTGGCCCCAAACGTTAACATCAATTAGCCAGGTTATAATTGAAATACATTGCAGGGATGTATAGGCGGGCTGGAAAGATGTTCCCTGACCAGTGGAACAATTCAGATTGCAACCTGTTGACCGGCAGGATAAGCCGGTAAATCAAGGCTTAAGGAGAGCAAGATGTCTAACAAAGATAACTATCGTGTCGCCATCGACATTATGTGTTGTCACCTGGGTATGAGCTTTGACGAAGCTTGTAAAGAGCTTGGACTGGAAATGGATGACAGTTCACGTCAAATCGCTGAGGTTCAGGAAAGTCTTCTCGGTATTCACCGGGACGAGCGTTAAGAATTGGCTTGCTAAAGAGAAAGGCTGCGGATAGCAGCCTTTTTTATACGCCCAGACAGGACAAATCAATAAATCCACTCAAGTCGCGACGCTTTATACCCGGCATATAGGGAATTTCACCCAGCTTTGGCGCTCCGAGTTTATGCTCCAGCGTTTCGATAATCTCCGCGTAGTGATCGGTGCCCGGATTGACCCGGTTTGCTACCCAGCCCACCAGCTCTAACCCGTCATGGCGAATTGCTTCCGCTGTCAGTAATGCGTGGTTCAAGCAACCAAGTTTTACCCCTACCACTAGAATAACCGGCAACTTGTGCGGAATAACCCAGTCAGACAGCGCATTGTCCATTGTGACCGGCACCCGCCAACCGCCTGCACCTTCTACAAGGGTGAATTCACTTTTCTCACGCAGGGCGAGCAAGCCTTTATCCAGCATTTCGAAATCTACCGTTTTCCCTTCTGTCGCCGCGGCAATATGCGGTGAAGCCGGAGTGTCCAGAAGGCATGGATTAACTTCGCTGTAGCTCAGTTCGATGTTTGAAGCCTGACGCAGGTGAATGGCATCACTGTTTTGCCACCCTTCTTCTGTTTCCTTGCTTCCAGCAGCAACCGGTTTATATCCGGCAACCGAGAATCCCTTAACTGCTGCTGCCTGCATAATTGCCTTTGAAGCAACGGTTTTACCAACTTCAGTGTCTGTCCCTGTAACGAAAAAGACGTTATTCATTCGTTATCACTCCAAAACACACACGGTATGTCGCTGGTAAACTGCCACATTCCACGGTGTTTTTGCGGTAAGCACTTTCCAGTGCCTTTATTTGTGTTCTACCGCCTAACCCACGGTTCTGACGGCTTTCAATATGTGTTGCACCTATCCCTTTGAGGTCTCGCATCAAGCTAACAGCGGATGGATACAAGGTGACAATGTCAGAAAAGTCTAGGGTATCAGGACACAACCCGGATTGAGCCAGCGCAAGGTTTATCTGGCCCTGGGTTAGAAATTGGTTAACATGTTGATCTGAGTCAACGGCCTGCCAAGCCTTTTTTAACTCCCAAAGCGATCCATCTGCCAGGGTTGAAAAATAAATCTTTCCACCAGGCTTCACCACTCGCTTCATTTCAGAAAGGGGTATAGCCAGATCATCACACCACTGCAATGCCAGTGAAGAAAAGGCAAAATCGAAGCTGTTATCAAGAAATGGAATAGATTCAGCATCACCTTGGGTACAGAGCACTTCTGAACAGCGCCCAGCCGTTTTCTCCAACATTTCCGGAGATAAATCCAAAGCTGTCATTCTTGCCCCAAGGTTCGCCAACCTCTCCACGCAATAACCCGTTCCACACCCGACATCCAGCCCTGATTGTCCGGTCAAGCCAGAGTAACCTGCAATTAACCGGTCAGCCACTTCACGCTGGAATGCTGCGCTGTTGTCATAGGTCTCAGCGGCCCGTCCGAATGCCCTGGCAATCGCCAGCTTGTTACCCGGCCGCATCAGGTTCTGGTTTTCAACCTTCAGGATGGCAGACATTGCTCACCCTCCAGCATGTTTTTGATCTCACCGGCCAATGCCAGCACAGCAACTTTGGGCTGGGACACAGACAACGTCACCCGGAGCCGGGCTTTATTTGCCGGTACAGTTGGAGGCCGGATGGCACCCACCCAATAGCCTTTCTGTCTTAAATACTCTGAAAGCCGAAGCATCGGTTCTGACTGCCCTACAATAACCGGCTTGATAGGCGTGTTTGTATGTGTTGCCCCAGGGATCCCAGACAGTGCCTCCTCCCAGACAGCACTGAGCTCAGACAGTTTTTCCCGTCGCCATTGCTGAGTCTGAATTATTTCGGCTGTGCGGCGTATCGTGTATGCCTGTGCCGGCGGCATTGCTGTAGAATAGACGTAATGGCGCCCAAACTGACGGAGGTAGTCTGCTGTCTCTGTTTGGCACAAAACAGCAGCACCCATTAACCCAAATGCCTTGCCAAAAGTGACAACCAATATGTCGGGCTTGATGCCTGCTGACCTGCAACTCCCAGAGCCATCTTCCCCAAGCACACCAATCCCATGAGCATCATCAACCATCAGCCAGGCGTCATGATGTCTGGCAACCGTCGCTATCTCGGACAATGGGGATTTATCTCCATCCATACTGAACACCCCTTCAGTAACAACGAGTCTGTTGCCAGTTACTGTGCAGCTCAATGCAGCAGAAAGGCTTTCCGTATCGTTGTGCCGAAAACGCTTCATTCTGGCGGGGCTTAGCATTCCCGCTTCCATCAGGGAGGCATGATTGAGCTTGTCCTGGATAACAAGATCTTCTTTATCACAAAGGGTAAAGATAACGGCCTGGTTAGCGGCAAATCCGGAATTAAAAAGCACTGCACTTTCAAATCCCAGCCAGTCGCACAACATCCGTTCCAAATCAGCATGAGGTGATGAGTAACCGGTTACCAACGGCGAAGCCGTACTGCCTGCTCCATAGCGGGATACCCCTTCTTGCCAGAAACGGCAAACATCAGGCGTCCCGGCCAGCCCCAGGTAATCATTGGATGAGAAATTGAGGTAACGTTTTCCGCCCGAGTCCATAAAGTGGCCGTCTACCCGTTCTACGGTAGGCGGATAGCGGTAAAGCCCGGATTCTTTCCGGGCTGTCAGGGCATCATTGATTCTGCGAAAAAATCCACTTCCCATCAGTACAACTGCCTGTTTACAGAGATGCGTCGTAGAAGATATCGTCTTTTGAAGGGCGTGCAGCCAACCTTTCAGCGACCTGATCTCTCAGTTCAGACTCCTGCACTTGATCCGGCTTTTGCACCCGTTCCTGGCGGTTAATACCCAGTTTGCGGAACAACAGCATGTCCTCATCTTCGTCTGGGTTTGGCGTCGTGAGTAGTTTGCAGCCATAGAAGATAGAATTCGCTCCAGCCATAAAGCAAAGCGCCTGCATTTGTTCATTCATCTTTTCGCGACCCGCAGATAAACGAACCGCTGAAGCCGGCATCATAATCCGAGCCACTGCGATGGTGCGGATAAAATCAAATGCATCGAGGTCATCCACGTTTTCAAGCGGCGTACCTTTCACCTTGACCAGCATATTGATCGGCACACTTTCAGGATGCCGTGGCAAGTTTGCCAGCTCCATAAGAAGCCCTGCGCGATCACGCTTGTCTTCACCCAGCCCGACAATACCACCGGAGCAGACTTTCATGCCTGCATCCCGCACATGGGCAAGTGTATCCAAACGGTCATCATAAGTACGGGTTGTAATGATATTGCCGTAGTTTTCGCGGGAGGTATCGAGATTGTGGTTGTAGTAATCCAATCCGGCTTCAGCAAGGGAGTCCGCCTGTTCTTTATTCAACATGCCAAGGGTCATGCAGGTTTCAAGACCCAGGTTTTTCACACCACGGACCATATCAAGCAGGTAAGGCATATCCCGTTCTTTGGGATTTTTCCATGCAGCTCCCATGCAAAAGCGTGTTGCGCCAGAGCTTTTGGCTTTTTCGGCTGCATCTAAAACACGCGCTACTTCCAACAAGCGTTCTTTTTCTATATCTGTTCTGTAGTGGGCACTCTGCGGGCAGTATTTGCAGTCTTCCGGACAGGCACCAGTCTTGATGGACAGAAGCGTACTGACCTGGACTTCATTTGCCAGATGATGTTCACGATGTACCAGCTGCGCTTCAAACAGCAGATCCATAAAGGGTTTTTCGAAAAGAGTCTGAACTTCCTCTACTGTCCAGTTATGCCGAATATCCACGATGACTTCCTCACATTTGCTTCGTGTGATGCACCCGACAGGGCTGCAAATTCTGGTTTGTAATGCTTGGCTAGTTTAAACACACCCCGTAAACTGTCAACATAGATAGAAAGCACTAGTTTACAATCGGTGATTAAATGACCATTGATTTACAATATGACCGCAACCATATTTGGCACCCTTATACATCAACGTTGGATCCCCTCCCTTGTTTCCCAGTCAAAGCGGCAAAAGGCGTTTATATAGAGCTGGAAGATGGCACCAGGCTGATTGACGGGATGTCTTCGTGGTGGTCAGCAATCCATGGTTATAACCATCCGGCATTGACCAATGCTGCGAAGGAACAGCTTGATCAGATGTCCCATATCATGTTTGGGGGGCTGACCCACAAACCTGCGGTAGAGGTGTGTAAAAAACTGGTGGACTTAACACCGGATGGGCTGGAGAAAGTCTTTCTGTGCGATTCTGGTTCAGTGTCTGTTGAAGTGGCACTCAAAATGGCACTTCAGTACTGGTACGCCAGAGGTACGCCAAAATCAAAATTCCTCACACTTCGCCATGGTTACCACGGTGACACGTTCGCAGCTATGTCAGTCACCGACCCAGACAACTCCATGCATAAACTTTACAAAGGCTTCTTACCGGAGCACCTGTTTGCCGATTCTCCTTCCAGCCGTTTCGGTGGGGAGTGGAATCCCTCTGATTTGGACTCAACCATACAACTGTTCGAAGAACACCATCATGAAATTGCAGCTTTTATTCTTGAGCCTGTGGTTCAGGGTGCCGGAGGTATGCGCCTTTACCACCCGGAATTTGTCCGTCACATCAGGAGGCTGTGCGATATATATGATGTGTTGTTGATAGCCGACGAAATTGCCACGGGTTTCGGACGTACCGGAAAGCTGTTTGCCTGTAACCATGCGGAAATTTCCCCTGATATACTTTGTGTAGGCAAAGCATTGACCGGCGGTTATATGACCCTGGCTGCCACACTGACAACGCAACACGTAGCCGATACAGTCTGTAGTGGTGAAGCTGGTTGCTTTATGCACGGACCGACTTTCATGGGAAACCCCTTGGCATGCGCAGTTGCAAATGCAAGCCTCGGACTGCTTAAACAAGGTGAGTGGGAAACAAACGTTGCCCGAATTGAAGCCCAGTTCGCTGAATTGCTGCCAGAATTTTCAAAGTTGGATTGTGTCGCGGATATCCGTTATCTGGGCGCAATTGGTGTGATTGAAACACATCAACCTGTCCGAATGTCCGAGATACAGCAAGCTTTCGTCAATGAAGGGATTTGGGTGCGACCGTTTGGTAAGCTGGTATATGTTATGCCGCCTTTCATTTCAACAGACGAGCAAGTGAAAACTTTACTGAAAGGTATGTATAAGGTTTTAAGCGAGCATTTCAGCGAATAACAACAATACGGTTATCCGGCCTTTAGGCTGCATAAAACGCAGTGATCCCACGGCAATCAACCTGCGTATCGCAGTCTGAAGACAGGAGAATTTTATGTTGTATGGCCTTTTCCCTTTGCCCATTTTTTTGTTGCCAGGTGGAATCACCAAGCTTCGGATTTTTGAGCCGCGTTATATCCGGCTTGTCAAAGAATCTTTGGCAAGCCAATCCCGCTTCGTCCTTGCCATGACGGAAGGTGAAACCATCTGCTCCTATGGCACCCTTGTCGATATTATTGATTTCGAAACGTTAGAAGATGGGCTTCTTGGCATTACCATTCAAGGACGTCATAGGGTTCGCATCACTTCCGCCAGCCAGCAGAGCGATAAATTGTGGGTGTCTGGATTAGACATACTGTCAGATTGGGCCGAAGAAAAAAGCACCGGTGACTGTGAAGATATAACCAATGGTCTGCGTCAAGTTTTTACAGCCTATCCTAACCACGGACACCAGTATGAAGCGACTCATTTCGACAGCATTACGTGGGTCTGTCAACGCTGGCTTGAAGTGCTCCCGTTAGCAAATAACCAGCGCCAGTGGTTTATTGCCCAAAACAGCGTTGCTGAAGCAAAAGACTTCATCAGGCATCTGATTTACAAATCCGACTGATCCAATCCTATTCCGCCTCGTATGACTCTTTATGACGTCTTAAACAAGAGCGATCACAATGATAAGTGCAGGATCTGCATATACTAAGTCTGAAGGGATGCAACGGACAGATTCAAAGCCAATGACCAAACCAGACGGTGAGTTACTCACAAAATTACTGATCGAAGTCGCAGACAACCAGAGCCGAAAAGCTTTTGAGTCTTTGTTCTCCTACTTTGCTCCCAAGATCAGGTCGTACGGTATCCGGACACTCCATCAAGAGGCGTTAGCAATGGAGCTGGTTCAGGACACGATGATTTTGGTTTGGCGCAAAGCAGCATTGTTCAACCGGGACAAAGGTGCAGCAACGACGTGGATCTTTACAATTATGCGCAATGTCAGTTTCGACATGCTCAGGAAAATACAGTCCAACCGGGAAGACAATATAAGCAGCGACATTTGGCCAATGTTCGAAGAAGATGCTGAAAGATTTGACGAACAGGCGGCTAAAGATCAGCTGCATGGAAACCTGATGGCTTATATTGACGAGTTACCGGACTTACAGCAGCAAGTCGTCAGAGGGGTGTACCTCAAACAACTCACTCATCAGGAACTGGCTGAGCAACTGAAGATCCCGCTAGGGACTGTAAAATCACGACTACGCCTCGGTCTTCAAAAACTACGCCACCATCTGGAGAAGCATCATGATTAAGTACCACCCCTACGAATCCATGTTGGTTGCCTTTGCTGCCGGAGAGCTTCCGACCTCCCTCACTATTGCCGTTTCTGCACATGCCGAAATGTGTCCCGAGTGCCAGGCGAAAATTGACAGGTACACCGAAATGCTGGCAGAAAAGGCATTCAACAGCGTGGAAGAAATTTCTTCGCCTCTGACAGACAGTTTTAGTGGGATGCTCTCACGGATATTTGATTCCCCCCAATCAGCTGACGAACCACGGCTTGCGCCTTCGCCACCGGCCACCATCACGGTCTGCGGGGACGTTTACGCTTTACCGAGATCCCTGAGAAGGTTCAGTGATTTAGGTTGGAGCTCCATTGGGCCAATCAGCCGAGCCAGACTGCCACTCAATGAAGAGCCTGTGAGATCAAGTTTGCTCCATATTCAGGCCGATGCTTCTGTTCCTACTCACACTCACAGCGGCTATGAACTCACCCTTTTATTGGATGGCGAGTTTGAAGATGAGAATGACAAATACATACCTGGTGATTTTATCTGGCTTGACAGTCAACACCACCATACACCCTTTACAAAAGACGGCTGCCTCTGTTACACGGTTGCCGACGCCCCTTTACATTTCACCAAGGGAGCGAGCAAATTGCTCAATGCAGTTGGGAATGTAATTTATTGATTTGAATCGCAAATAGTTTGAACCCTCAAGGCGATTGAATTTTGCTCAATCGCTTTTTTTCTTCCAAACCTCAACATTACAACACGTATATCCCGCCCCACAGAAACAGCCACGATATTAAATTACATATATTTAACATCGCATGGTGTTTTATTTTATTTATTCCTTTACACGACAACACATATCTTGATTAAATTATCTGTATCCAAACTATCTCAAGATGACGCCAGTGCACTTAACTATCAATGCTTTCCGATACTGGCCCGCATCCTGAGATGGTTTGGGTAAACACACAATAATATTTACTATGCGAGAACACACATGCAAACACAGCCACGCCTCCCGAGGTTCCTGCGAGGAAGCCTTATATCCCAAATCATAATAGGTATTATCGCAGGCGTAATCATTGCGTCTTTTTCCCCTGACAGTGCCCGCGCTGTTGGCCTGTTAGGCAGCCTTTTCGTCAGCGCCCTTAAAGCAGTCGCACCCATTCTGGTATTCGTTCTTGTTGCAGCATCAATTGCCAACCAAAAACGTGGCCAGCACACCAATATGCGCCCGATTATTACGTTGTACCTGTTCGGCACATTCGCCGCTTCGGTTACCGCTGTTGTTATGAGTTTCCTTTTCCCGACAACTCTGACTCTGGCAACGCACAACGCATCAGTAGCGCCGCCAGAAGGCATATCAGCAGTATTGAGCACCCTGTTGTTTAATATCGTTGATAACCCGGTCAACGCACTGATGTCAGGCAACTTCATTGGCATTCTGGCCTGGGCCATTGCTTTGGGCATTGCACTGCACCACGCATCAGCGGAAACCAAGCAAGTGTTCTCAGACATCTCAGATGGCATCTCTTCCATTGTCCGCTTTGTGATTAAACTCGCGCCTTTGGGTATTTTTGGCTTGGTAGCCAGCACATTTGCTGATACCGGTTTTGAAGCCCTGGCTGGTTATAGTCACCTTTTGGCCGTCTTACTCGGTTCAATGGCAATCATTGCGCTGGTAGTAAACCCACTGATCGTTTTCTACAAAACTGGGACCAACCCTTATCCGTTGGTGTTCCAGTGCCTGCGTGAGAGTGGTATTACTGCATTCTTCACCCGCAGTTCAGCAGCAAACATTCCTGTGAACATGGCACTGTGTAAGAAATTGAACCTGGACGAAGACACCTATTCAGTTTCCATTCCATTGGGTGCCACCATTAACATGGCCGGTGCAGCGATCACCATTACCGTGCTGACTCTGGCAGCAGCGCACACTTTGGGTATCAATATCGATCTGGCCACTGCGATCCTGCTCAGTATCGTGGCAGCCGTGTCAGCATGCGGAGCATCAGGCGTGGCCGGCGGATCACTGTTGTTGATCCCATTGGCATGTAACCTGTTTGGTATTCCAAATGAAATCGCTATGCAGGTTGTTGCGGTAGGCTTCATTATCGGCGTAATCCAGGATTCAGCCGAAACAGCCCTGAATAGTTCTACAGACGTTATTTTTACTGCGGCAGCCTGTAAAGCCGTTGAGAAAAAAGCAGCGGCAGAACTCAGCACTAACTAACCTGCTGATACCCAAATTGAAAAACGATAAAGGAGCGCAATGCGCTCCTTTCTTTATAACATCTGAGTACAGCAGAAATGTATGCTGTGACTACCCTTCAACCAGTCGAATCAGCAAGCTTCCATCATACAATGCTTGCTTAACCAGCGCCGCACCTGCCATTGTTCCCTGTGTGTAAAAACGGGTTTCCATGAATTGCAGGTTTTCCCCATAGGAAGGCAAAGCCTGAGACTTTACACACTCTTCAATTGCAGGGTACAGGATGGTTTTCGCCCGATTTAACTCACTGCCTATCATGACTTTTTGTGGGTTAAACAAATTCACAAGAATGGCTATGCCGCGACCCAGATGCTGACCAAGTTCAATAATCACCCGCTGGGCGACACCATCGCCGGAAACTGCCGCATTACACAAAGACTCGATAGTAATGGGCTGACTCTGCAGGACAGAAGGATGCCCCTCCCCTAGCAGTTGCTCGGCTTTCTCCAATGCAGCGGACAGGCTGACTTCAGTTTCAAGGCAGCCGTAATTCCCGCAGTGGCAACGCTTACCATACGGTTTAATCTGGATATGACCGATTTCACCGATATTGCCTACGCGGCGCTGGAGCACAGTCCCATCAACCATAATGCCGGCTCCGACACCATTGTGCACAGACACCAGTATCGCATTCTCTACATCGACAGCATGGCCAAACAGTTTTTCTGCCAACGCCCACGAGCGGGTATCATTGCCAACAAACACCGGCAAACCTGTTGCCTGATGCACTGCTTTACCCAGTTCAAGATTCCGTACGTCATAATGAGGCATTTGCAAAATAATGCCATCTTCACTGTCAACCAAGCCGGGGAGGGAAATAGCAACGCTGGTCACACGATCCAGGGTTGCAGAATGTCTCTGGAAAAACTGGTTAATTTCTATCAGCAGATGGTCCAGCACTTCATCTTGCTGGGTCTGGTTCATTACCACACGTTCTTCGATAAGGATATCACCGCCCAGATCGTGCAAAGCAATGGTCAGATACCCTCGTCCCAGTCTCATTGAGAGAAATTGCCAACCCTCGTTGTCAACAACAAGACCAATTGCAGGTCTTCCCCTGCTGCTTGGTTCCTGGTATTCAGTTTCTTTAATAAGGTGCGCTTCTAACAGTTCCCGGGTGATCTTGGTGATACTGGCAGGGGCAAGTTGACTGCGTTTTGACAGTTCAATCCGGGAAATTGGGCCAAATTTATCAATGAGCTTATATACAGTCCCCGCATTATTTCTTTTTATATGATCTATGTGACCAGGCTGGGCGACGTACATGCCCTTCTCCCTAAATTAACTTCAAAAATTGGCTCAATTGAATTTTTTTACGTTGCGAAGTAATTGTGAAGCGTAGTGTCATGAGGACGTGATAGAAATCACGAGATAATTTTGCGCTCGGTCGAATATCGGAAATTTAGCCACCCAGATTCAAAAAAACAGACAGGCAAATTTCACATGGAATGGTAATTATTTTTCGCAGTATAAGATGTTCACTCTCACTGTAAGAAACAGAACTTTCCTGCCATAATGCGCACCCTGCGCGTCTTAGCAACAGTGGAAACCATGTACCAGATCAACGAAGTATTTCAAACCATTCAGGGTGAAGGCATCTTTACCGGCCAACCTGCGCTCTTTGTGCGCCTCCAAGGCTGTCCTGTAGGTTGTCCTTGGTGCGATACCAAGCATACCTGGGATGTGATGGAAAATGACCAAAGGGATTTTGGAACCATTATTGCCAAGGAGCACGAGTCACCTTTGTGGGCCAGCGTTTCACCGGATACCCTGATCCAACATTTTTCCGATTGCGGGTACACCGCCAGGCACGTTGTCATTACTGGTGGTGAACCGTGCGTACATGACTTGCTCCCTCTTACCCAGGCACTGGAAAATGCGGGCTACCAATGCCAGATTGAAACAAGCGGTACATACAAAATTAAGGCAACTGAAAATACCTGGGTAACGGTATCGCCAAAAATCGCGATGAAAGGAAAACTGCCGGTATTGTCAGACGCCCTTGCGCGCGCAAACGAAATTAAACATCCCGTTGGCACTGAAAAAGACATTAACCTGCTTGACGACCTGTTGGATGGTGTTGCATTACGAAATGACGTAACAATCGCGCTCCAACCAATCAGTCAAAAACCTCGGGCAACCTCTTTGTGTATTGACACCTGCATAGCACGTAACTGGCGGCTGTCAGTACAGACCCATAAATATCTTTCCATCGCCTGACTTGTAATTACAGCGACCAAACAGTAAAAAGGCCGCATTTTTCGGCCTTTCGGTTATTTAAGAACGGTTATTTTCCGGTATAAAGGCAACCTGAAGTGCAGGTCTCCTTTATCATTACCTTACTTAGCATTGGCAACTTAGGCTTGAGCTGGTCCCAAATCCACTTAGAAAGGACCTCACTGGTTGGGTTTTCCAGCCCTTCGATTTCATTCAGGTAGTGGTGATCCAGCTGATCGTAAATTGGCTTAAAAATCGCTTTGATTTCTGAGAAATCGATGACCCAGCCAGTATGTGGATCGACTTCACCTTCTACATAAATGCGCACGACAAAAGAGTGCCCATGAAGGCGACCACATTTGTGTCCATCCGGTACATGAGGAAGACGGTGTGCCGCCTCGAAGGTGAATTCTTTAAACAGTTCGGTGGTCATAGTGAAATTCATGCTAGCGTTATCGAGGGGTGCATCCTACTTCAAAGCGTAGTGCATCACAAATTCATGTATGCATACCTGTATTCCATCCTCAAGGATATCTGCACGCAACTGGCACCGGAGGTCAAAACACTGCGTTTTACCGCCCAAAATGTGCGAATACACTCATCTAAATTGTTTTATTGATATCTTTCACAACCAGAAAGCGGTTTTCAGCAACAGTTCTGAACAAAAAACCTTATGGAAAGTGTTCATTTATCACACTTTATAACCTTTAGAGATTAATAATAAACAATTCGCGTTAACATGGTTTCACATACTTTAAACAATGTCAGATCTAGGTATGCGAATAACTTTGGCCAAAAAAATCCTGTTTGCTCTTCTTTCCGTGTTTGTCATCGTTCTGGTTGTGTCTGTCAGCTATGAATCCTACAAGCAAAAAGAAATGGTACGTGATCTTATTAGCGACCAAATGCTTGATAAGGCGAGTAATTATTTTGACAGCCTTAATATGATGATGCTGACCGGTACCATGTCGCAAAAAGAAGTTCTGCGTCAAAAGGTACTGTCTCACGAGAATATGGAAAACGTCAGGGTTATTCGAGGTGAAGGCATAACTAATATATTTGGGCCAGGGCAAAAGAACCAGACTGCAGTTGATGATATTGACAAGCGCGCACTGAAAGGGGAAACCATTGCTCAAATCTATGACGCTAATAACGCAAAGCGTCTCGTCGTAGCCCTTCCCATGCAAGCCAGCAGTGATTATCGGGGAACCAATTGTCTACAGTGCCACATTGTGGATGAAGGAACCGTCTTGGGTGTTGTGCGACTTGAATACAACCTGGCACCAATATTCGCGTCTATAACCAAACACTCGCTGGTCAGTGCCGGTATCATGGCCGTAATCGCGCTGGCCGGATTCATATTTGCTCTGTTTTTCATCCGCCGCATTGCTATTTCCCCACTCAAAAAAATGTCCGCCTTCATGCGGCAAACTGCACAAGACAGGAATCTGGCAGGAAGAATTAACATCAAACAAAATGATGAAATTGGAGACCTTGCCAACAGTTGTAACCAGCTTCTTGATAACTTCTCAGACAGTTTGATGAAGGTGCAGCGGACATCTGAAACACTCTCTGCCGAAGCGGCCAAACTGATTGATGTTGCACAGCAAACGCAGGGGCTGACAGAAAGACAGCAGGCAGAAACTGAAGACATGTCTGATTCCGTTGACCGCATCCAACACAACCAGCATGACGTAGCAAGCCGAACGACAGAAACCACTGCGCTGACCGAATCATCGCTCTCGAGTGCCAATGACGGCAGCGTTATGGCTCACCAAGCAGCGGGTGATATCAAGCATTTAGTTGCTGAGATTGAACAGGTCCGAGACCAGATTGACTTGGTTAACAACCAAAGTGAAGAGGTTAACAGCATTCTTGACGTTATCCGGGGAATTGCCGAGCAGACCAACCTGTTGGCACTCAACGCTGCCATAGAAGCGGCTCGCGCTGGCGAACAGGGACGGGGTTTTGCTGTTGTTGCAGGTGAAGTTCGAAACCTGGCAAGCAGGACACACGACGCAACCGGGGAAATCCAACGGATTATCGAAGACTTGCGCAATGGTACATCAACCTGTGTATCGCTGATTGATACCACCTGCGAGAACACCAATGCCCGGGCAGAAACCGTCCAGGCACTTTCTGAAGCACTCGAGGTTATTGGAAACCAGGTGAATGAAGTGAACATGCATGCAGTACAAATCAGTACTGACAGTGTGAACCAGACGTCGCTGACAGATTCCCTTCGTGAACGTATTTCAACAGTCACAGAACATGCAAACCAGACCGCGGCCAACGCAAACGGAGTAAAGCAGATTAGCAGCAAACTTGAGCATCTTGTTGTGGAACTTGAAGGTTTGATTAATCAGTTCCAGTTCCGGCGCTGAGTTAATCTTCGACACTACCAAAGAGCAGCTGTTGGACAAAAGCTGCTCTTTTTCATTTTCGATGCCTGCCCAAAAAGGGAATCGAAGAGATTTCGACCTAGAAATCATCAAATTCCCGTCGAATACCTACTCTCTACTTGAAGCGAAAACAAAGACGGGTAAACTCTCCTATCTGGACTCGTTTTTTGACTGATGTATCCGGCATTCTTCCCCGCCGGATAAGCCCAACGGAGATAATAGCTAATTATGACTTACGCGCCTGTAGCAGACGTACTGCACGGCAAAGTCGCTGTCGATTCAGAAGTGACTGTGCGTGGTTGGGTTCGTACCCGCCGCGACTCAAAGGCCGGCATTTCATTCCTTGCCGTTTATGACGGTTCATGTTTTGACCCTATCCAGGCCGTAGTTCCTAATGAGCTGAATAATTACGAGCAGGAAATTCTTCGCCTGACTACCGGTTGTTCTGTTGAGGTAACTGGTAAAGTCGTTGAGTCCCCAGGACAAGGCCAGGCTTTTGAAATGCAGGCGACTGCCGTTAAGGTTGTTGGTTGGGTTGAAGATGCCGACACCTACCCAATGGCTAAAACGCGCCACTCTATTGAGTACCTGCGTGAAGTTGCCCACCTGCGTCCTCGCACCAACGTTATTGGTGCGGTAGCGCGTGTGCGTAACTGTCTGTCCCAGGCAATTCACCGTTTCTACCACGAGCAGGGTTTCTTCTGGGTTTCTGCTCCGCTGATCACGGCTTCTGACTGTGAAGGTGCCGGCGAAATGTTCCGAGTTTCTACTCTGGACATGGAAAACCTGCCACGCACTGATAAAGGCGCGGTTGATTACAACGAAGATTTCTTCGGCAAAGAAACGTTCCTGACTGTATCTGGTCAGTTGAACGCAGAAGCGTATGCCTGCGCCCTGAGCAAGGTGTACACCTTCGGCCCAACATTCCGCGCTGAAAATTCAAACACCAGCCGCCACCTGGCAGAATTCTGGATGGTTGAGCCGGAAGTTGCCTTTGCAGAACTGGATGACGTTGCCAAGCTGGCAGAAGACATGCTGAAGTATGTATTCAAAGCCGTTCTGGAAGAGCGTCGTGATGACCTTGAGTTCTTTGCCCAGCGCATCGACAAGAACGCCATTACCCGTCTGGAACAGTTTGTCAGCTCTGACTTTGCACAGGTTGATTACACTGATGCTATCCAGATTCTGGTGGACTCGGGCAAAGAGTTCGAATTCCCTGTTGAATGGGGAATCGACATGTCTTCCGAGCACGAGCGTTACCTTGCTGAAGAACACTTCAAAGCACCGGTTATCGTTAAGAACTATCCAAAAGACATCAAAGCGTTCTACATGCGCATGAACGATGACGGTAAAACCGTTGCTGCGATGGATGTTCTGGCTCCGGGTATCGGTGAAATCATCGGTGGTTCACAGCGTGAAGAGCGTCTGGACATTCTGGATGCACGTATGCGCGAGATGGGTATCGACCCAGAACACATGAACTGGTACCGCGACCTGCGTCGCTATGGCACTGTACCACACGCAGGTTTCGGCCTGGGCTTTGAGCGCCTGGTATCTTACGTAACCGGTATGGGTAACGTACGTGATGTGATCCCATTCCCACGTACACCACGTAACGCTTCTTTCTAAAATTCAGTGCTTTCTAAAAGCCGCTGTTTTTAGAATCCTAAAAAATCCCCTGCTTGACAGGGGATTTTTATTGTCTAACGAATTAACTCATAAAAAACGACACCCAGCCCAGACAGCAGAAGGCAAACCAGCATAATCTTGACCAGATTAGTTTGGGCAGATTCACTCAATTTGTTCTGAGCAATAAGGAATGCCAGGGCTGCCAGAACACCTATTGCTATCCATTTGATCATCAAGAGTCTCTCCCTTCCAGCTATCAGGTTGAACCGACAATACTTTTCACAGTTGCTCTTCAAAGATTATCCGTTTGGCTGAGGAATTCCCATGTTTTTCAGTTGTGCTCATCAGTATTGAATGACACAGCCGGGTAAAAACTGTCACATTTTCTGCCTTTGACCCTAATCTGACATATTAATCAGTTACACAGTCTACTTTTAATTTGTGGTGCTAATTTGTAAGCAGTTTATTAAGGAGACTGAGAACCATGGTAAAAACTCTCACTGCTGAATTTATAGGTACTTTCTGGCTGGTGCTGGGTGGTTGTGGAAGCGCTGTCATTGCTGCTGCATTTCCCAATGTGGGAATCGGCCTGCTGGGTGTTTCACTCGCCTTCGGCCTGACGGTGGTCACAATGGCCTATGCCATTGGGCACATTTCAGGATGTCACCTCAATCCGGCGGTTACCGTTGGCCTCTGGGCCGGAGGGCGGTTCGAAACGGGTCTGGTCGCTCCCTATATTATTGCCCAGGTGTTGGGAGGCTTCGCGGGTGCATTTGTTTTGTATATCATCGCCAGCGGTGCACCGGAATTCAGCTTGGAAGGCGGTCTCGCATCTAATGGGTATGGCGAACACTCTCCTGGCGGGTACTCTCTTGGAGCAGGGTTTATCACCGAGATTGTGATGACGTTTTTCTTTTTGTTTGTCATTTTAGGCGTCACCCATAAGCGAGCGACACCTGCTCTCGCAGGTCTGGCTATCGGCTTATGCCTCACCTTGATACACCTAATCAGCATCCCGGTTACCAATACGTCAGTCAATCCGGCACGAAGCACAGGGCCGGCCCTGATTGTCGGGGATTGGGCTTTAGGGCAACTATGGCTGTTTTGGGTAGCACCAATCATTGGTGCGGTATTAGCCGGGGTTATATACCGTTGGTTGTGTCCTGAAGAATAATATATCCACGACTGGGTATACCTGTATGTTCGGCTCGGCCGGACATACACTACCCCCATAGAACAATCATTCACTCCCCTCACCTGTTAGCGGGCAATTCAGCATCCAGCGGATTCCATATTTGTCGACAACCTGACCAAACCTTGCACTCCAGAACATTTCACTGAGCGGCATAATAACTTGGCCTCCATGGCTGAGTGCCGCAAATACCTTATCCTGCTCGTCAGGTTCACAGAAATTTATTGCCAGTGCCACTGAACCACTGCCGGCAATGGGCTCATCAACCATGCCGTCAGAAGCCATAAAAGATATACCGGAGGATTCAAACTCAGCATGCATGATACGGTTACTGTCCACTTCAAGTAACTCTACCGGGGCGTCATCAAATGTCTGCATCAGAATCACTTCGCCATCAAAGCACGCACAGTAAAATTGCAGTGCCTCTCGGCATTTCCCGGAAAATGTGATGTGGGGTTTCAGCGTTTCCATAACCGTCACCTCAATCAGCAGCCAATTTTATTTGGTACCAAATCAGATAAAACCGGCTGGTTAAAGTCCTAAACTCGGACAGGAAACTAAAGAATAGCATTGTATGTAAAACGGAGAGAAATAGCAGAGAAAATGCCTCATTTACGCTACAAAATGAGGCATTGTGTGTACCCGCCCTTTCCTATATAGGTTCGGCCCGGATATCAAAACAGGCTGTTCTGGACGGACTTCCCTGCAAAGCCAAAGGTCAAATTATCCTCACCAACACCTGGAGTGGGTGCATCAGCTTTTTATGTTCGAAGCGTTTTACCTGGCTTCGACATGAATAACCGGTAGCCATGCAGCGCTCAACAGGCAAGGAATCCAATCTTGGTTGCCAACTGAGGTTATAGACGTCACGGGACGTCTCCAGTTTGTCCTTCTCATGGCCAAAAGTACCCGCCATGCCGCAGCAACCAACCGCCACAGGTATTATTTCCGCGCCGAAATGATGGAATATTTCTCCCCATTCCTTCTCGGAGTTAGGCAATTTGGTTTTTTCCGTACAGTGGGCAAAAAGATACCATGGTTCTTCTTCGCGGGATGGTTGGCTCACCCAATCATTCAAGCGGGGCTTCAGCCATTCATGCACAGTCAGGACATCAAAGTCTCCCCGGTTTTCACCGAGAACCTCTGCATACTCATCCCGGTAGCAAAGTACCAGTGCAGGATCAACGCCCACAAGAGGAATTCCAAGCCCGGCAATATCAGCAAGAAACTCAGACGTATTGGATGCGGTTTTAGCGAACCTGCGGAGAAACCCCTTAATGTGCTGTGCCTTACCATTGGGTTTAAAGGGCAAAAGCATCGGTTTTTTACCCAACTTTTCAGCAAGCAGGACAAAATCCCGGACAACCTCGGCATCGTAAAAACTGGTAAACGGATCCTGCACAATAAGAAGGTAATCCGCACGTTCCCGTTCACTTAACGCCTGCAACCAGGTCAAGTTGAAACACAGGGCGTGGTGGCCGTCTAATGACTCTTTTAACGTTGGGACAGAGAGTTCAGGGGTATCGACATATCCCAGCATTTTCTCTGTTGCGGATTTGATCCATGCAGCCTGGGTTACTTTGTTAAAAATAACCGGTGCCTTAGCCATCGCCGGCAAAAGGTTCTCAATATTGGCAACCAGGTAATCCTTGGCTGGCCGCTGGTACCGACTGTAGTAAATCTGCATAAATCGGGAGCGGAAGCTCGGCACATCAACTTTAATTGGGCACTGGCTGGCGCAGGCTTTACAGGCAAGGCAGCCATTCATGGCTTCCATCACTTCATGGGAAAAGTCATACTCGTCTTTTCTGGTGAAATAGGTATTGCTGAAGCGGCTGAAAATGTCCCTGAGTGACGGTGACTTGCTCATCAGTTCCTTTTCGAGCTGAACAGCATCAATACCCTGCTTTGCCAGCAGGCGCAGCCATTCCTTTACAATCCCGGCCCGGCCTTTGGGTGAATGACGTCGGTCATAACTGACTTTCATTGATGGGCACATCGGTGAACTGGTGTCATAGTTAAAACACAATCCATTCCCGTTACATTCCATCGCCTGCTTGAAGCTGTCCCGCACTTCTACCGGTATCTGGCGGTCATAATACCCCCGCTTCACACCATCCACTTTAACCAATGGATCATCACTGCCAAGCGGTGTACAGATCTTACCGGGATTCATACGGTTTTCCGGATCAAATGCCTGTTTGACCCGACGCAATTCCGCATACAGTTCTTCGCCGAAAAACTCCGGGCCATACTCGGAACGGAACCCTTTCCCGTGTTCTCCCCACATCAAGCCACCGTATTTCGCTACCAGTGCCACTACCTGGTCGGAGACCTGTTTCATCAGTTTTTCCTGTGCGGGATCACACAAATCCAGCGCAGGGCGCACATGGAGAACACCCGCATCCACGTGACCAAACATGCCATAATTCAAGTTCTGGCTGTCAAGCAGTTCACGAAACTCGACAATGAAGTCAGCCAGGTTTTCCGGTGGCACACAGGTATCTTCCGTGAATGCTACCGGCTTAGCTTTACCTTTTGCCGCACCCAACAAGCCCACAGCTTTCTTACGCATGGCGTAGATTTTGTTAATCGAGGTAAGATCCCGGCATAACTGGTAGCCGATAATACCGGCTTCTTCATTGTCGATAAGACGGTCCAGATGAGCACAAAGGGATATAACCTGTTGCTCTATCTGTTCGGCGTCATCACCTGCGTACTCCACCATATTGATTCCCTGCATGTCCTTGCCAGGGACATCGGTCAACAGGTCGGATACCGAATTCCACACAATGTCAGAACGCGCTAGATCCAGGACTTTTGAATCCACCGTTTCAACAGACAGTGCATTGGCTTCTACCATCATTGGAGCGTTACGCAACGCAGAGTCAAAGCTATGGTATTTAATGTTGAGCAGAATGCGGGTTGTTGGTATCGGTGTTATATCCAGTTTCGCTTCAGCGATGAAACCTAAAGACCCCTCGGCACCACAGAGCACTCGCCCAATGTCAAACTGGGACATATCATCGCTGTAGGCATGTTTGAGGTCATACCCAGTCAGGAACCGGTTCAACGGAGGAAACTTTGCCAGAATCTGCTCACGCTTTTCGCGGCATACTGATGACACAGTCCTTATTGCTTCGCCGGCAAAGTCCTGTCGTTTACAGGCTGCATCGATTCCTTCTTCATCCAATGGCTCGGTATCGAGGACAGACCCGTCTGCCAGGATTGCCTTGACACTGAGCACATGATCAGACGTTTTTCCGTACTGAAGCGACCCCTGGCCTGACGCGTCCGTATTGATCATGCCACCAATGGTTGCCCGGTTACTCGTGGATAGATCAGGGGAGAAAAAGAACCCATAGGGTCGAAGGGCATCGTTCAGTGCATCTTTCACCACACCGGATTGTACTTTAACCCAGCGCTCATCAGGGTTGATTTCAAGTACCTGGTTCATGTGGCGGGACATATCAACCACAACATGTTGGGTTAGTGACTGGCCGTTTGTTCCGGTTCCACCACCACGTGCCGAAAATTTGATTCCTGTAAAGGCGTTGTCCCGGGAGGTTGAACCAATCAGCGACAGGTCTTCTACCGACTTTGGCAGCAAGACCGCTTGGGGAAGAAGTTGGTACACACTGTTATCTGTGGCAACTGCAAGCCGGCTGGCATAAGTGGTTTCAATATCACCGGTGAATCCGGCGTTTACTAGAGCATCCAAGTACAACTGGACGTCTGTTGGGATACTCTCCCGGTGTGATAATGCAGGTAACATTGCTATCCGTGGCTCTCCAAGTCCATTTTCCATTCCGTATTCGGATACAGATAATTCGATATTTGGATAGCAATTTTACATGACTGGGGGTCTGGTAAAAAGCACTCTGGGTGACACAACAACAATATATGCCCAAATCACATCAAGGTGCGTGATTCAGCGTGATTTCAGTGCGTTCAATTCAAGGGAAATACCTGTAGGAATGGCTATTCCCTTTCAAACGTATTTGACACAAAAGTTGATGTATTGACGAGGTTTGGGTAGATGCGTTGGAATTTCACCCTGGCTCCCCGGAAACACTAGCTGTTTCTAATTTCCTTCCGTGCAGCCAACCACCTTCTCAGCAAGTTTTCTGTAAACGGAGCCCCTAATAACAGCCACACACTGACCATCCAGGCCGCGATAAGATTGATTGCCAAAGCCGTCAGGCTGCCACCCGACCAATCTATAACAAGAAACGCAAACCCCAGAATGACTCCGAGCCCGGCTAGCGAAACCAACAGATTCCCAAAAACATTAATAAAGACTGGTCGCTGACGGAGGTCAGGACGGAATTTAAGCCCTACCAATGCGGTGTAGACTCCGGCAATAGCAGCACCAATATAACCAAGAAGGGGTTGGTGCAAAGGAAGAGCCACAACAAATGCCAACAGCATAAATACAAACCATAGCCTTGCCGTTTCGATAATACTGCGGCCCTCCCTGACTGAAACGTTCATTGCCCCAACGGAAACTGCCAGCACGATAAGGCCAGTGACAGCCCCTCCCAGCACGTCCGTCGGGTAATGCACTCCCAACCAGACCCGGGCTAATCCGGTTAATCCGACAGCCACTAACCAGGTAACAACAATAGCCACCCAAGGCCACTGCTTTAACTGACGGCCGGTATACAACAAAATACCAGCCAAAACGGCAGCCTGTGTAGTGTGCCCGCTAGGAAAGCTGAACCCGCTTGCGCTTGCTTGCTGTAGAGCTGGGACGAGGTAAAACGGACGAGGTATGCCAAAATACATTTTCAACAATGTGACCGACAGCGCAGTCATTATCAACGCGAATGCCAGGACAAAACTGTAACGTGAAGGGAAGAAAAGAAATGCACCTATGAGGATAACAACCGCCACCCACCCCTCACCAAACCAGTTTGCAGCTGACAAAACCGCAGTAACTGCGGGTTGATCATTTAGCCATGATTGCAACTGTCCCATCAATGTAAGCTGGCTTGTTATTCCCGGACCAGACAGGCCATCTACCCTGTCCATGGGAGCAATCATGCTTGCAGGTGTTTGGCTCATCCAGAGCTCCAGCAATGGCGCATCATTGCTGTAACGGTAGTGGTTCAATACCGCATCGGTCAGAGGGGCAAGGTATACCTGCTTTACTTCTTTGCCAAAGTGGTCTGCATTCCAGGATGGAATAATTTCACCGTTGAATGGGTTGCCCACTGCGGAAGGTAAAACCAAGAGCGCCTTTTTTGACGTACATGCAAAAATTGCTCGAAATTTATTTCGGGATAACTCAGCGCCTACGACAACGTCAATGCCGACTTCTTCTTTTGCTTCACGCGCAGCTGCCTGTTGCGGCGCTTCATTCTTTTCAATATAACCGCCTGGCAGGGATATTTTCCGGGTAAGGCTCTCATCAACAAAAACAACCCGTCCCTGATCATCTCTGATAACGCAAGCGGCACCGTTAGGCTTAACTATGCTGTCGGGAACAGGATCCCCGGCAAAGGTAAAAAACGCCACGAAGTACAGCAGGCAGGCTAAAAATATCTTTTGTTCCAAACCATCATCCCTTTTTGTCGTGCCATACTGCGGCGTCTTTGCATTGGTAATACCCAAACAGCTGGTTTATTCTCACTTTTCCAGCCAGGTGAATATGTTAATACAACTATGATGCCAGTAACTGAGTTGCCAAAGGACTACTATCTGCAAAATTTTTGTCAAATGACAGATCTAGTCCACCAGCAATACTCAGACTTGTTGTCAGATACAGAGTCTGCCTGGCTACAGGCTTTCCATCAGGCCCCCCTGGACGCACAAAAACTGTATGTTCGGTTGTTAATGCGCAAAGGGCCTCTTTTCCGGCTTGATAAGCTGAATTACGGAGAGATATCTGATATCCCAAATGCCGCAGAAGCACTCGCGTCACTGGGGCTGGTTGAATGTTTACCAACAAATGTTGAGCACTGCTGCCTGTTAATGACGAAGCCCGAGATGCTCAACACTTTTCCCGGATTGATGTCATCACTTTCAAAAACAGCAATAATTGAAAAGCTGATGGACGACAGAACCAATCCCCTCGTGGTGCCATCTCCTTTCGATGTAATCAGTGTGCTGGGAAGTGATTGCCTCAAAACCTTTTTACTTCTTTACTTTGGGAATACCCACCAGGATCTTGCCCAATTCGTTGTCTCTGACCTAGGTATTCAGAAGTTTGAAAACTACGCCATCGACCGAACATTCAGGCTGTTCCAAACCAGGGATAATATTGATAACTGGTTACTGCTCGCAAAGATAAATGAACGCCGTCGGGAAGCCGAAGAGCAAAAAGATCGTAAAAGCATCATCGCACTAGCAGACAAAATACCCGCAGCCTTTACATGGCCACTGCTCGAAACGAAGCGAATGCGGCTTATCAACCATATTGCCCGTGATATGGAACGGGAAAAACTCGATGAGGAAGCTCTTAATCTATACAGGCAAAGCAACATAGCACCAAGCAGAGAACGGCAAGTAAGGCTACTTATGAAAGCCAAGCGATATGATGAAGCCGAGATGTTGACTAAAAAGATGTTAGCAATGCCTCTGAATGAAGAAGAAACGCAAGTAGCAAACAAGCTCGCTATTCAAATATCCCGTAAAACTCATTGGGATTGGGATCCTCCCCGAGCTTTCCAGCCCCGGGAAATTGTCCTTGATCTTAATAGGGCTGAAAGCCGGGTAGAAATAACTGTTTCAGATCACTTTAAAAAGAAAGGCTGGAATGTTTTTTACATTGAAAACCTGCTGTTTAACGCAGTTTTTGGGTTGTTTTTCTGGGATATCATTTATTCCCCAATACAGGGCGCTTTTTTAAACCCATTTCAGCTCGGCCCCAGAGATACTTTCTCTTCTGATTTCTACATTGAAAGAAAGTCTGCTATAGATAATAGGTTGAGCAACATGAGTTCAACCTTTTCGGACATATATTCCATTTATGATTCAAAAGCAGGCATTAATAACTTTTGGGTGAATTGGAGTTCTATTGATAAAGATATTATCCGACAGTTGGAGATCTCTCTAAATCAAGAGCAACTAACTGAAATATTTAAGAAAATACTATTCGATCCAAAAGTAAACCGCTCCGGTTTTCCAGATCTTTTTCTTGTTAAAGATAATGATTATCTTTTCCTTGAAGTTAAAGGACCGGGAGATTCTCTTCGAGACAACCAGCTCCGCTGGTTAAGCACTTTCGACACGCTCAAAATCAAAAGTGCGGTTTGCTGGGTAAAATACACATCCTGATCACACACTTCGTTTGCACTAATTTGACACCATTCCTTTTAATTACATACTTCTAACAATACTAACAATCGTATTGGCATTTTTACATCCATCCGACAATACTAATATTGCCCACTTTATGAATAGGAAGTCCATACCATGAGCACTCGTGCAGTAATGTCTTGGGTTTTTGGCGCAATTTGCGCTTCTGCTCTCATCACATTGTTCCTGATGACCAGAATTATTTCAGAAGCTGATCACCTTATGAATGCATCTGAAGTTCGATATGCTTCTTACCAGATTGCTGATGAGCTTCGTCAGGGTTCCGATGACCTGACACGCCTGGCACGGACATACTCGCTGACAGGCAACGAAGACTATGAAAAAATGTACATGGATATCCTTGCAATCCGCGACGGTAAAAAACCAACACCTGAAAAATACCATCATATCTATTGGGATCTGGTACTGAATTATGGTGATAAACCCAAACCTGATGGCAAAACACATTCATTGAATGAAAGGATGCAGGCACTCGGCTTTACCGATGCTGAGTTTGGCCTTCTCAATGAAGCAAAGGCGAATTCTGATGCATTGGTTGCCATAGAAGTTGAAGCAATGAATGCAGTTAAAGGCCTTTTCCCAGATCCAAATACAGGGAAATACACGCTTCAAAAAGAGCCTGATCTTTCCCTTGCAGCTGAACTTACGCACTCCAAAAAATATCACGTCGAAAAAGCAAAGATAATGAAACCTATCGATGCCTTCTTTGACAATCTGGAAAGCCGGACGCTCCTTACTCTGGATAACGGATACAACTCACTTATCAACGGTATCCAAATCACATTGGCAATGATGTTAATTATGATCATTGCTGCGGTAACCGGTTTTTTCATGGTGCGAAAAACAATTGCCGCCCCAGTGGTTGCACTAAGCGAACAGCTCAATGCCATTAAAAAGAATAATGACTTGGACAAGAAGATCGATATACAGGCGAAAGGCGAAATAGGGCAAATAGCAAACCAGATAAATGACCTGCTCGACAGCCTGAATCAATCTAAAGCTGCAACCGCGAAAGTGGCAGTTACGGTCCAGGAAATGGCAACACAAACTCACAATGTAATATCAGAGAGTAAGGGCAGCTCCACTGAACTGGAACGCGAATTTGAGTCGGTGCTTGTCGCGATAGAAGAAATGTCTGTTGCGCTCAAGCGAGTTTCCGAGGTCACCACAACGGCTGAAAGCCAGGCAGCAGACAACGATAAAAGTGTTACCGAAGGTGAGAATTCCATGGGCAGTGCCCGCAGCTCACTGGATACATTAAATACCGAATTTAATAAGGCCAAAGAAGCCATGGGCGCACTGGCTTCTGAAAGCGAGCAGGTTTCCAGCGTACTGGATGTCATAAAATCGATCGCGGAACAGACTAACCTGCTGGCTCTGAATGCTGCTATAGAAGCCGCCCGCGCAGGTGAACAAGGTCGTGGATTTGCCGTGGTAGCCGATGAGGTACGCTCCCTCGCACAGCGCACCCAGGACTCAACTCAGGAAATTGAAGTGATCGTTTCCAGTTTACAGGACCGAACCAAGACGGTAAGCAGCACCATCACCCTGGCCGCAGAGCTGATGGAAACATCTCAGGCAAATATGTCCCAGATTGGAGAAGTGTTTGACCGTATCAAAACCAACACAGGAAGTATATTCAGCCTGAATACTGAAATTGCGTCATCAACTGAAGAGCAGTCCAAAGTCAGTAACATGCTTTCTGAAAGCCTCTCTTCCATTAAGACACTTTCAGCAAATGTTGCCCATTCACTGGAAGAAATTGAAACATCTGCCTCTACGCTGGATCGCACCGCAAAAGAGCTGACCTAACGGCCAGCTCTTCGTTCTTAGTCTTAACCAGCAAGTAATGTTAGCCCGGATGGCCATCCTTCCGGGCTTTTACCAACATTGGCCCGAAAAAGACAATGTAAAGGACAAACGCAGCAATCCAAAGAGCCCCTGCCACAGTAATCGCAACGGTACTCGACGCAGGGAAAAGCAAAACCGCCAGAGTCCGGGTTAAAGCTGCCAAGGCGATAAAACTAAAAGCAGGCCAGAATACCGGTCCCTTATATATTTCCCGGCCTGTATGTCCCATCGTAACCCGGGAAATCATCGCCAGAATCACGCCACCAATAGCCCCGATAGCAAACAGGTGCAACATCACATGGCTTGCCCACGATGTTCCCATCAGTCCTCGTAAGATCAGTCCTGCTGGTATAAACGCATAAAACACGTGCAGTGACCATACTAGCGGTTCCGAAAGGGAAACAAATCCTCTCCAACGCAGAAAACGGACAAGCTGTGCAACGCCGGCAATCAACATTAAACCACCTGATATCCAGGCTGGGACCATAGGGAAGAATGCAAGAATTACCAACAGGAGCAGTGGGAAGTTTGCAGCCCACTCTATCCAAGCAACAGTTGACGGTGTATCAAATCCGAACCTGCGAGCCGTAAAAAATGGGATAACTCGGCCTCCCATTACTGACACCAGCAGGACAAACCAGTACATCATCGCAATCCAAACCGCATGAGAGGTAAATGGAGGCATTCCTTTCACTGTCGCATAACTGGCAAAGTTTGCTAAAACAGCCACCAGCAGCATCGGGATGAAAATAAGGTTGCGCCAACGCTTGGCCTTCACCACACGAAAACCGACTTCCCATCCAACAACGACAAGGAACAATGCATCAATCAGTGATGTGAACCATAGCGGCACCGGAGTCCAAAGTAAGATCCGCGGAAGCAGCCAAAGAACCACAATCGCACCAAGCCGGAATCCACTGGTTCCTTTTATCCCCGTCCAGTTCTGAACTGCCGTCATCAAAAATCCCGCAACGATAGACATGGCAAATCCAAAAAACATCTCATGGACATGCCACCAAAGCCCGGGGACAGCCAGAGTATTCGGTTGTCCATGCGTAAAAATCCAAAGCCATACGGCTACAGCAAATGCGCTGTATGCACCCCCCAGGAGGAAAAATGGCCTGAAACCCAACCTCAACACTGGCGGAATCTTCTCTTCTTTCTGTCGGTCAATAATGTTCAGCATAAGGGGAATAGCCTCTTAATTTTGATACCCTTCTTAAAGATGCATAAGTAATACAAGTTTCATGCCCATTATTACCCCATTGATTAATAAAGGAAATGGTTTTGTCGTTTGTATTGACGAGACGACATGTGTTGTAATAATCACAACAAATAGAAAATTGGTGCTGTATGAAACTCTCTTTGGCCCGAGCGCTGCTGCAAATCAGTTTAGACCTAAATATCAACCTACCTACCGGGCATCACTATCAACGGCTTATTTCTGCCATTGTAAAAGTACTCCCTTGTGATGCCTGTGCGCTGTTTATCCTTGATGCCAAAGGTACCCTCGCCCCTGTTGCTGTTGAAGGGTTAACAGCGGAAACACTTGGGATGCGTTTCTCCCCTGAATCCCACCCTCGCCTAAGGGCTATTATTGAAAGCCGTAAGCCGGTTCGCTTTGATTCAGACAGCACAATGCCAGATCCCTTTGATGGCTTGCTTGCAAAAGATACTGAGCGGACTTTGGATGTCCACTCCTGTATGGGCAGCAGTCTCTATATTGAAGACCACCTTATTGGCTTGATTACCTTCGATGCCGAAGGGCCAGATGTTTTCAGCAAAATTGAAGATATTACAGTAGAAACCTTTGCCGCTTTGGCCGCCGCAACGATTCGAAACGTTTCTATGATGGAAGCGTTAGAAAACGCTAACCGGCATCAGAAAGAAGTGACCAAAGTGCTTATTGAAGATGCGCGGAAAAAAGGGGGCGAACTTGTAGGTATAAGCCCCCAGATTGAACGGCTGAAAGGTAACATTGCCTTGGTTGCCAATTCTGATTATGCAGTGCTGATTCAAGGAGAAACCGGTACCGGCAAAGAGTTGGTGGCTCACGCAATACATGCCGGCTCCAGACGGGCTGACAAACCGATGGTATACGTAAACTGTGCTGCATTGCCCGAATCTATTGCTGAAAGCGAATTGTTTGGACATATCAAAGGCGCATTTACCGGTGCCACCAGTAACCGGGCAGGTAAGTTTGAACTGGCCGATGGCGGAACCATCTTCCTGGACGAAATCGGTGAATTGCCATTACTGCTACAGGCAAAATTGCTGCGGGTAATTCAGCAAGGTGAAGTGCAACGCGTGGGAGCAGACCAAAACCTCCATATTGATGTACGGATTGTTGCTGCAACCAACCGCGATTTAATGCAAGAAGTCGAAAATGGTCAATTCCGGTCAGATTTATACCACCGGTTAAATGTTTTTCCCATTCGTGTTCCCCCTCTGCGTTCACGAGAAGGAGACATCCCAGTTTTGGCTGGGTACTTCCTGGACAAAATCCGTCATCAGTTCAATACCAGTCGCCTCCATATACATCCCTCTGCCCTTACACGGCTTGAGAACTTTTCCTGGCCGGGCAATGTGCGCGAACTGGAACACACTCTGATGCGAGCAGGGCTTCGCACCATCCAGCAGGGAGACTCCGTTATCAGTATCGCCACATTAGGCGCGGAATTTGATGAAGACCTCAACGATAAAAATGCAGTTGTCCTCCCAGATCACCCCATTTCGATGCGAGATGCCGTAGAAGACTATCAACGGGAACTCATCAAAAACGCACTTAAACAAAATAATGGTGTGTGGAGCCGCGCAGCCCGCGCTTTGGGGATGGACAGAGGCAATCTTCATAAACTGGGTGTAAAACTCGGCCTCAAAGAGTGAATTGTTGTATTTAATACAACGAACGATGTAATAACCACAACACCCCGCACAACCACCAAAGTGTAACCCATTGATAATTAAGGAGCTACACTTTGGCACGTCTCCTGCAATGTACTGTTCAACGCAAAAAGGAAAATTATCTCCTTCTAGTTAGTATTTTTTAGAAAAAGATATTTTTCGATTCAACATACAAAACATAACGATTAGATAAATAGCTAAGTCAGCTTCAAATAAAACAATAATTTCAGTGCATTCAGGAGTTTTCATGTTTTGCATTCAGTGTGAACAAACTATTCGTACACCGGCAGCAAACGGCTGCGCTTATGCCCAAGGCATGTGTGGAAAGACCGCAGAAGTATCAGACTTACAGGACGTTTTAGTTTACTGCCTACAAAGTGTCTCTTACTGGGCAGAAAAGGCCAGACAAATCGGCCATGTTGATAAGGAAATTGACGCGTGGGTTCCTAAAGCCTTCTTTTCAACTCTCACCAACGTCAATTTCGATCCTGAACGCATTCTGGCTTATAGCTATGAAGCACAGGTATTCCGTGATCAGCTTAAGAAAATTGTACTGGAAAAAGACAGCTCCCCTGTCAACCTGCCTTCCGTAGCCGGTTTTTCACTTCCGGATACAGAAGAAGCTGTGCTTGCTTTGGCTCAACAGGTAGCCGTTAACCGTGGAAGCAAAGAACTGCATGAAGACATCATCGGTCTTCGACTTCTTTGCCTGTATGGTCTGAAAGGGGCTGCTGCTTATATGGAGCATGCACGAGTGCTGGGCCAGGAAGATTCTGACATTGACGGTGAATTTCACCGCATCATGGCTTGGTTGGGTACAGATCCTTCAGAACCGGAAGCGCTGCTAACCACGGCCATGGATATTGGCCAACTGAACTACCGGATCATGGAGATTCTTGATAAGGGTGAAACGGAAATGTTTGGTCATCCGGAACCCACCCAAGTCAATGTGAAACCGGTAAAAGGCCATTGCATTCTCGTTTCAGGTCATGACCTGAAAGATCTCAGGATGATTCTTGAGCAAACAGAAAACAAAGGCATCAACATTTACACCCATGGCGAGATGTTACCTGCACATGCGTATCCGGAACTGAAGAAATTCAGCCACCTTGTGGGTAACTATGGCAGCGGTTGGCAAAACCAGCAAAAAGAGTTCGCACAATTCCCTGGTGCAATTGTAATGACATCCAACTGTTTGTTGGATCCGAATGTGGGCCAATACAAAGGCCGAATCTTTACACGGAGTATCGTTGGCTGGCCGGGTGTAGAACACATTACAGGCGATGACTTTTCTGCCGCGATTGAGTGCGCGTTGTCACAACCTGGATTTGCCCACACAGAAATTGAACACCTGATAACTGTTGGATTTGGCCGCAATGCTCTGATGAATGCGGCACCGGCTGTCATCGAACAAGTTAAGGCTGGCAACATCCGTCATTTCTTCCTGGTTGGCGGATGTGACGGCAGCCGGGCAGAGCGCAGCTACTATACCGAATTTGCTACATCAGCACCTGATGACACTGTCATCCTGACGCTGGCTTGCGGTAAGTATCGCTTTAATAAAGAACAATTTGGCGATATCAACGGTATTCCTCGCTTGATCGATATCGGCCAGTGCAACGATGCCTATTCAGCCATTCAGCTGGCATTGGCACTTGCCAAGGAATTTGATTGTGGTGTGAATGAATTGCCCCTGAGCCTTGTACTTTCATGGTTTGAACAAAAGGCGATCGTGATACTGCTGACATTGCTGTCTTTGGGTATTAAGAGCATCTACACCGGCCCTACGGCTCCGGCATTCCTGACAGCAAACCTGATTAAAGCGCTCGAAGATCAATTCGACCTGCGCAGTATCACCAACGTTGAAGCAGATATGAGAATGATGCTCGGCGAAGAAGCAGTGAGCGCCTGACATCATGAGCAATCTTTATGAGTTTTGGAATCCAGGTGTAGAGCCCATTCGACTGGTATGTCGCTGGAAGGAAACTGAGGACACAGAAAGCTTTCTGTTCAACGTAGCCGGAAACGCTGAAAAGCGTTTCCAGTTTAAACCGGGTCAGTTTGTGACGTTAGCAATAAACACTGGCGACAACACGTACTACCGTGCTTATTCAATCAGCTCGGTACCCGGTGAAAGCCATATTCAGCTTACGGTAAAGCGTGTAACGGATGGCAAAGTTTCAAATTGGTTAATCGACCATCTGGCTGTTGACCAGGAATTGAGCACATTGGGAGTGGCGGGTGAGTTCAACCTTGAAGATTGCCCTCCCAAAGACAAAGTTCTGTTACTGGGCGCCGGTTGCGGCATCACACCCGTCATGTCAATGGCGCGAAGCCTGATGACAAAACAGCATGGTGATGTCTGTTTCATACAGTGCGCACGGGATAAAAATGCTGAGTTATACCGCGAAGAACTTAGCATTCTGGCGAATGGTTATCCGGATGAGTTTAGCAGCAAGCTGTTGCTCGAATCGTCAGATAACCAAGATGTCCTTGAAGGGCGAGTCAGCAAGGAATACCTTGATGCGATGTGCCCGGACTGGCTCGAAAGGACAGTGTATCTGTGTGGCCCGAATGGCTTCATGAAGGCGGTAAAAAGTATTGCTCTGGACGCAGGCTTTAAAATGTCTGAGTTCCACAGTGAAAGCTTTACCCCCGAAGAAGCACACAACTGCACAGGGGAATCAAAGCTCAAGGTATCGGTACCAGGATACGGCATTGAACAGGATGCTAATTCCGGTACCAGCTTACTTGAAGCACTTGAGTCCGGCGGTTTGCCAATTATCGCCGCGTGCCGTTCAGGGGTCTGTGGATCGTGTAAATGCCAGGTTACCCAGGGTTCTGTCACAAGAACAAGCGAGGCAACCCTGACTGAGGAAGAGATAGCAAACGGATATGTTCTGGCCTGCAGTTCGCAGCTGGAAACAAATGTTTCGGTCAACCTGCACTAGGTGTTTGGTAGTCGCGGATCACCACCGGAGCCCGGCTACCCATTTTTTTGCAGGGAGGCACAACGTAAAAACTAAAGTTCTGCCTGGCATTGCTAAATGAAATGCCCTGTAACAAGTTTCGGTCAACCTGCACTAGGTGTTTGGTAGCCGCGGATCACCACCGGAGCCCGGCTACCCCTTTTTTTGCAGGGAGGCACAACGTAAAAACTGAAGTTCTGCCTGGCATTGCTAAATGAAATGCCCTGTAACACAAGTTTCGGTCAACCTGCACTAGGTGTTTGGTAGCCGTGGATCACCACCGGAGCCCGGCTACCAATTTTTTTTGCAGGGAGGAACAACGTAAAAAAATGAAGTTCTGTCTGGCATTGCTAAATGAAATGCCCTGTAACACAAGTTTCGGTCAACCTGCACTAGGTGTTTGGTAGCCGTGGATTACCCACCGGAGCCCGGCTACCAATTTTTTTAGCTGACCATGTTATATCAAAAAGCCCGGCAGTAATTCTGCCGGGCTTTTTGTTATTTTACGCTGGGAGCGCATCCTCAATCTGTGCCTTCCAGATGGCCATCGCCAGTGCAGGTGTTCGCAGAGTCTGCGGTGTTGGAATCCATTTGTGCTTAATTCGTGCAAACACGTCAAATCGCTCAGCGGTTCCCGCCATCGCTTCTGCTACAACCCGACCAGCGATATTCGCCAGCCCCACACCATGTCCTGTGTAACCGTGTGCCACATACACATCATCGCCAAGATGGTCGATTTGCGGCATGTATTCGCGCGTTACTGCAAACATTCCACCCCAGTGGAATTCCATTTTGACATCGTCCAATTGAGGGAAGACCTTCAGCATACGCTGGCGAAGGCGTTCCTGAGAATCTGTATACTCACCGTTAAACGGATGGTTTACACCACCGAAAAGTATCCGGCCATCCGCTGTTGGGCGGAAATAGTCCAGACAGTTGTTAAGATCAGACATCGCCATTTTGTTGGTAATAGGCTGGCGATCCCCTAACTGTTCCGTTACTGCAATGTATGAAGCAACCGGTAGCACAGTGCTTTGAGCTTTACGATCAAGGCCTTCGAGATAGGCATTACAGGCCAGTAGAACTTGTTTGGCTTTTACACTGCCCTTATCAGTTTTAATGACGTTTACCGCACCTTTTTCCAATTTGATAGCAGGGCTTCGCTCAAATACACGGGTACCTAGGTCAATTGCCGCACGCGCAAGTCCAATCGTGTAGTTAAGTGGATGCAAGTGACCACTGTTGCTGTCAAACAGGCCACCCAGATAACGATCTGAAGAGGTAACTTCCTGAATCTTCGCTTTGTCCCACCAGCTTGCATGAGGGTAGTCGTAGCGGGTTTGCTTCAACTCCAACCAAGATCGCAGTTCTTTTTCCTGGCTTGGTTTTAGTGCCAGTTCAATATAGTTATGCTGGAAGTCGCAATTGATGTTGAATTCCGCGATACGCTCACGAACGATATCTACTGACTCGCAGGACAAATCCCAGAGTTGTTTACCCCACTGAGGTCCGTAAGTTTCATCCACTTCACGAAGGCCAAGGCAGTAACCTACCAGACACTGCCCGCCATTGCGGCCTGAAGCCGCCCAGGATATACGGCCAGCTTCCAGTACCACAACATCAAAGCCGCGCTTACGCAGCTCAATTGCGGCGTTCATGCCCGTCAGACCGCCACCGATAATACAAACATCAGCGTCAATATCGGTATCAAGTTGTGGTTGGAGAGGAAGAACGTGGCTGGTTGCCTGATAATAACTGTCAATGTACTGACCGTGTTGCGACATAAAGGATCTCAGCTAGAAATGTGGACGACAAAAAGTGCGGCGAGAATATGCTCAGATTAGCGTATTTGCATCTGGGACTTTCTTTCACCGTGATGTTAATCACATTTTTTATTCTACTTTCTCAACAAAAAATAATCATTCACTCAAGACACCTCTCTACCCCTGAAACAACATAGCGATACACGCAAGAAAATGGCGATGTGACGGAATCTATTCTACTTTTTACATATGAGACATATGTGTTTTAGATGAGATGCATTACCAGAAGATGTATTTGTCTTTAGTTGACCTGGAAGTATTGCTTTGTCGGGGGCACTGCCATTGAGTTTTTCATCGTTTTCTCACAGAGCATTGATCGTTGACAGTTGTTCTGAACAACTCGCCTCTCATGCCATTTTCCTTAAAGCTGCGGGATACAACGTCCAATCAGTTAAAACCTTAAAAGCAGCCCAAGAGGTGCTAGAGCGTAAAGAGACCGACATATTGTTCTTTGACGCTGGTATCCCGATAAAAGAAACCATCTCGTTTTGTAAATACGTACGTTCACAAAGCCAGTTTCAACACTTTCCAATATTAGCGATATTTCCGAAATCTCCCCCTGTCGAATTGAAAAGAAAGCTTTATGACATTGGAATCTCGGACTATTTGGTGTTGCCACTCACCTCCAGTGAAATAGTTTCATCTGCAAATGCCGCATGCGAACTATATAAACTGAGAGCAGAAAAATCATTAGCTTGTAAAAGTGATATCGATCTTACTTTGGAAATTGACAGGGAAATTCGCCCGCTACTCGATATCATGTCTGGCAGCAGTTACCTTCTGAGAAAAACTCAACTTACTGGGAAGCAACATTCCTATGTCCGTAACATCCACCGGACCGCAATTCTTGCTGCCGACATCATGGACAGTTTGATAGATTACTTGCAATTGGATAATGGCAATCTACAAATTGAAAACAAACCGTTTGATCTAGATGACTTACTTTCCAACATTGGCGATTTATTAATCGATGAGGCAGAGAGCCGAGATATTGAGTTACTATTTGAGGTTCCGTTAGATATACCTCGCTCTTTAAAAGGGGATCCCAAGCGTTTGGAAAGAATACTGTTTTGTGTTCTGAACTATGTTATCCGCCACCAACGTCACTCAATAGTACTCCTGCGTATATCAGAGGAAAAATCATCTGGATATGTCACGACATTAAAGTTCGATATTGAACAAAAATGTACTGATAAAATATTTAGTGCGGCGAACAAGCTTAATTACAATAAAAACATCAATAAAAAATCAATAGAAGACAATGATATTGGTTTATACCTTTGCAAACATATCGTCGAATCTATTGGTGGCAAAATACAACATGTGTTTAGAGGCGAGCATCACGTCGGCTTCTCTCTGGTCTTTTCTTTCGAGTCATTTCATCAGAGTCAACCGAAAACTTTTGCAGTTCCGATGGATATTAGGCATCTAAATGTTCTGATTGTAGATGACAACCCAGACGCAAACGAGATATTAGGAACCATTCTTGAGTCTTTAGGTTTCTGTTATCAAACCACAACGTCAGTGCGTGCAGCCACCGCTTGTATAGAAGCGACGGCCAATAATACAAATGTTCCAAACATTGATCTTATTCTTCTTGACTGGTTAATGCCGGAAGGAAATGGTACTGAGTTAATAGACAAGATGCTAATAAGTGAGAACCTCCCTTCAGATATACCAATCATCATGATCAGTGCATACGACATATCTAAGTTTGAAAATGAATCTCTATCCAACAGAATTAACGGTTACCTTCACAAGCCCATAAATGCCTCAATATTGTTTGATGAAATCATGACCGTAATGGGACAAGCACCTTCAAAAGGCCACGTAAATAGACTTGATAACCAATTTTCTTCCGCGTTCAGTTTGGATGGGTCGGGAAAACATATTCTTGTCGTTGAAGACTTACCACTTAACCAGGCAATTGTTAATGAAGTGCTTTTGTCTCATGGGTTTATTGTCCAATCTGTACAAAATGGAAAAGAAGCTCTCGCCGCCATCGAAGAGTCCCCAGAGCTGTTTGATGCTGTACTGATGGATATAGAAATGCCTGAAATGAATGGATTTGAAGCCACCCATCAAATAAGATCTCATACAACATGTGATGACCTTCCCATCATCGCTATGACAGCACATACGAAAGAAGAAGACAGGCTTAGATGTCTTGACGCTGGGATGAATGCACATCTGAACAAACCCATAGACCCAGACTGCTTAATAATTGAATTAGCAAAACAGCTAAATATTACCCATTTTTCTGGGGATTTTCATGAGATGCCCTCGCGGTTGTCTACATTTCACAATAGACGATTAGTTAATATAGAAGAAGGAATAAATCGAGTTGTCGGAAACCGAGAGCTTTACATGAAACTGTTGGGTAAATTCAGTCAAGAAATAGAAGACTATTATACTAAAATACAATCACATATTTACGAAGATAATTATATCGATGCAGCCAATATTGCACACCAACTTGCAGGTGTAGCCGGAAACCTTTCAATCAATGACATTAGACTAATTTGTAAAGAACTACAACGTGTTTTAGAAGAAGACGAAATTGAAAAAAGTGATTACTTGATAGAACAATTACGAACAATTATATCTGATACTAAAAAAGAAATTGAGCAAATAGTGAAATCAGAATCGCAGGAAGACATCGTCCCAGATAAATCTAATACGGATAATACACTGATAGATATTGAGGCAGATCTTTGCCTAAGAGAACTTCTAAATAAAATTGAAGTGTATGACCTAAGTGCTATAGATTATTACTTTGTGGTTAAAAACTCACACAGAACCCTTAGAAACAATGATAAATATATTGAGCTGGGAACATTACTTGAGTCTTTGGATTTCGACAAAGCCCGGTCTTCATTATCGGAGTTAATTGGAAATAAATCTGGTTCAGGTGGAAGTTCTTGTCTGGAAGGAAAGTCTAATGAAACGGAATGACATTAGCTCAGACAAACCAACTGTTTTAGTTGTAGATGACTCGGCAGAATGTATCAAGATACTGAATGAGATACTTCATGAAGATTATCGGGTTTTATTTTCAAAGGATCCTGAAAACTGTATTGACCTGATAGAGACACATAGCCCAGACATAGTTTTACTCGATATAAACATGCCCGATATTGACGGTTTCCACATATGTCAGTCAATCAAAGGAAACCCATTTACCAGAGATACGCCCGTCATATTCATTACAGATAAAGATGCTATTGAAAATAGGGAGGCCGCATTTAAACTTGGCTGCAATGATTTTATGACAAAACCGGTTTCACCTTATGAAGTTAAAATGAGAGTTTATAATCAACTCAGATTAAAACGCAATGAAGAGTTGATAATGCAACGGGCACTCTATGATCACCTAACTGGATTACCAAACCGTTTACTCTCTTTAGATCGCTTACGTTATGCAATATCCCATGATATAAGAATGAGTAAGGTGACAGGAGTGATCTTCGTTGATGTAGATAAGTTTAAAAACATCAATGACACTATGGGACATGATATTGGAGATAAGCTACTAATAAGCATAGCAAATAGATTTAAAAACGCTCTCCGAAAAGACGATACTATCGGAAGGCTGGGAGGTGATGAATTTTTAATTGTCATACCCGGTCTTAACAACGCCGAAGATGCAAAACATGTAGTTAGTAAAATTCGCCGCGCGGTTACTGAACCTATCTTTATAGATAACAAGGAATTCAGAGTTACCGTCAGTATGGGGTTATCACTCTGTCCGTATGATAGCGAAGATTATAACCAGCTACTTTCAAATGCAGATATGGCGATGTATCAAGCTAAGCGCGATGGAAGAAATGGATTTCATTTGTTCACCCAGGAAATGAATGAAAATATTCACCGGAAGATGCAACTGGAAAACCATCTCCACCGAGCTATCGATAATGGTGAACTTAGCGTCTACTACCAGCCTTTGGCTAACATTAAATCCTCCATTGTCACTGGTGCTGAAGCCCTTTTGCGTTGGCACAGCCCAGTATTAGGTGCTGTTGAACCCAAAGAGATTTTCCCTTTAATTGAGCAAAACCCACTAATACATGAAATTGGAAAATTTGTTCTGGAAACAGCCTGCAAGGAACTGGGGCCAATTAGAAATAGTTTCGGAGAGCCAATAGATATAGCAATTAACATATCGCCACAGCAACTTCGTTCTCCCGATTTTATTCCATTCATTGAAAAAACGATTAAAAAATATCATATACAACCATCAAGACTGGAGTTAGAAGTAACAGAAACAGTGATGTTAAGTCACCGCATCGATATTTTTAATGTTCTTGAAAAACTGAGGAGTTTCGGAATTCGTCTCTCACTGGATGATTTCGGGACAGGTTATTCCTCTCTTAGCTATCTATTAAAATATAACTTTGATATTTTGAAGATTGACCGGTCCTTTGTAGAGAGCTTAGGAAAAAACAAACAACACGACGCACTGGTCTCTGCGGTTATTAGTCTGGCCGAAAGTTTGGATTTACATGTTATCGCGGAAGGGGTTGAGTCTAACGAACAGTTACTTGAGTTGGATCGCAAAGGATGTGAAACAATACAGGGCTTTCTTATCAGTCCTGCGGTACCGTTAGATCAGTTTATAGAAATACTTAACCGAAAAGAAAATGTTAAACCAAAAAATATAAAAAGAATAAAACAGGCGTAAAGCAGCGGAACAAGTAATTTTCTATAAATAACTCACGTCAGTTAGTCCTTCATTTGAAACACAGCCTACCCCTGTCCTACAGTAGAATTCATATTTATAAACTGGTAAAACCGGGCGGAAACGTAATGTCTACACTTTGTCTGACCTGCAAATGTGGAAAGCTGAAAGGTATTGCTCAACACATTGACAACAATTCAGTTACCCGGATTGTATGCTACTGCAAAGACTGCCAATCTTTCGCCATCGAACTGAATGCTGGTTATGCCATGAACGACCATGGTGGAACAGCGATATTTCAAGTCCCCCCTTCTAAACTGATTATTACGGAGGGTTCGCAATATCTCCGTAGCCTCCGCCTGACACCCAAGGGGTTAATTCGTTGGTATGCCGGTTGCTGCAACACGCCGGTTGGTAACACACTATCAGCCAAGCTTCCTTTTATTGGTGTTATCGAAGCTTTTATATCAGCCAATGAAGACGTTGAGTCCAAACTTGGCCCGGTGAGAGGTTCTGTGTTTGTGAAATCTGCTCGCACCCCACCTCCCGCATCGTTGCGGGGTTCAGATAACACTTTCTCACTCCACACTCGTATTCTCGTTAGCCTACTCAAATGGAAGATAAAGTACAGCCAGTGTCAGTCTCCATTTTTCCTACCAGATGGAAACCCTGTTTGTCAGCCTCGAATCGTGAAGAAAAAGTGAACGCCATAATAAAGGCGCTGAAGAGCGCCTTTATTCTACTGCTAAAATAACCAGTTTTTCGGGTCAGGTTGGGGTTGCATGTTGTCCAATAGCTTAATGCCTTTCACACAGCGGATAATTACCCATACAGCCCAGACAGGGAAAGCAACATAGCCAAGAGAGATGACGGAAGACAACAATGATCCGGCAATCAAGAACAACATCCCGTACCAGAAGGTGTTGGCCTGAAACTCATAGTGGCTCTTCAACCACCCAGGCGCTTCCTTTTTGTTAACGTATGCCATAACGACACCAATCACTGTCGTCAGGCCGATGATGATGCCCACCATATAAAGGACGTAGATAATTTTGGCATTACGTTGAGAGGAATTTTGCTTATCGTTATTTTCCATAATGGCTCCATTTTTCATACCGGGCAAACTTCCAGAAAGATCCCGGAGACAGCAAGAACTTTATGCCCGGGAGGCTTCAGGAATCTGGTGCACAGTGCTTTAAAAGGTGTACAGGCATGACCAACCAGTCTGGTTAGTAGAAAAAGGATACGCTCGGGGGGAAAGCTTTTGTCAGGAACGGGTTAAAAAAACAGCCGCTGGTTGTGCGGCTGTTTCAGGTTTATCGGCAAATCTATCGCTCTTTTACATAGGGTCGCCCAATCGCTTTGGGGGCCATCGCCTTGCCAATAAATCCGGCAAGCAGTACCACAGTCAACACGTATGGAAGTGCTGAGAATACCTGGGTCGGAAGAACACCAATAATTGGTATAGATACGCCTTGCATTCGAGTTTCCAAAGCCGATAAGAAACCGAACAGCAAACAAGCCAGGAAAGCATTCCGTGGCTGCCACTTCCCGAAAATAACCGCAGCCAGAGCAATATAGCCTTGCCCAGCGGTCATTTCCCGGCCAAACGATGCATTTTGCGCTGTGGAGAGATAAGCACCGGCCATACCACACAGAATACCCGCGACAATCACCGCTCGATAACGTACAAATGCAACGGAAATACCTGCGGTATCAATGGCATTCGGTTCTTCACCGACCGCTCGCAACCGCAAACCAAATCGCGTGCGAAACAATACCCACCACGCAACACCCACAGCAATAAATGACAGGTATACCAATAGGTTATGCCCTGATATCACCTCTTTATATAGAGGCCCTAATACCGGAATCGTATCACCCAGCCATTCGGCACCCGGTAACTCTATCGGCAAAAAACGCTGTTCGCTGACCAGAGCCGGGGTTTGGCCCCCCCGCTCAAACCAGGCATGACCAAGTGTGATAGTCATTCCTGATGCGAAGAAGTTAATAGCAAGGCCAGATATTATCTGGTCTCCCCGCTGGGTAATCGATGCATAGCCGTGCACAAGTGCCAGCATAACGGAGCTTAAAATTGCAGCAAACAACCCCAGCCAGGGGTTACCGGTCACATAGGCCACTGACGCTGCAACAAAGGCAGAGAACAGCATTTTGCCTTCCAAGCCAATGTCCACAATGCCAGATCGCTCGGAAAATATTCCAGCCATCGCCGCAAAGATTAACGGCACAGCCAAACGAATAGTCGAATCCGCAGTTGAAAGCAGCCAAGGTAGCAAGTCCATATCCTACTCCACTGTCTGTTGGCGGGTGAAAAGCCGTTCAACCGGCTCTCTGATAAGGCGGTCCATCGCGCCGGTGAAGAAGATCACCAGGCCCTGAATAACCATAATCAATTCAGGATTGAGGCTCGGCATTTCAAACTGAAGCTCTGTTCCCCCTTGATAAAGGGCACCGAAAAGCAAAGAAGCCAGGATCACACCCACCGGATGGTTTCGTCCCATCAGGGCAACAGCGATTCCGATAAAGCCAAAGCCACCAGTAAAATTAAGGATGAGCCGGTTCTGGGCACCAAACACCTCATTCAGAGCCATAAGACCTGCAAGGCCACCGGAAATTGCCATCGCAATGATGATGATCTTCTGCGTGTTGATCCCTGCATACGTTGCTGCAGTCTGGTTCTGGCCCACAACCCTAATGGCATAGCCCAAACGAGAGCGGAATAACAACAGCCATACCAACCACGCTGTAATCAATGCAATGAATACTGTGGGATTGAGTAATGAAAACGGCAGCTCAAATCCGTAACTCTGTGCCAGCTCATAGAATTTGGGGAAGACAGACTCAGGGTTAAAGTAACGCGAGTCGGTAGAGTTACCGCCATACTTGGCAATATGTTCAACTAATGCATATCCCATTACTGCCGAGGCAATAAAGTTGAACATAATGGTGGTTACCACGATGTGTGAACCCCGTTTTGCCTGGAGGTAGCCTGGTATTGCCCCCCACAGAGCGCCAAATCCGGCTGAAACAAGGATTGCAAGCGGCGCCATTAACCAGACGTTTAACACGTCATCAAGTAACAGCATCAATATGCCGATACCCAAACCGGCGATATATGCTTGCCCTTCCCCGCCGATATTGAACATTCCTGCATGAAATGCCACCGCGACTGCCAAGCCAGTAAACACAAAATTCGTCGCGTAATAAAGTGTGTTACTCAAGCCACCAAACTCTAGGTTTGTAGCCCCCTTAACCATTACACCAAATGCTTCAGCCGGGCTTTCACCGACAAGAAGCACCACAAGACTGGCAATCACCAACGCCAATGCCAGCTGAATAAATGGCACCAAAGCTACTTTTACCCATGCAGGCGTATGTTGTACTGAGGTAGACATCCTTTTTCCTCCTACGCCTCTTCCCCGGCATTCGACATTAGCATGCCCAGAGCTTTTTCATCTGTTTCAGCGGCATTAACTTCACCTGTAATTATTCCGTCTACCAGAACAATTATCCGATCAGAAAGAGACATAATTTCATCCAGTTCTGTGGAAACAAGCACAACGGCCGAACCGCTGTCCCTCGCTGAAATCAGATTACGGTGTATAAACTCAATAGCGCCAATATCCACCCCTCGTGTCGGCTGGCCTACCAGGAGGATATCGGGCTTTCTCATCATCTCTCTGGCGACAATCAACTTTTGCTGATTCCCTCCGGAAAAATTGGCTGACTTGAGATCTGGCGTAGGTGGACGGACATCAAACTCTTCCATCATATTCCGGGTGGCACTATCAATAGCCGCCAGATCGAACAGCTTGGCACCGTATGCTGCATCCCCCTGGAACCCCAGAATGGCGTTCTCAGCAGCAGGGAAAGACTTCACCAAGCCCTGCTTCAGGCGATCTTCAGGAATATGCCCAACCTTCATGTCGCGCATCAGGGCCGCATCACGGTTTGTGGACGGTAAAAAAGTACGTTTCCCTACAGAAGTACTAACCATTAACTCTCCCTGTTGGGGAGTGAGTGTACCTGCAAGAAACTCCAAAAGCTGGCTCTGTCCATTGCCAGAGACCCCTGCCACCCCTAAAATTTCGCCTCGGCGTACCGAGAAGTTAAGATCTTCCAGTAAGGTGACTCCCCGGCGGTCGCGGTAGGTTACTCCACTGACTTTCAGGCATTCTTCCCCAGGGTTAGCTGGCCCTTTCTCAACACGGAGCAAAACTTTGCGGCCAACCATAAGCTCGGCCAGTTCTTGAGGTGAAGTGTCTGAAGTATCACGCTCTGCGACCATTTCTCCCTGACGCATTACTGACACACTGTCGGTAATTGCCATTATTTCGCGGAGTTTATGGGTAATAAGAATGATGGTGACTCCCTGCTCTCGCAGAGAATCAAGGATGCCGAAAAACTGTTCTGTCTCTTGAGGAGTCAATACGCCGGTGGGTTCGTCAAGAATCAGAATTCTTGCACCGCGGTATAAGGCTTTTAGAATCTCAACCCGTTGTTGAAGCCCTACCGGGAGATCGCCTACGATGGCATGAGGATCTACATGAAGCCCGTACTTTTCCTCTATGGCTCGTAGTGCGGTTTCCGCCTTTTCACTGGCTCCGGCCAGCATGGCTTCCCCTTCTGCTCCCAGCATTACATTTTCCAGAACGGAAAAAGTTTCCACCAACATAAAGTGTTGGTGCACCATTCCAATACCGGCAGCAATGGCGTCCTGGGAATTGCGGATGTCTGCGGCGACACCGTTGACTTCAATCGTGCCGGAATCAGCAGTATAGAAACCGTACAAAATTGACATCAAGGTAGATTTACCCGCCCCGTTTTCACCCACAATACCGTGAATGGTACCTGGCCGGACTGTCAGGTCGATATTCTTGTTAGCCCAAACAGGGCCAAAGTGTTTATTGATTTGCTTTAGCGCAATTGCAGGCGCACTCATGTCACTTCCTTGATTGCCTAAGACATGAAAAGGGCCCATCCCAAAGGGATCGGCCCCAAACGCTTTAACTATTTAGTACTGGCAGGAATTGGTGGAGAAGTAATCGTGTACAACCACTTTGCCTGAAATGATGTCATCACGGATTGCATTAATACGCTTTTCCATTTCCGGCGTTACGAGTTCACGGTTGTAGTCATCCAACGCCCAGTCTACACCCTGCTCTTTCAGGCCCAGAGCCTGGAGACCTGGGGTAAACTTGCCATCTTTGGCATCCATGAAGGCATCCTGGACAGCAACGTCAACGCGCTTAACCATCGATGTCAGCATCACGCCCGGATGGAGGTAGTTCTGGTTAGAGTCCACACCAATTGCATAGTTACCGGCATCAACTGCTGCCTGATAAACGCCTACCCCGGTACCACCTGCAGCAGCATAGACAACATCCGCCCCTTGGTCGAACTGAGCCTTAGCCAGTTCTGCACCTTTGGTTGGGTTATTCCATGCAGCCGGCGTTGTACCCGTCATATTCTGGATAACTTCCGCATCTTTGCTTTCAAACTTCGCGCCTTGCTCATAGCCACACGCGAACTTACGAATAAGCGGGATATCCATTCCACCTACGAAGCCGACTTTGTCTGACTCACTTTTCATCACAGCCAGCGCGCCGACCAGAAATGAGCCTTCGTGCTCCTTAAACACAACTGAACGAACATTTGGCAGGTCAACCACTGCGTCAATGATAACAAACTGTGTTTTAGGGAACTGCTTGGCAACTTTCTCAACAATCGGAGCCTGTTGGAAGCCTACCGCTACAATTGGGTTGAAGCCACGTTGTGCCATACGGAGCATCGCTTGCTCACGTTGAGCTTCATTGGTGATTTCAAATTCACCGTAGCCAATTCCAGTTGATTTTTTAAATGCTTCGGCGCCGGTGTATGCAGCCTGGTTGAAGGATTTATCAAATTTACCCCCCATGTCGAAAATGACAGAAGGTTTAAATGCGGCATGAGCAGCTGCAGAAGACATACCTAAAGCAATGGCGAGGGCCAGCGTTGTGCTGCGTTTCATCCTTGTTACTCCCTTGTAGGTTACCATTTCTTATAGAATCTAAATTTAACCTGCTTAATTCAGCACATTTATTAGTTGACGGTCATGTTGTATACACAAAAACATGAACGCTTTCACATTACTTTTACAGATTTTCCGCGTCTGATCTCACTGCAATTGGCTCAGATAGCTGCATTTCTGGCCAATTACACCAAACGAACAAGACAAAAAAACCCGGAATTAACCGGGTTTCATCTTAGACCTATTGAAACTGTCGTTAAGGTAAGAGGATTCCACCAGCGGAAGGTGTATCAGTGGATTCCTGTTTTACAGGGGCACTCTTTTTCACCGGAGAGGACGTTTTCCTTTTTGCCGGCTGCTGTTTCGCTTTGCGTGCAATCTGCATTTTGCCAAGTGAAGCGGCATCACCTTTAATCAAGGTCGCATACGCCATCTTCGGCAATACCCGGGAAATTTTTACCGTACCCACTTTAATTTCGTTGGCACCCAAACGCTCACCGGTAACAGGATCGATAATGGTTTTACCCATTTTGTATACATCGTATAAATCACCTGATGAAACCGTCTCGCCACCTGAATTGACAATCAGTGACCCATCCTCGGCTTTTAACACCAGCAATGGGTAAATGTTTTCCTTCAGGGCATCAAACACTTTCCGAGCCGTAATATTTTTGAGCAGGGAAAGATTGTTGCGGCTAGACGTGGTCGTGACACGGTCGCTCCATTTAATCTGACCATTGTAGATATCGATGATCTTATACTCAACGACAACGCGGGAAGAGTAGTATGTCTTCTTGTCTTCGATATATTCGCCGGTAAGTTCTACCGTTCTCGAATTATCTACGACACGTTTTGTTGTGCGAGATTCAATGGTTTTACCTTCAACGATATAGTCAAGGCGCGCATCATTCGGGTTGTCCAGAACTGAGAACTTACGGTCTTTTACCATCAAAGATTCCAATTCTCGAGCAATGTCTTTGCCTGACTGACCACCGGTAAATGTTTTTACCGCAAGTGCACGACGCTTGTCATTGAGCCCTTTTGTCTTTCGAACCGAAATGCGGACTTTGAGCTTCACCTCACATCCGGTATCAGTACAGAACTCATTCAGAACATCATAAGAGTCAACCTTTCCTTTGGTCTCAACAACGACCAATTCTGAACGGTCACGCTGATATTCTGTCCCGTTACCAGATTTCTTGGATGTTTGCGTTTGTGATGCTTGCGCACTTTCAATATTGGTACCGTTTACCTGACGAAGTGCCTGAATCAACGCATTGTTGATGGCAGTTTCTTTGCTTAGGCCCTCGCCACTCGTCTCAACAATCAATGTTTTTGCAAAGACCAATGGTGAGAACAAGCACAACAGTGCAATGAATAATTTCTTCACTCGATTGTCCCGTTAGAAATCAGCTGCATCGAAAAAGTCTTCGGAACCAGCCTCATGCGCAGATGTTGGCTTGTTTGTTTCAGTTGCCACAGGTTCACGTCCATTTTGCAGGTCTTCCGCATTTTGAATTCGAACCGGATGCCAAACGACAACAACACCAGTCATTTCCTTGCCTGTGACCGGGTGTTTTTTCAGCCAGGTATGCTCAACACCCACACCAGTAACATCGCGAATGCTGGAGGTCATTTTTGAGCTCTCTTCTGTCACGCTCATAATCTTCCGCTGGATACCAGCCGTTTCAGATGTTCGAACGTTTCCAGCGGCAAATTCAAACACTTTATCTTTGGTCTTTTCCTGACCACGCATTGAATCACGTGCGAAGTTGCCGTTCATGTTGTAAGTGCCTGCGAGCAGTCCCCATGCATTGTCTTCCGCATAACCACGCGCCGCTTCACGCTCCATTGTCCGCTCGTCTGGGTCATTGGTATAGATAACGCCCGCCTGACCAAACGAGACAAGCATTGGATACCCCTTGTCGTCATACCAAAGCTGGGTCCCCGTATTCAGGAACAGGGTGTCGTTCATATTGGCAAGTTTTGATTTAATGTTCGCGTTCGCCGGGTTTGCTTTCTCCGGATCTGGCATCACGTTTCCACGCGATTCAACCAGAGCCTTTACGCGATCACGTTTTGCGTTTGAAAGCGCCATCACGACACCAACAGTACCTTTGCCGTTATCTTCGATAACTTCGAATGTCTTAACGACAAACATCCCTGACAAATCACCGTATGCGCGCGTAATTGATTTGGTGCCAATGTACTCACGGAAAAGTTGCTGTTTTTTAGTTTGCGGAGCCGCTTCAAATTCCTGCGGGTTTACACCATTTTCTTCAAGCTCTGCATTCAGCTTGCTGTCCACAACAGCTATCGCTTTATTCAGTAGCTGAGTCAGCTTGGACTCTGATTTGAAATCATCCGCGGTTGGCTCAGGTAAACCCTTGGCTTTGAAATACTCTTTGATATCTTGCTGAACAAAGTCCCGGTTCAGCGTTTTCAGATAGGATTCACGCGCTTTCAGAACAGCTTCATTCAGCGCCAATGCACGAAACTCTGACCAGTCAGTATGGTTTTTATCGACTGCAATCTGTCCTTTACCTTCAAAGAACACGACTGAATTTTGCTTACCCTGAGCACGAACTTTTGCTTCGACGGCCTGACGATATTTGTCAATAAGTTCCTGAACTTGCTGATCCGGATCGATTTCTGCGACTTGCACATCTTGTGCACTTTGAGCAGTTGAATCTGGCTCTGCCGGCACGGACTGTGTCGTTGATGTATCTTGATTAGCAAACGCGTGGTTGATAGATACTGGCATCGCCAGCATAGACAGGATCATTGCTAATGGAGCTTTGCGGAAATTCATGGAGTCCCTCATACAGAAATAACTGCACCGGTGGCCACCGGTGCAGTAGAGCCAATTGTTTTCCCGGTCATTACCAGCTTACGGTGTCGCCATCAGCAACTTTGCCAACAACGCGCTCGCCCTCGTAGTACGCCAGACCGTTTTCAATGTTGGTCAGAGACAATTGGAAGTAGTACTCAATGCGGGTATCTCCGGAATCCAGCGTGTTGTTACGCTGCAGGATTTTTCCAGACAGACTGAAGTCGGGCGCATAAACCTGATTATCACCCTTTACAGTAGACTTCTTAACGATTTTAGAGTCTTTCAATGCACGCATCTTTGTAGACGCATCATCTTCACCAAACGCAGTCGTTACCAAGAACTTACCGGAGTTCAGCATCTTCACACGAATTGACTTCACCAGCTGATCGGTATCAATTCGCTGCATAGTATCGTTTTCGATGTTGTTGATATAAAGGATATAGCGGCCACCCTGATCAGCCTGCGGGTGAGTCAGAAGCTTTGATGCAACCATTTCATCAGCCATTTCGTTAGCTGCTTTAGAAAAGTCTGCATAAGACAGGCCGGCAGTTACGTTGGTCTTTGTGTCAGAAGCATCGATATACGATGTTGTAGTCTTACATCCGGTAAGAGTTGCAACACCCATTAACATCACAGCAATCAGTTTTTTCATGTCCATTCGCTCGCTTTTCATCATTGCAGTAAGGGCGCATTTCTGCGCCCATCAGTAAAAATTACAGGTTAATTACTTGAATAGTTGGTGCTGCATTTGCCGTTGGAGCTTTCACATAAATAACGTGATTTTTTGAACTCTTATCTAGCTCAACCGGCATTTCAAACGCACCTGCCTTTACCGTTACCTGATTGGATTTCGCTACCAGGGACGCCGTCTCAAATTCACATGGCAGTGCACTGAAAGAACGGAGGTCTGCACCGGTAGTGGCTGCCTGCAAAATACCCGCGGCCAGACCAAGCAATTCGTTCTCATCATTCAATTGCTTTTGAACAATGGTTTTCAGCGTGGTACGGGTAACTTCGCGAGCAAGGATGTAAGGGAATTCAGTATCAAATTCGGCACCGATAATCCGGTCCATATTTGACAGTGAAGCGGTTTTAACGCCATTCACAGTGATGTAAGGATATGCTTCACCACGAGATTTCAGTTTAGGAAGTGCAATACCAGCATATTGAACGTCAGCGCCTGGAATAATGCCAATTGGCAGGTCTACACGTCGTTCTTCACGTACAATTGACTGACCGTTTTCGAATACAACCCAAACTTTTTTGTCGAGCGCTTTTTTCGACTTTCCGCGCGCCAAAGAGCGGGCTAGATCGTAATCTGCTTTTACTGCTGCAGACTTGGTCATTTTATAAACGCGATTGAACAGGTCTGCTGCTTTTTGGTAATCAGATTTGCTCTTTGCATTCAGCATCAGGAAAAGCGCATTGGAGTAGGTAGTGTATGGGTTTACAAAACCGCCGTATGCTTTCCATTGGTTTTCTTCAAAACCTGCATTTTTCAGAGCAGACTGGGTGAGATCAGATTTGAGCGTTGAGTTAACCAAGCTGAAGCTTTCACCCGCTTCTTCTTCCAGCTCTTTTTTCTGCTCTTTAATCTTATCGGCAAAGTACTCTGCAGCGATGCGTTGACGTTCTTCAGCACGGTTAAATTCAACGCGCGCATTTTGCATGTCACCGTCTGCCAGGAAATTCCACGCCTTGTAGGTGTTTGCCATTACACCGTCATAATACGTTTGTTCGTAATCCAACATTGCATCGTTCCCTGCAATGGAACCCACGGTTTCAGCACCTTTCTCCAGACCATTCTCGGTATCTTCTTCACGCATCACTTTTTCGGCGGCATCAAAATAGGATGTAGAAAGCTTGTATTGGCCGTCAAAACGGAGCGCTGCACCGGCTTGGAGTGTCCAGAACAGGTCATCAACTTCGCCCGTTTCCGGATCCATATCTGCCAACTCCTGTGCGTGGGTTGCAGCAGTCAGGTAATCATGCGACACCATCGCCTCTTCAAAAGGCTTTGAATCATTTCCTTGTAAAATTGTTGTACATCCCGACGTGACCAGAATAGCCAACACCAAACCACTGCGTTTAATCATGCGCATGTATATTTTTCCTTTCACATATTCATGTTGTTGAATTTAACGCATGGAAATATATATACTTTTTGGGATGAAGATCATGATCAATGTCTATTTTTATGAGCCCTAATGCTCATTTGAGGCAAAAGTGTGCAGAATGATTTTCTAGGCAAATAATTAAAAATAGAAACATTAAGCGCCCGAAATGCATTCAGGCGGTCAACATCTTAAAAAACAGTGGCAAATGAAAGGTTACATATTGATATCGCAATCCACCCATACCAACCGATGGTCTGAACTTATACCTGCCCTTACCCGGTTCCTGCTATCGGCAATCAGGTTTCTCCCCACTTCGGCGGCAGATGGCCAGAATACCCCCGATAAAGACACCATCAGGTTGGATGAGGGCAGGACGTAATCCAGCCTGAGGCCACTGTTATGCGTCCAGGTATTGGATGTATCATACCTGTATTGAAACACACGATGAGAACGTGCGCCTGCGCTTGTTGGTACCAGTTTTCCCAAAGCAGCAGTCTTGTTGATCTTGGGGTGGCTTAGGAGCTTTCTCAGCTCACTATGGTCACCATCACCATCGATCGGCGTACAGTTTAAATCCCCCATCACCACAAACGGGTTTGTACCTTTAATTCCACCGGGTGTGCCAGCGTCATCTTCCAGGTAACCGGCGTTATCAATGATGTCAGCAATTAACCGCAGCTCATCTGCATTACGGTGATAGTTCCTTTTCTCTGGCCCGTCGAAAACCGGCGGTGTGGGATGGCATGCCACGACGGTAACAACACCTATTGGTGTATCTATCGGCACACAAACGTGGTTTTTGGAAGAAAGCCGGAGGGTTTGTTCGGTAACGCTGTCATAGAAACCTTCTGGCATTCTGTTACCCGGCATTTTTTGCCAGCGAAATTGTTGCCAGCTTCTAATCTCTTCAAAAAGTATGGGGTAGCGAGAAAGGAGGACAAATCCGTACTGCCCATGATGAAGGCCAAAGCCATGTGCTTCTTCAGGTTGAATTACAGTTGATTTAGCAGATGTTTCTTTAAGGGGCAGCCCGGTGTTGCTCGAGGGACAATACACATGGGGGTAGTCAATCGGCTCGCCGTCACCATCATTTGTATTGAGGTACTCCCTGATAAATACAGCGACGGCACCATCGTCACCTCCTACTCCGGGATGATCGAATTCACACAGCAATATCACATCTGGCCGGACTGTTCTTATCACGCCGGCGATATTGCAGAAACGTTGCTGCCTTTCATTCAGCAACCGGTTCAATTCACCGGGACGATCGTAAGACATCGCCACATTAAATTGTGCAAACCGCACAGGACCGCACGAATTTATATCAACACCCAAGGGCAGAGACGGCATAGAAATCTCTCAGCGAGCAAAAACCGTCACTTTATCAGTTGATTAATAGCCTGACGAATATTCTCCGCATCCGCTGCTGCCCGGTGAACCGGCGGGCCCAGTGATTCCAGGCAATCCAGAAATCGCTCCCGAGATATCCCCACTTCAAATTTCAGCCAGTGCCCGATTTCAGTGAGAGTGAAAGCCGGACGCATATGTGCTGCTTTATAGAGCCTGCCCATCCAAAAGAGATCCCACTGGCTGTCGCATAAAACGTGCTCGTACTGGCAGAGTGTCTGGTTAAGGTGGAGGCAAACATCTGCCACAGACCAACCTTCCAGTTCCAATTCTTCGCGACTGATTCCATGAATGGCAGATTCAGCGTATTTGTCCCAATACGTCCAGGGCTCAGAAGAAGTAAGAGGGTTAATTAACAGGCTCGAAGTATCGCCATCCGGCAAGGAATAGCCAACCTCGATAGGAAATGAACTGTCAGAAAGGCCAGACGCCTCAAAATCTAAAGTTACCCACATTCAATCGCTCCTTGATCGCTCAGGGATTAAAATCCCATGTGGTATACAAGAATCTCACTGCATCCGTGCAGCATTTATGCCGTGTCACATTATCATTCCATCCGCTGATATGAACACCGGCACTCATAAGGATAGCAAGCGACCGTGATACAATACTAATCTGATTGCGCTTTCTGCCATGTAGAGATTGAGAGACAGATGCAAAATAGAAAACCGGTGATTGGGTTTGCAGGGTTTAGCGGATCCGGGAAAACCACGTTAATTGAAAAGGTTATTCCTCTATTAAGGACCGCAGGGGTGCGTGTTGCAGTTGTTAAACACAGTCACCACGTTATTGACCCGGATAAACCAGGCAAAGACAGTTACCGCCTGAGAAAAGCCGGCAGTGATCAGTTTTTAATGGCTACCCGTGAACGGAATATCCTTTTTTTTGAATACCATGATGAGGAAAGAGAAGAGCCGACGCTGGAAGAATGCCTCTCCCAGTTGGATCATGGCCGCATCGATTTGGTGCTTGTTGAAGGGTTCCGTGACGCGCCTATTCCAAAGATTGAAATTCACCGTCCGGTACACGGAAAACCACTCCTGCATCCGAACGACCGCCACATCATTGCAATGGCGAGCGACGAAACCATCGACCTGCCTGCGTCCCTGACAAGGCTGGATTTGAACCAGCCTCAACAAGTATCAGATTTTATTCTGTCCTGGTTACAAAGCGCGAGTTAAGCGCAGAGACCGAGTACCCATAAAGCCGCTCAAGATCCTCGACAGAGATGCCTGACGCTCTCTCTTCCCTGGCGGCTTTCTCAATACGCTGGCACATGGCATGAAGGGCCGTCAGGCCAACGCTACCCGCCCCTCCCTTCAATGTATGGGCAAAAGACGCAGTATCTTCCCAATCCTCAACTGTCATGGCATCGCCCAACGCCTCCACCCTATCAGGTGTCGAACTGATGAAAAGGGCCGCAATCTGTTGGATTTGCTCTACACCCAACACGTCAATGTCGTTCTCCAATACAGAAGCATCAAGAACCGGTAGTCCGTTAAATTCATCTGGTACGTTCTGAGGCTCTGACACTTTTTCCAATTCGGGTGTCACAACCAAGTCAGGCCTTACAGATGTCATTTCTTGAACAACGGGCTTTTGCGGTACGCGGGGTTTATCCGCCAGAAGACGAGCCAGCTCGTCAGACAACTGGTTGGCGACAAGCGGCTTTGACAGGAAGCCATTGAAACCGGCCGTAATGTAGCTTTCCACTTCTTCACGGAAAACATGAGCTGAAACAGCCACCATCGGCGTAGGTGACAACCATTTTTCGTAGCTCTTGTTGGCTTCAACACGGTGCAGCCGCCGCATCAGGGTGACACCATCTGTATCCGGCAGGTTGATATCAAGGAGCATGATATCGAAATCTTCGCGATCAACCCGTTGCTCAGCCTCGATGCCTGTTTCCGCGCTGACCACAGTATGCCCCAAGCGTTTCAGGAAGCCTGTCGCCACCATAAGGTTTACCGGGTTGTCTTCCACCAGCAGCACATGGGCTGGCTCAATAACCTTACAGGCCAAAACATCGGACTCTTTGGGCGCAGAGCTTTCAACCAATGGAATACTGAACCAGAAACGGCTGCCTTGCCACTGGATGGAGCTGACCGAAATCTCCCCTTGCATGGCATCGACAATACGCTTGCTAATCGCCAGTCCAAGACCTGTACCTCCGAATGTCTTTCTGCCGGTTTCAGCCTGGGAAAATGCTTCAAAGACCTTCTTCTGCTCTGCTTTTGATATACCAGCACCGGTATCAATCACCTCAAACAGTACCTGATCTTTATTACGGGGGTGCAATCCGATACGAACCCTGATCCCACCTTTTTCAGTAAATTTAATTGCGTTCCCCACTAAATTTACCAACACCTGGCGAATTCGGGACGCATCCCCCATTCGCCAGGGCTTTTCTGCCAGCGAGCATTCAGCGGTGAGATACAGGGATTTTTCATCAGCCCGGCTTTTGAGCATCTGGTTTACATCCTCAACCAAATAGCAAAGGTTGAAGGTTTCGTGATGGATATCAAGGTGTCCGGCTTCAATTTTAGAGTAATCGAGGATGTCATTCAGGACGTCCAGCAACGCCTCGCCACTGCGGTTAATCACTGCCAACAAACGCTTCTGGTTACCATCCAGAATGGTGTCTGCCAACAGCGATGCCGTCCCCAAAACACCATTCATTGGCGTCCGGATTTCGTGGCTCATTGTTGCCAGGAAAGCAGATTTGGCCCGGTTAGCCTGTTCAGCTTCAACACGAGCGATAGCATGCTGCTCAACTTCTTCGTTAAGCTTGGAATTCGCCTCTTTCAACTCCGCAGTACGCTTGGCAACGGTATTTTCCAGGCTAATTTTGTTCGCTTCCAACTCTTGCCTGTACCGGCCCTCTGCAGAGGCAAGCCGCGCCCGCTCATACGCGGTATCACGGGCCACCAGAATCGCATGGCCCATGGCAGCCAGTTCGTCATCACCTTCAACTTTCAGGTTGATTGCCAAATCCCCCCGAGCCAGTGACATCAAGGCGCGGGAGTACTGGTTAATCCTGAATACCACCCGTGCATACACGTACTTCCACATAATCAGGATAAGGGCAAGCACCCCGGCAACGGATATACCGATCAGGCCATTTTGGGCAAGCCCCAGACTTTCTTCCACGTTGGCAATGGCCTGCCTGGAGGTATAACTTGCCGACTCAACCACGGCATCAATCTGGTCATTCAGGGTCTGGAATGCGCTCAGGTTGCGGTCATTGAGCACCCTCAGGTCACGGCGAAGCTCTACCAGCCGGATAAGGCCGTTAAAGTAATCATTCGGCTCTTTGATTCCCTGCAACTGCTCCATCATCTGAGCCGAGCGCTCAGGGTCTTCCACGGCTTTAACGCGGCGCTCCAATACTTCGACAACATCCCTGTATTTATCCCGGAATGCATTTATGTCCTTCTTATTCTCACTGTAGCCGGCATCACTGACCAACCCATCAAGCTTCTGGGTCATCGAGCGGAGCTCAATCAAACGCTCTGAAAGATCTAGATCGACTTCAACCAGGTTATCCAGCGCCTCATAGATAGCCTCTTTCTTGCCAGTCTCAACCAAGTCATACAGACGGACAATATTTGCTGTTGTAACTGCGTTGGCATTTGAAATCTGTGAAAGGGAAAGATCCTGAACCGCTTCGAGACGTCCCCGCAGGAAACCGATTTTGGTTTTGGTCTGGTTCTCGAGATCAATTTTCTGCCCGACGAGCAACCCCATCAGCGCCAAATTGTCGATAAGACCTTTGATATTATTGTCCAGCTCATCCAAATCCCTGGGGTTGAAGGAATATTGGCGTAGGTTCACCAGGCTTTGCCGGAGCTCCCGGGCATAAATCGTTAACGAGCGACCCTGTTGCTCTCGTTCACTTTGGGTAGATGACTTTTCGAGCACCTGCGCCGTAGCAATCATTCGGTTTGCGATATCGGAAAGTTGCTTCGATTCAACCAAAGCAGGCAACGCTGAATTCATGACCTGGCGTTCAGTTTTCGCCACAAGCGAAAATCCACCGACACCGATAAGTGCGGCTAATATCATCATTACCGCCATGCTGGAAAATGCCAGCAACAGCGTGCTGCCAATACCCGTTTTTTTTAACGACATTGCGTTTAAAACCCCAAGAATCCGTTGGAAACGTTTTCTCTTTCTCTGACAATGGGTACTATTCTGCCAGTGTTTACGACCTTTAGACCACTTTGATGCGATTGCTTGCCCGTTATTTCAACAACCTGTTCCGTTTTACCACGCTCCTGTTACTGGGCGTAAGTGCCCTTCCCGCCCAGGCATGGCAGGTAGTCGCCCATGAACCGGCATTTTCCAAAAACGATGTCTCGGTTGATTACCAGCCGCTGAAAGAGGCAAGCAAGGCCTGGAAAATATGCGCACTGTACCCACACCTCAAAGATGCCTACTGGCTGTCGGTGAATTACGGCATGGTGGAACAAAGCCGCCAGCTGGGGGTTGAACTCAAGGTATTGGACGCCAACGGTTATAACAACGAAGTGCAGCAACTTGCCCAGGTCAGGCAGTGCCGGAAATGGGGAGCTGACGCTATATTGTTGGGCGCTGTTTCACCGGACATGCCGGAAGTAATCGGCGACACCGCGGGACACATCCCATTGTTTGGCACCATCAATGCAGTCCATGAAACAGAAAAACTCCACCACCGTCTTGCCGGTCGTGTCGGCGTTGACTGGTATTATATGGGCAGGGAAGTCGGGGATTTCCTCGTTAAAAAACAGAACCAGGCGGGACACCCTCTGACCATCGCCGTGCTGGCCGGTCCCAAAGCCGTAGGCGGCACCTTCCCGGTCATGGCCGGGCTTAACGACACAATTAAAGGCAAACCGATAAAGATCGTCACAGAGCAATGGGACGACAACAGCAAGGAGTTACAACGTAACTTACTTCAGGAAATTATCGAAAAACATCCGAATGTCGACTACATCATTGGCAGTGCTGTTGCTATTGAAGTAGGCATCAATACCCTCAGAAGTGCAGGTAAACTCGACGACATTGGGCTGGTTTCCACCTATTTCAGCCACGGTGTCTACCGTGGGCTCCGCCGGAACCGGATTGATTTCGCACCAAGTGACCAAATGGTGCTTCAGGGAAGGCTCTCTGTCGATCAGGCGGTCCGTTACCTTGAAGACAAAAACCCGGTTCTGGACCTGTCGACACGTATTGTGGGTATGACACCAGCCTACCTGCCACAAACCATTGTTGAGAACTCTCTGTCCCCGGCTCGGTTCCGCCCAGTGTTTATCTCAACCACAGAAAATTCACAGTAACCCAATGCCATAACCTGTAATATGGCGCTAAGTGTTTGAAAGAGAGAATGCCATGGAAAAGACCACTCGCCCGGTTGGGAAACAAAAACATATCGCACTGGTGGCACATGACCACTGTAAGGAAGAACTGCTGCGTTGGGTTAACGAGAACCGGGAGCAATTGGCGAAACACGATCTCTACGCGACCGGAACAACCGGAAGCATGATTAACAAGGAAACCGGCCTTCCCATTACAAGCCTTATCAGCGGCCCGATGGGCGGTGACCAACAATTGGGCGCACTCATTACAGATAGCAAAATTGACATGCTGATCTTCTTTTGGGATCCACTCAATGCGGTACCGCACGATCCTGATGTAAAGGCCCTGCTGAGAATAGCTGCTGTATGGAATATCCCAGTGGCAACCAACCGTTCAAGTGCCCGTTTTATGCTTTCTTCCCCGCTCCTGAATGAAGAAACTGTATACGAAATCCCTGATTACGAAAGCTACCTGAGAGCGCGTACCTGATTCCCTGTAACCTGTTGTCAATTAGGTAGAAAGGCCGGATATCCGGCCTTTTTCTTGCCTGCATTCACGTCTGGAATTGATCGCCCACCATGCAATCCGCATTTTCTTCCCGTAAAGTGGCGGTCAATGAGATAAAGGAATCTACGATGATCATAAAACCTGTTGTACAGGGTGTCGTTGCCCGCACATGCCATCCCGTCGGCTGCAAGCAAGCCGTTAAAAACCAAATTAATTACGTGACACAACAGACTCCAGCTCAAACCGGTTCCACGCTGCCAAAACGTGTGCTGATCCTTGGGGCGTCATCCGGTTTTGGTCTTTCTGCAAGGACCGCACTGGCATTTGGTGCGGCAAAGGCTGATACCCTGGGAGTATCTTTTGAAAGAGGTATTTCGGACAAAAGTGTTGGCAGCGCCGGTTGGTATAACAACATCTGGTTTCGTGAATTCGCGGAGCAAGAAGGCAGGTTTGCGGGAAATATCGTAGGAGATGCCTTTTCGTCACAAACCAGGGAACAGGTTGTTGATGCGATTAAAACCCATATGGGTGGCAGCGTTGACCTGGTGATCTACTCACTGGCGACTGGAGTGCGCCCTAACCCGGCTACCGGCGATTTCTGGCGCTCGGTAATTAAGCCCGTCGGTGAACCCGTCACTGGGTATTCAGTAAACATTGAAAAAGGCACATTGGAAAGTGTCACCATGCCACCGGCCTCCAGAGAGGAAATCGAAGCGACCGAAAAAGTCATGGGCGGCGAAGACTGGCAAGATTGGATTGGATGGCTGGCCGGGCAAGGCGTTCTTGCAGATGGCTTTCGCACTGTCGCCTTTTCCTACATTGGCCCTGAGCAAACCCATGCGCTGTACCATCACGGGACGCTGGGGTACGCAAAAGCCCACCTGCACAAAACAAAAGATGAACTCAACCAAAAGATGGCGTCATTGAACGGAAAAGCCGATATTGCTGTCTGTAAGGCACTGGTTACAAAAGCCAGTGTGTTTATTCCGGGGCTTGCCCCTTACCTTCTTGCGTTGATGAACGTAATGAAACAACAGGGAACCCATGAAACTTGCATAGAACAGATGTACCGCCTGTTCTATGAACGTTTTTATACAAGCAGCAATGACAGCACAGTAACAGATTCGAATGGTCTGATACGGATGGACGATTGGGAGTTGTCCCCAGACACGCAGAGTAAAACCATTGCATTGTTGGAGCAGATCAATCCAGGCAATTTCCGGCAAATGGGTGACTATGAAGGATTTGTAAAAGAATTCATGCAAATTAACGGATTTTTCCATCCGGAAGTCGATTACAGCCAACCCCTTAATTTAGCTGAGCTAAAATCTCTAATACCATAAATGTAATCTTTACTTTGCGACAGGCTGGAGCAACATCCAGCCTATGCTGATGAAAGATAGGCCGTATCAGGACATTCAATTGCCCCAACACACTGCCGCACAGGAGGCAATCATGATGCAAGCTTGGTGGCTTAAAAAGCCGGGAGGACTGTCAGAGCTGTATCAGGGTGATGCCCCAATTCCACTGTGTGGCAGCGATGAAGTGTTGATCAAAGTTTCAGCCATTGGCCTTAACGCTGTCGACCACAAGCTGGCTGAATGGGGCTATGCAACCTGGGACTACCCACAGATACCTGGGTTGGATGTTGCAGGCGAAGTCGTAGAAACCGGAAGCCATGTCAGCAGCTTTCTACCGGGGGATCAGGTATTTTTGCTGTCCGACCCTCGCACTGCCGGTGCCTTTGCTGAGTATTCGGTTGCCAAGGCACATGCGGTCTGCCGTATCCCCGACGGACTGGATCCGGAAAAAGCTGCGGCTATCCCACTTCCCGGCATGACTGCCTGGCAAGCAATCCATCAAAAACTGCATGTTAAAAATGGTCAGATTGTTGCCATTCATGGGGCCAATTCTCCTGCAGGAATCTACGCCATCCAACTGGCAAAGTCAGTTGGCGCTGCAGTCATTGCCATCTGTACCCAGGAGCACCATGACCGGGCAGCCAAACTTGGTGCAGACATCCTTATCAACCCATCTACCGACAATATTCCATTTAAAATCTTTGAGGCAACCGAAGGAAAACTCCTGGACGCCATGATAGATGCGGTATCCACACCATCAGTCGGACATCTGCTGGCGTTGCTGAGGTTTGGCGGTCAATTCGTCAGCCTGGCGTCGGGTTTGCGGGAGATCCCGTTACTTGCTGCTACCAAGTCCTTATCCATACATGAAGTTGCAACCATGTCTGTTTTTGCCCACGGCCAAAGGGAGCAGGTGCAAGAGATCGTGGATATAGGGAATGCGCTGGCTGTACAGATGCAGGCCGGACTCATTGACCCGGACATCGGTGATATTGTCCCATTTTCTGAATTGCGGGAAGGGCTGGCGTCGATTCGTGACGGAAAGCAATCCGGGAGGGTTATTGTCACTCTTGCGGTGTAGTCACCATTCCTACAAGTATTTCCCTTGAATTGAACGTACTGAAATCTCTCTGAATCACGCACCTTGAAGTGGTTTGGATATATTGCCTTGATTGTGAAACACAAGCTATGTTTCTATTAACGACTGACACTATAAAAAGACAACCATCTATCAATGACTCAACACCCTGATTTGACCCGGCGGGTCATGCTGCACTATATCGTCGCAGCAGCTGTTTTCACCGTTTACGGATCGCGGGTATGCCCTTTTCTGGACAGCCTGAGCGTTGAACGGAACCCGCTTTATGCAGCGACAACTTTTGTCCTCATCTTCCTGCTGCGTAAAATGTTAATTTCCTCTGCATCCCGTTACTCTTCCATTAAAGAGTTCAGCCTGTTTGCCGTCGGCGGCTTAGGCCTCGCCATCTGGTACAATGTTTTCCATACTTTTCCCTTGGAAAGTAACATTAAAGTACTGATGGGAATGGTTTCTTTGGGCATTCTGGTCGGTCTGGACCTTTCCCTGCAAAACAAGCTTCTTACCTATCCGCAAGAGCTCGCTGAAACGTCGGTAGACCAGATAGACAATTATCGGTATTCGATTATCGTTCAGATGGGAGGACTTGTCGTCCTGCTTATTGTTCTGCTCACAACAGTGCTTGGAATGGTAATGGTAAAAGACCTCCACTGGCTTGCAGAACATATGGAGCCTCAAGCAGTTGATGCCGCCCTTGTCAGTATTTACAAAGAGTTTTCCTATATTGCTGCCTGCCTGGTTGGCTATACCCTTGTCATCATGTACCACTGGCTCAAACTTCTCAGGAAGGTACTCGACAAACAAAAATCCGTCCTTATCAGTGCATCAACAGGCGACCTGTCAGAGCGGGTTCCTCTCGTACGCCAAGCCGAACTGGGTGTGATTGCCCACTACACCAATTCGATGCTTGAGCAACTTGCCACTTCGCACGATGAGATAAACAAAACCCGGGATGTAGCCATTATCGGCCTGTCTGCACTGGCAGAATCTCGCGACAATGAAACCGGTGCTCATATTTTACGCACACAGTCCTACGTCAGGGCACTGGCGCTAAAATTAAGCGAAATTGAAAAATACAAAAACTACCTGACATCGGATCGCATCGAACTCCTGTTCAAATCTGCACCGCTGCATGATATCGGCAAGGTAGGTATCCCGGACAGTATTTTGCTCAAGCCGGGTAAACTGACTGACGAAGAATTCGAAATCATGAAAGGCCATGCCAAGATTGGCGCGGATGCACTGTCACTGGCCGAACGCAATATGGGGCAGAGTTCATTTCTGTCACTGGCAAGGGAAATCGCCCACACTCACCACGAAAAGTGGGATGGAACCGGCTACCCAAGGGGATTGCAGGGTGACGATATTCCTTTGTCTGGGCGCTTGATGGCACTCGCTGATGTGTATGATGCACTGATTTGTAAACGTGTGTACAAACCTGCATTTTCCCATGAAGACGCCAAGACCATTATTATTAAGGGTCGAGGTACACATTTCGACCCAGAAATTGTCGATGCATTCCTGGCCTGTGAACAGGCGTTTTTAGATATCGCAGCGAAATACAGGGATGAAGAGCAAAAAGCGTTTATCTGATTAAACGCGTTACCCGTTAGTTGACCAGAAACATCCAAATAACGTTGATGAAGCCGGTTCAGTTACCGGCTTTTGGTTTTTTTCCTGCTGACACCGTAGTTTCCTTCCAACAATTCAGTCACGAAGGGTGACGGTGTCTTAGGGTCACACGCCAGCCACACCTGCTCCCTGGCACGGGTGAGTGATACATAAAACAGCCGACGCTCTTCGGCAAAATCGACAGGTTCTTCATTCATCAGCAAGCAGTCATCCAGATGGTGGGTGTTCCGAACCGAAGGGAACACGCCCTCATTCATTGCCAACACCACTACGCAATCTGCCTCGCGCCCTTTGCTGGCATGCGCTGTGACAAACTCAATCGACAAATTGGAAAACTCCTTTTTCCATTTGGAAAGACTCTCCGGCCTGTGGTGATTTGCCCGGCCAATAAGCATCAACGACATGATCTGCCCGTCGTTTTGCTTTTCATTCAATTGCGCCAACAAGGCTTCAACACCATCACTATCAATAACACTGACAGCGGCGCTTTTCCGCTTCTTCACGCTGGTCAGCGTTTTATCAAGCTGGGTTGGGTTGACCATTACAAACTGCTTGGCAACTTCACCAATTTTATCGTTAAAGCGATAAGTCGTATCCAGATTCCGAATTGCCGCATGACCGAAGCGTTTTTCAAAGTCTGTCGTCAGGGAAACATCTGCCCCGGTAAAGCGATAAATGGCCTGCCAGTCGTCCCCTACAGCATAGAGTGAGGGAGACCTTGTGTTTTTCCCTTCATGCCGACATAGCGCTTCCAGCATCGAAAGGCGGTCCGGGGAAATATCCTGGTACTCATCGACCATAATAAACCGTACATCCGGCCGCCCTTTACCTTTTTCAAGCAACTTGGTGGCATCTGCAATCAGGCCGGAAAAGTCCTGCTTGCCTTCCTCTTTCAGCTTTTGCAGGTAAGCCTTGTAACACGGCCAGACCAGATTCAATTCACTGACTGATTGCTGTTTCAAGTCCTCGCCTATCCGTTCAAGGGACGACTGAATCTCTTTCTTGCCCTGTGCAATCAAACGTAACACATCAACCTGTCGCCATAGCCAGCGGTGCAGTTTCTCATTGTGCGTCTGCTCTAAAAGTGGTTTTTCAGGATCGACACCGGGAACTCCGAATTTTTCAGCATGCTTAAGCCACCTCTTCTCACTGGCTGGCACCTGCCAGTGTTCAGCCAGCCAAAGAGTTATCCAGGCGGTTTGGGCTATGTCATCGGTCGCCAGTTCTGAAATCTCAGGTGCAGTGCTCTGGTTGTGCCGGATTATCTCCCGGGCGAAACCATGAAAAGTGGATACCCGGATATTCCCAGAGACTTTTTTCGCCAGTCGCTCTTTCATTTCATCAGCGGCTTTACGGCCAAACGCCAGCATCAATATCTGCTCCGGCAGTGCCTGTCCACTTTGAACCAGATACGCTGCCCGTGCCACCAGCACACTGGTTTTCCCGGACCCCGCCCCAGCCAGGACAAGGTTAAAGTCATCATCAGTGACCACAGCCTCACGCTGGCTTTCGTTTAATGGGGAAGCTTCAACAGAATCAAACAGCGAAGACCATTGTTTAACCGCCTGATTTGACCAAGCTTCGTTGCGTTGAGCCAACCAGCTTTCTTGTCCAAGCCATTTACCGAGGCAGTCTGCTTTATCCGGATCAATCTGCCGAAGAAGTGAAAGTTCCAGGCCAGCCCTGGCGAGCAATGCCTGGATCTGGTCAAAGACAGCAGCAACCTCAGACTGCCTTAAATAGCCGCGGGCTTGCTGTAACTGTTGCAACAACTGGGTAATATCAGGCCAGATCGCATCAAGCGCCCTTTGACTGCCCGCCGCCCAATCCCGCCAGCAGGAAACCAGGTAATCGGCAAAGCACCGGGTCTCTTTCCAGGGTAAACCGAAAACCTTGTAAGTGTGTGCCCTGCCATCCTTGTCACGAGCAGTCAGGGTCAGTTTTCCCCAAAGCAAACCCCGGGCGACTGTCAGTTCCCCATTCCAGGTGGCGAAAGGCACAATTCGGCGAGTATCGTGTGATTCGAGGATCAGTGAATTGTCATCGATCGAGATACTGTAGTTGTCCCACTGCACGAACCAACGGGCCAGCGGCGTTGCACCCAATTCGCGCTGATGGGCAATGGCGGTCACTGGGCTGGTTAGATTACCTTCTGCCTGCTTCATGGTCGGCGGGAATACCCCTGTGTATATTTACATGTGTGCAGGATAGCAGCCTTATCCAGGTTTGACGAAACATGTTGATGTGATTGCGGAAAAAACCATCGAATGCACGTTTATCCCTACTGGGCTGATGCGAATTTTGTTATCTTGTGCACAGAACTTTCCATCGCAATCATTATGTTCCCTAACCACTATATTTCCCTGTTCCGACAATATTGGGCCAACGAAAGGGTCAACTATTCCATCCGGGTATTTCTCGCCCTGGTTGGGGTAACTGTACCCTGCTGGCATTTTCAGGCTCACAACGCTATCACCCCACTGGTTTTGGGAATTATTGCCTCGGCATTGGCTGAAACCGATGACAGCTTTACCGGCAGGTTGAAAGCCCAGATCATCACACTTGTCTGCTTTGCCATTGCCACCTTTTCTATAGAGATCCTGTTTCCCTATCCGTGGCTGTTTGCTACAGGGCTGGCGTTATCGACCTTCGGTTTTATCATGCTCGGGAGCGTAGGGCTTCGCTATGCCAGTATCGCCTTTGCATCGCTGCTAATTGCGGTATATACCATGCTGGGGGCAGCGGAAAGCACGATTCTCTGGTGGCAACCGGCACTTCTTCTGGCCGGGGCGACCTGGTACGGGCTCCTCTCTCTGATTTGGAACCTGCTGTGGCCTCATCGCCCCTTGCAACAGGGAATGGCCGGGGTATTTGCTGCTACAGCCAATTACCTTGAAGTAAAAAGCGAACTCTTCCTGCCCGTTCGAGGCATGGTTCCCCAACCGCTCCGGTTGGAAACCGCACGCCTGAATGCCAAAGTCGTCACTTCACTTAACCAGGCCAAGCTGACACTGTTAGTCCGGGCCCGCAGGGGAAGACTGGATCGTACAAACCAGCGGCTGCTGAAAACCTATTTCCTAGCCCAGGATATCCACGAGCGCATCAGCTCGTCCCATTACCGGTACCAGGATCTGGCTGAGTATTTTCTGCATTCTGACGTCCTGTTTCGCTTCCGCCACCTCATCCTGATGCAAGCTGCTGCCTGCCGCTCTGCTGCAACAGCTTTTACGCTTTCAAAGGACTACCAGCACAGCGAAGCATCAACCCAGGCACTCAATGAACTCAGGGAGTCCTTGGACTATCTTGCCCAAACAGCTCCCTTAGAATGCCGTAACCTTCTTACTCAATTGGAATTCTTATTCCGCAACTTGGCAACTGTGGAGCGGCAACTCGCCAACATAGGCAACCCGGATGCGATTGAAAGCGACGAAGACAACACGCTAGCAGATGAAGGTGCACACACACTGAAAGACAAATGGCACCGGATTTGGTCTCAAATGACGCCTAAATCCCTGCGTTTTCGCCATGCCGTGCGCCTGTCAGTCGTACTTGTCGCCGGATATGCCATATTGCAGGGGCTCCAGTTGGAACGTGGATACTGGATATTACTGACCATCCTGTTTGTCTGTCAGCCAAGCTATTCTGCGACTCGCAGCAAGCTGGTAGAACGGGTTATCGGTACGGTCGCCGGTTTATTGGTTGGAATACCGCTTTTGTATTTCTTCTCCGATCCGCTGTCTCAAATCGTATTGATGGTAATTACCGGTGTGATGTTCTTTGCATTCCGCACTACGCAATATGCCATCGCTACAGCATTTATCACCTTGCTCGTCCTGCTGTGCTTTAACCAGCTCGGTGAAGGTTATGCGGTAATTCTTCCGCGCCTGAGCGATACCTTGATTGGCTGCCTGCTGTCGGTTATCGCCGTTCGCTTCATTCTGCCTGACTGGCAGGCACACAGACTCCGCGGCATCATGTCAGACGCGCTGGAAACCAACCAGCAGTACCTGGCCCAAATTATCGGTCAGTACCGCATAGGCAAGCGGGACAACCTGGCATACCGTATCGCCCGCCGGAATGCTCACAACGCAGACACTGAACTGACTACCGCCATCAGTAATATGCTGGCTGAACCCGGCCGATACCGCTCTGCCACCGATGAGTCATTCCGGTTCCTGTGCCTTAACAATGCCATGCTGAGTTATATTTCTGCGTTGGGGGCACACCGGATGCAGCTTGGCGATGAAGCGCTTCATCATCTGGTTTCGCAGGCACATAGAGAGATTTACAAGAACCTGAACTGCCTGATAGAAAGCCTGGCCGACAACCCATGCAGTGAAGCACTTGATCAGAACACAGAACTGGAAAAACACCTAGAAAGCTGGCGTGATGAAGATAACCCATCCCTGCGTCTGGTATTGCAACAGCTCTACCTGATTAACCGAATGATGCCTGAGCTCCATTCACTGACTGGTAAGCTCACATCACGAGGCTTGCAGCACTCATCCCAGTAGAATCAGGTATGGGAAAAGGGAATCGAATTTAACCCAATCGGAAAAATGCCCAGAACGGTTTCGGGGGTTTGTGCTTCATAACAGATTCCCTCGAAATGGCGGGCAAGGCGCTACGATGAATCTCAAGGTGCTGCGGCACTATAAAGTCTGTTCGAGCGTACCTAAAAAAGCTAAAAGGTCATCCGTTGACATCACGATTTTGTCAAAACACTGTCCAAGCATTGGGTTGAGCTTACCCGCAATAAACGCAGCTCGCTTATCAGTGTGTAAGCCCACAATCACACGGCCTTTTTTCGAAAGGAACTTATCGGTATAAGCCATACCAAGTTCAACACAAGCCCCCTCATCCGGAATCCTTCCATCGAGGACAAACAAAAACACATCACACTCTAAAATCTCATCTCTGTCCTGAGTGAAAATTGCTTCCCGCCGCGCTTCCCGACTCATTTTATCGAAGGGCGATTTGCTCGCCTCTACGCCATCCCGCTGAGGGAGGAATACCTCAAATCCAAGAGATTCTATCTCCAGTGTTAGAGAGGTATTGAACCGCAATTCGGCATCACAGAACAGAGGACCCGCAAAGTAAAGTTTATTCATCGTTCTTTCCCCTATTCCAATCAACCTACTTTAAACCATAATGCTTGTCAGGTTACCAAAACACCACCGGTTGATTTCTGACCGGCCTTCGCCACAATGAGTAACACCCAATTCAGTAACACGGATTAGTTATGGAAGAGCAAAAAATAAAGCTGGATATCGTTTCCGATGTGGTATGCCCATGGTGTGTTATCGGCTACAAGCGGCTTGAGAAAGCTATTGACCAGCTTCATGCCTGGGATCGGGTGGAGATAGAATGGCAACCTTTCCAGCTCAACCCCCATATTCCCTCTGAGGGAGAAAACCTTCGGGAGCACCTTGCCAAGAAATACGGCACATCAACTGCTGAAAGTGTCCATGCTCGGGATAAACTGACTGCTTTGGGTGCTGAGGTCGGTTTTACCTTTAACTATGCCGATGATATGCGCACCTATAACACAGGTGACGCTCACGTGTTACTGGCCTACGCACGCCAATTTGGCCTGCAAACCCCATTGAAACTTGCGTTGTTTACCGAATTTTTTACTGAGCGGCGAAATGTTTCGGACCGGGCTCTGCTTCTCGACGTCGCCAAACGGACAGGGTTGCCAGTTGAACAGGGAGAAAGCCTCTTTGATGACCCGGCGCTGAGACAGGATGTTGACACGCAGCAAGAGTATTGGCGCAGGCTTGGAATAACCGGCGTACCTACTGTGGTGATGAACAGGGAACAGGCTGTCAGCGGTGCATATCCGGTCGATGCCTATGTTGAATTCCTTCAGTCAGCACTCTGAGCACAGATACACACCGAACTTTAATGGGCAGGCCATTTTGTGCTTGCCCACTCACCAGTATTATTGGTTTCGATTCCACACACCGGTTTTGGCTGTCTTTATCACGTAATCCCGAAAGCTTGTAGCCGGGCGCCCCAAGGCTTCTTCCACTCCATTTACCGTTTGGCTGTTCCTGCCATCCAACACTTCCGTAAACAGTTCCCTTAACAGCCAAAGCATCTCATCCGGTGCACCTTGTTCTTTAACAAAGGCAATAAACGCATCAATCGGGACCTGCTTATAGGTGACCGGAAAACCGGCAGCCAGAGATATCGCCTCAACACAGTCTGAAAAAGTCATCGCCTGTGGGCCGGTCACTTCAAATACTCGGTTTCTAAGTACCGGTTGAGTCAGTGCAGCAACAGCAACATCTGCGATATCGTCAGCATCAACAAAAGGTTCCGGCACCTCTCCAGCCGGTAGGACCAGCTCGCCCGCCATAATCCCTTGCATCATAAAACTCTCACTGAAATTTTGCATAAACCAGCTGGCCCGAACCACATTCCAGTCCATCCCAGACGCCTCAAGATGTTCCTCAGCACGTCTTGCTCCCGCCTCCCCTCTGCCAGAAAGCAACACGATATGCTCCAATCCGGCTTCTTTGGCCTGATCTAAAAATGTCTGGATAGTCTTTGCTGCTGACGGAACAGCAAGATCCGGCTGGAATGTGACATAGGCTGACTTCATTCCTTCCAAAGCGCGAACCCAGGTGCTGCTGTCCTCCCAGTCAAAACCGGGGGATGCAGAGCGTGAAACAGCACACGTTTCAAACCCCATATTATTAAGGCGGGCATTTACTCTCGCGCCGGTTTTCCCATTTTTGCCGATTATCAGAATAGGTTGCTTAGTCATCACTTCTCTCCATTCAATGAATAACTGTGATTACATTTTTGCTAACCTTTGCTGGATAGTTAATGCCATAAAATCCATGTTTTTTGACTTTTCATCCAAAAGTATTGGTTTTTAATCGCATCAGTGGAAGGCTGGAAAAATGATTCAGAGTAACGAGCCCGTCAGTCATCCACGCCCGTTTAAAGGAAGCTTGATTTACACATATAGGAATGATGATGCCAGAGCGACAGTTTCCACCACTCAGTGACCCTCTGGGCGAAACGCTTTATCAATTGCGGCTTAATGGCAGCCTTTACTGTTATTCGGAGCTGACTGCCCCGTGGGGCATCGACATGCCGGCCTTGGATGACAAAATGATGATTCATATCGTCACTGAAGGTACCTGCTGGCTCCGGGTTGGCAGCGAAGATCCGGTGCAACTTCAGTCCGGTCACCTGGCATTGGTGCCCAAAGGACAAGGGCACAGTATTTGTGATCAAATGGGATCGCCGCTTACCGGATTGTTCGATATTCCGGTTACACATTTGAGTGAGCGCTATGAAATTATGAAACACGGGGGCGGCGGCGAAACAACCCGGCTTACCTGTGGAGTCGTGAGTTTCGATCATGCAGCAGGACGCCAGTTGATACAGCAGTTGCCCCACGTATTGACCATCGACAGCTGGGATGACGGCAGCAGTCATTGGCTGCAAAGCTTGCTCCGTTTTATCGCCTTGGAAGCAAAGGAGCTGAAGCCCGGCGGAGAAACCGTTATCACTCACCTTGCTGACATTTTGGTTATTCAGGCAATCCGAAACTGGGTAGACCACGCTCCAGAAGCCCGGACCGGTTGGTTTGCGGCATTGAGGGACAGGAAAATCGGGGCCGCTCTTACTGCAATTCACCGCCAACCGGAAGCGCCGTGGACGGTGGATTCACTGGCTCGTGAAGCGGGAATGTCCCGCTCTGGGTTTTCAGCTCGCTTTACGGACTTAGTTGGGGATACGGTAAAGCACTACTTAACCCGCTGGAGGATGCAGGTAGCAACGGTCAAATTAAAGCATGGAAATACCTCTATCACGACGTTATCCGAGGAACTCGGTTACCACTCAGAGGCCGCTTTTTCCCGGGCTTTTAAACGTGTTACCGGGTATTCACCCGGCCATATCCAGCGTCAAAAAGTCATGGTTGATAGCCCACACCACACAAAAGGTGATTAATCTCTCATTTTTGAGTAAATACATACCATTTTTGGCTATATACCGAGGCTCAGGTGGAGTTCTAGAATGCAGAACTTTCTATCTGTAGCAAGCCGTATCCCCTTGCCGCCTCATGTGGCAATACGCGGTTCTAACTCGAGGGTCTTGAATGGGCAATGTTGCAAAGTCTGCTGTAAAACTAAGTGTCTTCTCGGTGATTATGATCACCGTGACATCTGTCGACAGTATCCGAAACCTGCCTGGTGCCGCTCTGTTTGGCAGCCACGCAATCTCCTTTTTCCTTCTTGCCGGTCTCTGTTTTTTCGTCCCGACTGCGCTGGTTTGTGCAGAACTGAGTACGACCTACCCTAAACAGGGTGGCGTGTACCACTGGGGTAAAGAGACCCTTGGCCACAATTTTGGTTTTGTGACTGTCTGGTATCAGTACGCTGAAAATATCGTGTACTACCCGCCGCTGATCTCATTCATCGTTGCCACCGGTACCTATCCGTTTTTCCCGGAGTTGGCGGAAAACAGCATGTTTATGCTGGTGATGATCAACGTCATTTTCTGGGCGCTGACAATCGTTAATATTTTCGGCCTCAAACTGTCATCCCTGATTACCAATGTATTCGGTACACTGGGTTTGATCTTCCCGATTTTGCTGATCATCGCACTGGGAAGCTACTGGACTTACACCCATCCGGAAGCCTCGCAGATTTCCCTGACCAGTGTGTCAGACTGGTTGCCTGACTTTTCACAGAGTGGTCTCGGTGCAAGTTTCACGGCCGTCGTGCTGTCACTGACCGGCATCGAAATCACCACGGCATATGCCAATGAGGTGAAGAACCCTCAGAAGGCTTACCCGAAAGCACTGATCATTTCGACTGTCCTGATTCTGGTTTCCCTGACAGCCTGTTCCCTGTCAATTGCCGCAGTAGTATCCAGCCAGCACTCAAGCCTGAGCGAAGGCGTTATCCTGGCGTTTAAGACCTTCTTTGACGATATGAACATGCCGTTTATGTTGCCGGTTATCGCTCTGGCAATCGTATTTGGCAGTCTGGCAAGCCTGAACAACTGGATCATTGCTCCAACCAAGAGCCTCCACGTTGCTGCCCAGGACAACTTCATGCCCCTGCGTCTTTCAAAAGAGAACAAGAACCGTGCACCTGTACCGCTTCTGCTGCTACAGGGTGCGATTGTCAGCGTGCTGTCCCTGGTGTTTGTGCTGGTACCAAACGTAAACGAAGGCATGTGGCTTCTGAATATTCTGATGACCCAGCTCTACATGGTGATGTACATCTGTATCTTTATCAGCTTTTTGGTTTCACGCCACAAGCACAAAGATATTGAACGTCCTTTCCGTGTACCTGGTGGCAAGGTGGGCATGTTCATCGCCTCGGCCCTGGGTCTGTTCAGTTGCTTCCTGACTATCTTTGTTGCCTTTGATGTTCCTGCCGGCATGAGCAAGGTAACCGGTGCATATGCCCTGATTATAGGCTTTGTAGCGTTCAGCTTACCTGCGGCTGCGGCTATCATTTACCGCAATAAAAACAAAGAATCACTGTCAATGGAAAACATCGAGACTGTTGCAGCGAACTAACACTAGCCTGCTTAAACGTAAAAAAACGCCGGTATTCGCATACCGGCGTTTTTTTGTTGGGGTAAGGTAATCAACTAACGTAATACACCCGGCATTCATAAGGGCGAAGGTGAATCTGCCCGTCAATACCTTCGTCCCCGGTGTAGTTACCTAACACTTTCTCAGCCTGACCTGCCGGCGTGTCGGGGATAACAAATTCCACGTTATCAGCATAGAAATTACACACTACCAACAAATGCTCTTTGCCATAGGTTCGCCGGTAACAAAATATCGACGGGTGATCCGGGGCCAAATCAGTAAAGTCCCCCTCGGTGACAACTGGCAGGCGCTTACGAAGATCAATCAGGTCCCGATAAAAATAGAACACTGAATTTTGATCTGAAATGGCTTTTTTTACATTGATGTCTTTGTAGTTATCACCCGGATGTAACCAGGGGACCCCCTTGGTAAATCCGGCATGCTCAGTGTCATCCCACTGCATGGGTGTTCGGGAGTTATCACGGGATTTTGAAGCCAGTATTGCCAGTACGTCCTGCTTATCCATCCCCTTCGCCAACATGTGGTTGTACATATTCAAGCTTTCAACATCCCGGTATTGGCTGATATCTGAATAATGAGGGTTGGTCATACCAATTTCTTCGCCCTGATAGATATATGGCGTTCCCTGTAACATGTGGACAGCGGTCGCCAACATCTTGGCTGAATGTTCCCGGTAGTCACCATCATCTCCAAACCGCGAGACAATACGAGGCTGGTCGTGGTTACACCAGAAAAGTGCATTCCATCCCTGGTTATGCAAACCTTTCTGCCACTCTGAAAACAGTTTTTTCAGGGTGATAAAGTTAAAGGGGGCCAGGGTCCATTTCTCACCGTTCGGGTAATCAACTTTCAAGTGGTGGAAATTAAACACCATCGACAATTCACTGCCATCAACCGCTGAGTAACGGCGGCAGTGCTCAATTGACGTCGATGACATTTCACCGACAGTCACCACGCCGTATTTTTGGAAAACATCGGAACTGATTTCCTGCAGGTATTCGTGAACGCGAGGGCCATCGGTATAGAAGCGCCTTCCGTCGCCTGACTTATCATTGGGAAACGCCTGATCTTTTGATATGAGGTTAATAACATCCAGCCGGAAGCCGTCAACGCCTTTTTCTACCCAGAACTGGATGATTTTCTTCACCTCCTCCCGCACTTGCGGGTTTTCCCAATTCAGGTCTGCTTGCTCTTTGGCAAACAGATGAAGGTAATACTGCCCGGTTTGTTCATCCTTCTCCCAGGCACTGCCACCAAATTTAGACTGCCAGTTATTCGGAACTTTCCCGTCCACCGGATCTTTCCAGATGTAGTAATCCCGATAAGGGCTCTTTTTATTTCCCAACGCCGATTTAAACCATGCATGCTCAGTAGACGTATGGTTAACCACTATGTCCATGACAATTTGAATTCCTCGCCTGTGCGCTTCAAAGAGCAGCATGTCGAAATCCTGCATGGTGCCGAAGGAGGGGTCGATGTTGTAATAGTCAGCAATGTCGTAGCCGTTATCGACTTGAGGGGAAACATACACCGGTGTGAGCCAGATAGCGTCGACACCCAACTCCCGGATGTAGTCCAGTTTCGAGATTATTCCCTTCAGATCACCGGTGCCCAGGTTCTTGCTGTCACAGAAACTTTTCGGATATATCTGATAGATAGTGGCAGTGTGCCACCACTCTCGATTGTCACTGTTCATAATGAGATTCGCTGTTAAATAGTGGAGTGGGACAAAACCTGCCCCACTTTTTGCGTAGATGACTGGGTTATGCCGCGGCTTCATCCAACTGGCCACTCGCCTGCTTACGACGGTACACGGTAATCGTAAGCAACATTGGCACAGCGACAGCAATTGCCATCGCTACTGCATATACTCCCCAAAAGGCAGGTTTTATTGAAAGAATGCCAGGTAACCCACCCACACCAATGCCGTTCGCCATTACTCCAAACAAACCGCACAGCGTCGCCGCTATCGCTGAACCAACCATGGCACAGAGCATCGGGAAACCATATTTCAGATTGATACCGTACATAGCAGGTTCAGTAACACCAAGGTAGGCAGAAATTGCTGCAGGCACCGAAATCTCCCTTTCGTTCTCTTTTTTACTCACCCAAATGATGCCGACGACAGCTGACGCCTGGGCAATGTTGGAGAGCGCTATAAGCGGCCAGATTGGGGTTCCCCCCATATCTTGCATAAGTTGGAGGTCAACGGCGTTGGTGGTGTGGTGAATACCCGTGATAACTAAGGGTGCGTAAAAAAAGCCAAACAGGGCTGAACCGATAAATGCCCAGTCACCGGTCATAGCAAGGCGGGCAAGGTATCCCACCCCATTGCCGATTTCGCGGCCAATAGGACCAATGATGGCGTGCGCCAGCAAAACTGTTACCAGAATAGAGACAAACGGAACAATAACCAGGTAAAGGTAGCCTGGAACGACTTTCTTTAGCTGGGTTTCTATAAATGCCAGCGCCATACCAGCCAGCATTGCGGGAATAACTTGCGCCTGGTACCCCACTTTTTCGATGACAAACAGACCGAAATCCCAAACTTCCGGTTGTTGTTTACCAATAAGATATGCATTCATCAATTGTGGTGAAACGAGCGTAATGCCAAGCACGATCCCCAGTATTGGCGTTCCACCCAGTTTCCTGACCGTTGACCAGCAGACCCCCACAGGCAGGAAGAAAAAGATAGCCTCCCCTATCAACCACAAGAAGGAGTGCACAGTGGCCCAAAACTGGCTTACCTGGGTGAGAGTTTTACCGTCAACCAGCGCTATGTCACCGATGACATTTCTGAAACCAAGTATCAAGCCACCAGTGATAATGGCTGGGAGCAGTGGGACAAATATTTCAGCCAGATGCGAAATCGTCCGCTCAAACAGGCTCATGTTCTGGCGCGCAGCCTTCTTGGCAGCATCTTTAGACTCACCTTTCTTACCGGTCACTTCCTCAAGCAGCTTGAAAGCCTGATCCACCTCAGTGCCAATCACCACTTGAAACTGACCTGCATTGGTGAAGCATCCCTTCACCATCTTAATTTTTTCTATTTCCTTAACTTGGGCATTCTCTGGTGCATTAAGGACAAAACGCAGGCGAGTCAAGCAATGGCTGACGGTAGCAATGTTATCTGCTCCGCCAATTAGCTCGACCAAGCGCTCGACCTCTTGTCTTGTAATAGTGCTCATAATCGGTATCCATATTTAGCTAATTGTGCAGTTGGTAACGTTCCCAATATCAGTATGGATCCATCACTCGACATCATGAATGGGAATGTTCCCATTACGTGAAGAGCATCACAGGGAAAAGAGTATGGTCAGTAAACCTGGGCTATTTTGCCGCAATAAGTCGACAGTCTTGTACCTGATGAGACACTTCTGTCGCTGAGGGGTTGGAAATCGAAGAGATAAGTTGATCCGCCGCTTTCTTTCCAGCATCGCGAAAGCCCAGTTCAACGGTAGTTGATTCCGGGAACATAAACCGGAGCATCGGGTTGTTACCCACACCGGCAACCTGAATATCAGTGCGTCCAAGATCTGCAAGACGTTTGCAAACCCCCAATGCAAGGGTATCAGACGCACAGACAACTGCATCGGTGTCATCATCGAGCAGGTCATCAACCCGCTCATAAGCGGCTTCAAGTTCTATAGGGGCGGTTGTAAAACAAGGGGACAGGGCGTGGGCCTGACAAAACGCCAGGTATGCAACCTGACGTTCTTCACCGGTCGTTTTATCCGATGCATCCACACCCAGATAGGCAATATGCCGGTGCCCGATGCCATAAAGATGATCCAATAGTTGGGAGATAGCCCCCTGGTTGTCGTAACTGACAGAATGGTAATCAGGATGAGTTACAGCCATCACAACCGCTTTTTGCCTGAAAGACTTCAGGTTGTCATAGTTACAACCACTGAAACCGAACAAAATAACGCCTTCGGCATCGCGCTTTTTAAGTACAGCGAGGTGTTCTGCCACTTTAGAGTCATCAAATCGACTCTCCATTACGGCAACATCAAACCCCTGTCCATAAAGGGTTTCCAGAATACCTCCTACCGCGCTGTTTTCGGAGTTTGAGGAGAGGTTTGCGATGATGACGCCCACCAATTTGGTCTTACCTCCGCGCATCGCTTGAGCCGATTTTGAGGGTTCAAACGCGTGCTCGGCAATCACTGCCTGTACTTTCTCCCTGGTAGCTGCTTTTACATTGGGATCATTGTTCAGCACTCTCGATACCGTGGATTTCCCAACACCAGCCAAGTTAGCAATATCTATAATTGTCAGTTTTTTCGCCATAACATCAGGGAGTTTTAAAATTAATGCTCCTTACATTTTGAAGACTAAAAACTTCAAATCAATCATTTTCTGTTCAACGATCACAGGTGTTTGGTCAGGGTTTTGTGAGAAATGGCATTTTTTACTTGAAAGTGAACACTAAAGGCCAAATATTGTCATATATATTGCGCTGCGCTCCCGAGCTTATGCTGTTGCCACTTTTTTTGCGCTGGAGCCGTTACTAAACAGAGACAAATTATGACTGTACATGTGGGAATTATCGATCCCGATCCAGTAAGGCTGGTTACTGCGCTGCTTCACCACCAGCCCAAAGTGAGTAAAATGATATTCATTGGCGTCGAGTGCCAGAAGGAACAGTTTGAACGCTTGTCAAATATCCTCACTCCTCGCGGCATAGTAAGCGAATTTTTCCAAGTCTCTGACGACATCAATGTCTCTCTGATTAAAAAGCAAATTAAGTCGCTGGCCGAAGAACTTGAACAGAGCGGCCGTGAAATCTACTTCAATGCAAGCTGCGGCCTCCGCCACCGTCTCCTTTCAGCCTACGAAGTCTTCCGAACCTATCACTGGCCTATCTACGTAATAGAACCTTACAGCGATGAACTCTGCTGGCTGTATCCAGAAGGCCATGAACAGCAGCAAGTCGATGATGTTATTCAGCTTACCGATTACCTTTCGATCTTCGGCGCGCGTTGTGAGTTTCCGGAACACGAATTTACCGGCTGTCTGGATGAACGTATTTACGCGCTCGGCCAGAAATGGGCAAGCAACGCCTTGGAGCTCGGCCCTGGCCTTGCTACGTTGAACTACTTGGCAACCACGTGTCGCAAAGAGCAACGCCTTGACGTTGAACTGAGCGAAAAGCAGCAAGGTTACCGTGAACTGGGTATTCTGATTGATGACCTGATCGAAACCAGCCTGGCAAAATATGAAAACGGTATCCTGACTTTCTCCTGCGAGGAAGCCCGCCGCTTCTCGAACGGTGAATGGCTCGAAAACCTGGTTCACTTCACTGTAGGTGAAATCCAGCGCGAATTACCGACAATCCAGGACCATTCTTTGGGTGTTCAGGTGTATCGCCAGATTGGCGATAAAGAAGTGCGCAATGAGCTGGACGTTGCAACGATCGTGAACAACAAACTTCACATCATTGAATGCAAAACCAAAGGCATGTCTCAGGATGGGGATGATACCCTCTACAAACTTGAATCGCTGCGCGATCTGCTGGGTGGTTTACAGGCACGGGCAATGTTGGTCAGTTTCCGCCCGCTACGCCAGCACGATATAAACCGGGCGACAGATCTGGGCCTTGCGTTGATAGGACCGGAGCAACTTGGTGACCTTAAGACACATTTAAGTGAATGGCTCGTTGGAGCGGGCGGCAGCACCAAATGACCGAGACGAAAAAGCCCTCACCAGAGGGCTTCAGACTGCTGACAAAGCCCTAGCCATTTGGCTGGGGCTCTGATCTAATAAGGGATAAGCAAATCAATCATGGATGTGGTGACATGCTTAAAGACCCTGGCCCTCAACAATATGAAATTGAGATGGTGACACTCGAACAGTTGGTTCCCCAAAACCATCTCGTTCGCAAAATCGATGCTGCTGTCGACTTTGAATTTATCCGCGACGAAGTCGCCCACCTCTATTGCCACAACAATGGCCGCCCTGCGATAGACCCCGTTCGCCTGTTCAAAATCCTGCTCCTTGGCTTCCTCTTCGGCGTCAAAAGTGAACGCCAGCTCGTTAAAGACATCGAGGTCAATATCGCTTACCGCTGGTTCCTGCGGATGTCGCTCACTGAAAAGGTGATTGATGCGTCCACCTTGAGCCAGAACCGCCGCCGTCGCTTCAACGGTACCGATATCTTTGAGCGCCTCTTCATCCGTATCGTCGAACAGGCGATGAATAAAGGCATGGTCGATGGACGTGTCTTATTTACCGACAGCACTCACCTGAAAGCCAATGCCAACAAGCGTAAATACCGTAACGAACTGGTGAAACAAAACATCAGCGCTTATGCCGAGCTGTTAGATGAAGCAGTTGAAGCTGACCGTGCAGCGGAAGGAAAACGCCCGCTCAAGCCAAAAGATGCTCACATCGAGAAAAACACCAAAGTCAGCGCCACCGACCCAGAAAGCGGGTTCATGACACGGGACCAAAAGCCCCAGGGCTTCTTCTACCTTGACCATCGCACCGTCGACGGCAAACACGGCATCATCCTCGACACCCATGTCACGCCGGGCAATGTGAATGACGCCCAACCGTATATCACCCGTCTGGATACCACGTTAGCGCGCTTTACGCTCTCGCCTATCGCCGCCGGGCTTGATGCCGGTTACTTCACCGCTACTATCTGCCATGAACTGGAGCAGCGCCAAATCCTGCCGGTCATGGGATACCGCCGGCCTCACCGTACAAAGAATCCTATCAAGAAAAAGCACTTCCGTTACGACAAAGAGACGGACCGCTATCTCTGTCCTCAGGGGCAGGCACTGGTCTACAAGACCACCAACCGACAAGCTTACCGTGAATATCACTCAAACCCGCAGACATGCAAAACCTGTCCACTGCGTGCTGATTGCACCAAGAGTGAAAACCACAAACGGGTGATAACCCGGCACCTGTTCGAGAAATCGGTTGAGAATGCCAATGCCCTGAGACTGACCACTTGGGGTAAGAAAGTGTACCGACGACGGGCAGAGACGGTGGAGCGAAGCTTCGCGGATGCCAAACAACACCATGGCCATCGCTATGCGAGGTTCCGTGGCCTGTTGAAAGTACAAATCCAGTGCTTCCTGGCCGCAGCGGCACAGAACATCAAAAAGATAGCCCTGATGGAGGCTTATCTTCGCAAAATTGGGCTCAATGCGCGCCAAATAGTCCAGAGAGTGATGCAATTTAGCGTCTATGGGCTAAAAGCGGCCTGAACATAACAATATGGAAAAATAGCGCGATCGCGGCCTTCGGCCGCTAACAAAAGAAAACCCCGCTTGAAAAAGCGGGGTTAGTCAGCAATCTGAAGCCCTCACCAGAGGGCTTTTCTCATATAGTCAGTTAATGAATGGGGTAACCCGTACATCCCAGCTTTTTAGAAATGCGCTCTGCTGCATCCCGTATAGAGGAAAGGTATTCCCGTCGCACCGATTCACTGTACCGTACGCTGGGATAGGATATACACAGCCCTGCGACCACTGAATTAAACCGATCGTAAATAGGTACTGCCAAGCTTCTTAACCCGGCTTCACGGTCTTCATTTTCTTCGCCGAAGCCCAATTCTCTCACACTGGAAAGATCCTTAAGTAGCCCACCCAGGTCAATTGTTTCACTGTTTAGCATTTTACTCTTTTCATTTTCTTCAAAGAGATGCTTAATTTCCTGATCATCCTTCGAGGCTAAAAAAACTTTACCAATTGATGAAGAGTATGAGGGAACGCGGTAACCTATTTTGGACTGAACCCCAAGAGAAAAGCTTGCATTTATATTATGTAAATAAACTACGCTATCTCCATCAAGGGTTCCTAATTGAATTGACTCACCATATTTGTCTGAAATTTTGCGCATTTCATAATCAGCCAAATCAATTAAATTGACATGTTCCAGCGCTTTTGAGCCGAGCTCAAATAACTTCAGGGTCATACTGTATTTATCCGAGTCTCCTTCTTGCGAAACAATACCCAGTGTCTTCATAGTCTGAAGAAACCGATATACTGTTGATTTTGACATCATCACTTTTTGTGACAAGTCACTGATTCCAATATCCCTCTCTTCACTTATTGCTTGTAATATACCGAATATTTTAAGCACTGAGGACACTGATTCTGGCTGTTTTATCGAAGTCATATCTATTACCACCACTAGATGTAATTTCTTCCGCCAAATTATCCATTTACATATAGTTATAATGTTTGAGCTTATAGAACGGTGTCTAACAAATAATCATTAACATTCCACAAACTGAGAAACAACTCAATACTTAGGATATGTTTATTTAGTAATCCCGATTGCTTAAAGCAAAAGTGAGACACCTTTCCTTCAATATGTTAAATTCAGGCAACTAAATGACAGTTTTATTTCTAATAAAAGCATTTGGTTTCATATTTTTTTAATCTCATTTTATGTACAAATATTATTTATGAGACATTAAAAAATAACTAGACAATACTGCAATTCGTAAACTTCGAGTTAAGATGAAATTTACCTCATCAAAACTCACCATGGAGATCTAAAATTCCTCACTGTAAAAAAGTAAAGCCCGCTAACTGAGCGGGCTTTACCAGAATTTACTGATGAGAAATTATCTTATTATTTTTTAAGCATTTTTCTGGCTGCTTCAACGACAATTTTAACTGATACCGTCTCGGTATTTTTCAAGGTATCGTGGCTAGGAATCTCTTTCTGCGTACGGTTTACAATGACGCCGGCGACGCATCCGGCACGGAGACCTGAACTCGCACACATGGTCAACAGGGTCGCTGATTCCATCTCAAAGTTGAGCACTCCCATATCCTGCCACTCTTTCATCGAACCCTGGAAGCGGCGTACGACGCGACCACTAAAGGTATCGTAGCGCTCCTGGCCCGGATAGAAAGTATCACTTGATGCTGTTACACCCATGTGTACAGAAACGCCGGCTTCTACGGCCGCCTCTCTCATTGCTGTTGCAACATCAAAGTCGGCAACTGCAGGGAATTCCATCGGTGCAAAATGGAGGCTTGCACCATCAAGACGTACGGAACCTGTAGTAACAATAACGTCGCCCGGGTTAATGTTTGGCTGAATGGCTCCGGTTGTACCCACACGAAGGAAAGTGCGAACGCCACACTGGGCGAGTTCTTCCACCGCAATGGACGTCGAAGGGCCGCCAATACCTGTTGAGCAGACAACGACCTTTTGACCGTCAAGCTCCGCAAGATAAACGGTATACTCTCGGTGGCTTGCCAAAAACTGAGGATTTTCCATCTGGCTGGCTATTTTCTCAACCCGTGCAGGATCGCCAGGAATAATTGCAAGCTCTGCACCTTGCAGATCCGCTTTGCTGACGCCGAGATGGAAAACATTTGAATCAGACATGTAAGGCACTCCTTTTTGAGAGTTCAGGGTTCGTTGTATTACTTGGAGAGACAACGCAGGAAAATCATTTATGTGGTTAGAATAACGCATCACCCACCCATTAAAGTGACTATCATCACAGTTAATGAAATGACTCCGTTTCATATTACACATAGAAGTGACTCATATCACCATTGTATGAAATTCGTCCTCTACGTTGCACTGAAATTTAGTACAAAAAAACGCACCCAAAAGGTGCGTTTTCTCGGCAAGCTTGTGTTAATCGCGATACCGCAACAGACGAAGTGCATTAAGGGTGACCAGTGCCGTTGCCCCGCTATCCGCTAACACTGCAACCCAAAGGCCGGTAATACCTAACAGGCTGGTGACAAGGAAAACACCTTTCAGGCCCAAGGCCAATGTTACGTTTTGCCGGATATTTACTGTTGTAGCTCGGGCCAATTTGATCATACCTGGCAGTTCTTCAAGACGATTATGGGTAAGTGCTGCATCTGCGGTTTCCAACGCTACATCAGTCCCTCCGCCCATGGCGATCCCCATTGATGCCGTTCTCATCGCCGGTGCATCGTTGATGCCATCGCCAACCATAGCTACACGAGTATTCTGGTTGAGCAACTCTACAGCAGAGACTTTGTCTGCAGGCATCAGGCCAGCCCTGAAATCCATACCCAACTCTGAAGCAATTGCAGCCGCCGCCGTAGGATTGTCCCCAGTCAGCATAACGCTGTTAACCCCTATGGCACGTAACTTCCCAACAGTCCGGACGGCATCTTCCCGGAGGGTATCCTGCCAGGCTAGAATCCCGGCAGCTAAACCATCTACAACAACAACTGCCACTGTTTTTCCTTGTCCTTCAAGGAATTCAATTTGCTGTTGCTGTTGCCCGGTTAAGCTGTTTTCACCCATTCTCATCGCAGCAACAATGACAACTTTTTTGCCATCTGCCACACCTGACAAGCCAATCCCAGCTTGTGTCTCACGCTGTTCGGCAACAGGTACGAGAATTGCCCTTGTTTCAGCAGCCTCAAGTACTGCCTTTGCTAACGGGTGGTGAGAGCCGTGCTCTACGGATGCTGCCAGTTTCAGGAGTTCCTCTGCCGACTGCACCGGTCCCTCAGTTGACCACACCATGAAATCTGTCAGCTTCGGTTTACCTTCTGTCAGCGTACCGGTTTTATCGAACGCTATTACGTCTATATGGCTCAGTTGCTCCAACGCAGCACCGCCTTTAATGAGTGCGCCACGACGAGCTGCAGTAGCCAGGCCTGAGGTAATGGATGCTGGTACGGAGATGACCAAAGCACACGGGCAGGCAATAAGAAGCATCGCCAGACCACGGTACAGCCATACATCCCACGGCTGGGCAAACAACAGAGGAGGCGTAATAACAACCATAATTGCAACAACCATCATCGCGGGGGTGTACCAGCGGCTGAAGCGGTCTATAAATCGTTCAAAAGGAGCCTTTTTCTCATCGGCTTGCTCAATAAGGTGAAGGATGCGGTCAATGGCATTCTCCCCAGACCTGGATGTAATCTTCAACTGTACAACCGAATCCACAGCCAGCGAACCGGCCATGACTTTTCCCCCCAACGGGAATGCAACAGGAATAGACTCTCCTGTCATTGCACTTTGGTCAAAGTTGGCTTCGCCACTGGTTATTTCACCATCAGCAGGGAGTCTTTGACCTGGGGACACTTCAATAATGTCTCCTTGCTGAAGTGCCGATACATCGACAGTCTCGCGGACTCCGTTGACAATACGTACGGCCTTTTCCGGCACTAACGCCATCAGGGCTTCTACACCTGCTCTTGCCCTTGATGCGGCATACGCTTCAAGCCGTTCTCCGATAAGGAACAGTACCATTACCATCGCGGCTTCAATGTACTCCCCCAGATAGAGTGCGCCAAAAGCAGCAACCGTCATGAGCGTCTCAATACCAAAATAGGTACCTGAGCGAACCAAACGTATCGCTTTCAGTGCGACAGGTGCCAGTCCCAGCACCGCCGACATGGCAAAAGCCAGTTGCCCCAGCCCTTGGTCGAACTGCCTTATCACGCCCCCAAGAACCATCAGCGCAACCAGTGCCGCCAGCAGGCCATCTTTTTGCCAAAAAGAGACCTTAGAGCCCGGTGAACCAGATACAGCCGTTGAGACAAGATCAAAACCGGCCTTTTTGGCCGCGGCTAAAATTTGGGGTTCAACTTTATCTTTGGGCTTATCGATTTCGACGAACAGTTTTTCTGTTGCAAACGCAACGCGAGCGGACGACACACCTTCTACAGTGATGATTGCCTTTTCAAGTTTGGCTGCACAACTCGGGCAGTCCATACCACCCACTTTCCATTGTAAAGCAGCTGCAGCACCAGTTATTTCTTCTTCGGGTGTTACAACGCTGGAACAGCATGAACCTTGGTTGCATCCGGAGTCAGTAAGGAGATGCGAAGGTTTAGACGCCCCAGTAGAGCAACACCCGTCTCGCGCCGGGTCGTCAGCCTCTTCTGAAAGTCCGTCGTCTGAACCATCAACAGGTACCGGTGCGACAGATGTAACCGATAATTTTCGGGTGATTTTGGGTTTCACGGCAGCGTTGACTGCGCGGTGAGAGGGATTTTGGCAATGCTCAGAACCACAGTGGTGGCAGGCATGATGAAGGTGTTGGTGCATAAGCTGACTCCTTTGGTTTATTTACGTAAAGTATAAACCTTGGAGTCAGCTCCAGAGTCAAGCTGACCTGTGAGAAAAATGAAATTTAGCGGGCACTTAACCTTGCAAGAACAATGTCCTGTGCCAGTTCATCTCCCCACTGTGCATAGTCAAGACCCTGATCAAAGATAAATTCGGTCACCAATTGACGGACCGTTTCCCTCAACTCAACGGCTTGCCATGGCTTTTCAAAATAGTTCTCTATTCTGGCACGGTTGATAGCGAAGATAGTGTCCTGATGAGTTGCCTGCCCGGTTAACAGGACTTTCTTGGTATTCTTAAAACGCGAGTCCACAGAAAGCTCCGTCAGGAACTCAACGCCACTTTTTCCCGGCATTACATGGTCTGAAACCACAACAGCAATGAACTCACCGTCTGCATCCAGTTCATCCATCAGATCCAGCGCTTCATCAGCCGACTCACAATCTTCGACATTTAGCCACTGCGTTAAAGGTGCCAGATCCTTGAGAACCGCACTCAACACTTCGCGCTGATCATCAACGCAGATTACGTTAAGCTTTTCCATACTCTTCCTCTATGGGTAACCTGATCCTGAATGTTGTTTTCTGCTCGTCACTCTTAACTGCGATTGACCCGTTATATTGTTGAACCAACCTCTGAACAATCGACAGCCCCAACCCCAACCCAAATGAAAGACCACCTTTTTTAGTGGTGAAGTTCGGCTGGAATATCTGCCGCCGTGTCGCTTCATCTATCTGCGGCCCGTTGTTAGTGATAGTGACCACCAGCCTGCCCCTCGCTTCCTTGGTCACCACTTCAATATGCGGGCTTTCTACATCTGACATCGCCTCAGCTGCGTTTTTAATGATATTGACCCAGACCTGTACCAACTCACTGCTGCTGGCGCGAATTGTGGGCAAATTTGAAGCAGGACGGATCACTACACTGATATGACGCAGTTCCCGCTGCAGCAGCGACAGGGATTTATTTATGGTGTCATTAACCGATACATCTTCCGAGCGCTCATGATCTGCACCAGCCAATTGCTTTACCGACCGCACAATAGCAACAGCATGGCGCGCTGCAAGCCGAAGGTCATGCAAATCACGACCGAGATCCCAGCAGTGAATCGCATCATCCAGGTTATCCAGCCAGTATTCTGGTACCTCACCTTCTGGGACTGCCCTTGCAAGCTGGCGCGCCTGCTCTTTGCTGAGGTGGTGTTTCTTTTCCAGATCCCGGCTGCGCTGACGCACTGCCAGTGAAGAAATTGATTGCCCTGACATCAGGCCTTGATCAAAAAACACCGTTGCTGATTCGTCTTGTTTCGTCAGCAGTTCAGCAAATGCATCCTTGAGTGTTTCAGTTTTGCTGCTCAATACCCCTACTGCATTGTTAAGCTCATGGGCAATACCGGCAGCAAGCTGGCCAAGGGTTGTCATTTCTTCTGCCAGGTAGAGCTTTTTGAGTGCCCGCTCCCTCGTCTGCGCAGCCGAAGAAGTCCGCTGCTGCCGCTTTGCCAGTTCATCAATAATGATTGGCATAAATTGCGCGGCTATTGAGCCATACACCAACTCGTCTTCTGCGCGGGTATTAATATCAATCCACGCAAGTTCACAATCTGTTTCTGCCACTACCGTGGTCGACGCAGTCAGCGTCCGGGCAAAGAAGCTGTGTACACCAAAGAAATTGCCGGGTTCGAGTTGAAAAACCTCGCTGGCCTCTTCCTCATCTTCCTGCTCATGGTAACCGGCAATCAGGCCTGATCTCAGGTAGTAAAGGCGGTCGTTAAAACCATCCTGCCTGAGAATTTCCGTCCCTTTGGGGACGGAAACCTGACGGTCCGGGTCATTGAAATAAACGCTGACAACCCGGGTAAGAGCAACATCTCGTTGGGGGACGGGCACACTCATTACAAAAAGTCCGTTACGTGCAACAACGCCGTCAAGACGAAACTTAGCAAGACCCCAACCACACCGAGGATCACACCAACCTTCGCCATCTGGTTACTGGAAACATGACCGGATGCGTGCGCCAGGGCATTTGGCGGGGTACTGATTGGCAGGGACATGCCCAATGAAGCCGCGAAGGTCACAACCAGAATCAGTGTCACTTCTCCACCAAGCGGTACCAACGACACCATGGATGTTCCCAACGCTGCCATGATAGGCATCAGCAGGTTCGCGGTGGCGGTATGTGACATAAAGTTGGCCATCAGCAGGCACAACATTGCTGCGCCTACCAACACAACGTACGGTGAGTATTCTTCAAATGGGATGCTATGGACGACAAGGCCGGCCAAACCGGTTTTATCCAATGCAAGACCCAGGGCAAAACCGCCGGATACCAGCCAGAGAACATCCCAGGAAATCTTCTTGAGATCCTCTTTGTTGATGATGCCGGTCATAGAGAACACCGCGACAGGTATCAGGGCAACGGTATAAGAGTTCATGCCATGGGCAGAGCCCATTAGCCACAACAGAATGGTGACCGCAAAGGTCACATATACGGTAATCGCTTTGGGTGTTTTCAGGAAACGGCCCCGAATATCCAGCTTGACCTGATCTTCTTTCGCCGGGAACAGGAAACAGAGTAAGAACCAAGCAAGCGCAAGCATCAGCACCACAAACGGAACACCAAACGCCATCCACTCACCAAAGGAAATAAAGTTCTCCCCTGTCAGGTAACGCAATGCAATGGCATTTGGCGGTGTACCGATTGGGGTACCAATCCCGCCGATATTTGCTGCAACCGGGATACAGAGGGCGAGCGCCGCCTTACCTGGGTCATCTGGTTTAAACACAGCAAGAATTGGGGTAAGAATAGCCAGCATCATCGCCGTGGTTGCCGTGTTTGACATAAACATGGAGAAAATGGCCGTAATCAGCATTAACCCCAACATAACCATCTTGGGATCATTACCGAAAGGTTTTAAAAGCACTCGGGCCAAGTTCACATCGAGACGGTATTTTGTCGCAGCCATCGCCAGGAAAAAACCACCTAAAAACAGCATGATAATTGGACTCGCCATGGTTGCCATGATGTCTTTGTAGTTCAGAAGATCACCAAACTGCGGCTGACCTGCCTCACCACGGAAGAAAATCAAACCCTTGTCGGACAGGAATAGCAGCTCAAGCACGATGACCACAACAGAGGTTGCATAGATGGGAATAGGCTCAAGCACCCAGCACAATGCAGCAAGAATAAACACAGCAATCACCCGCTGCTGCATCACAGTCAGTGTTTCAAAAGGAAATGCCGATGCAGGAAGCATCAAAATCAACAGAGGAATAACAATAGGTAAGATATACCTCAACAACTGGCCTTTCATCCTACTAGTCCCTTAATCAGAAAAATGAATAACTTTTCCTAACCCCTCTATGGTGGGTTCAAATATCTTCCACACGCACGACGGCTCCCTTTTGCTCAGGTTGCGTTCGTTCGGAAAGGGATCAGGGAAAGTTATTGGCTGGTCAAAAAGCCATGTATTTCAGCCGATTGTGGGTTGTTGGAGGATTACGAAACCCGAAGCAGATCAATAAATGTCACGACAGAACAGAGGTAATAAAGGAAATGTGATCATCCGTCACACTTTTTTGAGAATTGGGTAAAACCAAACCACAAAAACGAACAAAAAAGCAGCGCGAGGCGCTGCTTTTTCCATTTTTGGGCATTTGGTTTTATTTATACCGGATGGGCGAAACATTCACCGATTTGTGCACTAATTGCGCGCAGCAGGTTTCTGCGTGAAATGATCCCTACCAACCGCCCGTTTTCACAAACTGGGTAAAGTTTCGGTTTGTTCGGTGCCATCTTTTCTGCCATAGAAATGATGGAATCCTCTGGAGACACGGACAATACGTCACGATACATGATATCTCCAACCGTGTGGGTGTCCTGACAGTTATAACCAACTTTCAGCAGGATATGCAGCATATCCTGTTCGGATATGAACCCGACAAGTTTGCGGTTTTCATCGATGACAGGGCCACCGGTATGATCACTTTTAATCAACTTGTCCAGTGCTTCAGAAAGCGACATGTTAGGAGAAAAAGTGACCGGTCTTTTGTTCATATGGTCACGTACTTTTAAAGATTCCATTCGCGCCCCCCGGCTATTTCAGAATACTGCTTTCACTATTAGTGTCGCTCATCCTGAGTAAATTACTAAATCGGAAACACAGATTTTACCGATATATGACACCTATCAATAAAACTGAAACAATTCTTTACCACATTCCCTCTATGCAAACAAAGCGAGGAACAATGTAGTAAGAGGAAGTCTTTCACCATTCTCAAGCACCAAATCCGCTCCGTCTACCTTAGCTTGTATAACAGCGTTCTGGTCTCTTTCCTGCACCAGCCCCATACTTTGTAGCTGCTCGTAGCCAGTCGGCGTAAAGAACGCTACTGCGGTGGCCTGGGGCATTTCGATATTAATAGCACCGGTTAAACCATTAAATAAGGCAAAAATGTTTTCACTGACATTTTCCGTCCCCTCAGCAACATTAAATGAAATGTCAGCTTTCGCAGCGCCCTCTTCCAATACACCGCTTTGGTTAAACACAATGTCCATACCCGACTCAACCAAGCGATTTAGCGCATTCTGTACTTTCAACACTTCGGATTCAGACGGTGCTTCGTCAAGCGTTTCGCTCATGGCGGCAAGTTCAGACAACGCGGCAGCATTAAGGTTTTTGAATTGCAGCAACGCTTTGTAGTTTTTCAGGATATCCCCAGCACCATCAACAGACACTTTGTTGAGAGTAAAGGTTGTATCGCTGTTTAAAAATTCGGGGCTATTCTCGCTTTCGCTTTGCTCAGCAAGGGATACAAGCCGGTTACTTGCAACCAATGCCGGGCGGTCCAAGGTAACGGATTCACCTTCAGATGAGGTAATTTTAATCGCACCGGCTTTACCGGACTGTTCGCCAATCCAAAAGTTTCCTTCCATCTTGCCATTTGCCTTGCCAGAAAGGCGTTCAACTTTCAGCGTGCCTCCTGCTGGTTCAGTCACCGCAATGGAAGGCATCCGGTAAGTCAAGGCAGCCACACCGTCACGGTTGACCACACCTTCCACTACCAGTGAAGAGGTCACAATATCCGCGTTTTCGAGTTCGGCGCTGATCGCTGCCATATTCATCGTGAAACTGGTTCTGCCAGATACGGTGGTTTCACTGTTGATGGAAGCGGGTGTATCCGAAGGTTTCCAGATGGCTTTTTTAGTTTTCTCACCGACCGGTTTAATGGTGGTACTCGTGCTGATGCTGAACAATCCATGGCTGATACGGCTGTCCATCACATACTCAACAGGAATATTCATTTGTTTCAGCAACTCGCCGGGCTCACCAGTGATAAGGAGACGGTTCTCTGCTTGGGAAGAAAGATAACCACGCTGATACGTGCTTTCCTCAATTTTCACATAAGGGCTGGTTTTCAGCTCTGCCAAAGCGTTATCAAAGGCATTCTGGCCAAATTGCCCACTGGCCATCGGCCAGAAAACTGCCATAGACACTGCTCCGGCAATCGCCGCTTTCTTTCCAAATAACATGGACACTCCGTCTGATTAACCTTTCTGCGGCTACTATATCAAACTCATCTGAAAGAGAGAGACTTATCTCTCAATAACTTGGGGCAATCCCCCTGTTCTCTTTGCCAATATCAGCTTTGCTGCCAGTGTCTCAAACCCTTACCGAAGAAAGGGTTAAGCTTTTAAAGCGTAGTGATCTTTCCAAGTTCGTTCTATCGGGCACCATATGGAGTGCCTACAACATGAAGGAACTGGTGTGGCGTGCTCCTACATAAGATTCCAGCAATGCAGTGAGAAGTAAAATTGGCCCCACACTTTCGGGTTGAACCTGGAATTGAGAGAAAAACACGCCCTAAATAAACGGCATTCAGGAAACTGTATGAATAGATTTGTCATCTTCTGCCTTGATGACGATTCAATGGTCGTCGAGAAACTTCACCGGGAACTGGCACATTTTACCGCTTGTTTCGATGTTATTACGGCTGAATCCGTTGAAGAAGCCAGGGAACACCTTGATTACCTCAACAACAATAACCAGCGTATAGGGCTCCTCATTTGCGACAATGAACTCGGGACGCAAAGAGGCATTGAGCTTCTTCTGGAAATTGACGACCACCCCTCAGGCCAAAAAGCCAAAACGATGTTGCTCAGTGATCTGCCTCAACTGGATATACTGATGCAGGCCGTCAATGAAGGGAGACTCAATTATTTCCTGACCAAACCTTGGAACCGTGACGAGCTCAATCGGGCCATTATTAAAGAACTAACCGATTACATTCTTGAAAATTGCGATGATAACCTTCTGCCATATTGCCAGGTTCTGGACTCCCAGCGTCTTCTCAGTGCCCATATCGACAGGCAACTTATGCGCTACCGTATGGGAATCATCGACCTAAACCCACAAATAGACGATGTCCAGTTAGCAGACAATATCATCTCCCTGCTCCATGAGTACTTCAACAACCAGGATGAAACCAACGCCTGCCGGACATACAGTGCCAATCACATACTCACACACGAGGGCCAACCCAACAGCTTTCTCTGGTTTATAGCAGAAGGTGAAGTTTCACTGAAAAAAAAGGACGAAGACGGCAACACCCACACAGTTGACACTCTCAAGGCAGGGAGCCTGATAGGATCGATGTCATTTGTGACAGGGAACCTCTCTTTCTCCACCGGTGTTACTCTGACAAAAACACGGGTAATAAAGCTGGATAAGAACCTGTTTAACAAGGTAATGCAGGACAGGGTCGAATTCCTTCCGCTGTTCACTCAGTTTTTATTCAGACAATTTAACCGCCGTCTCCGCGGGAGCATTTCTACAGAAATCCGGCTGCAGAAAGTACTTAACTCACTAGAACTTGCTTATAAGCAACTGATAGAAAAAGAGAAAATGGCCATGCTCGGTCAATTGGTTGCAGGCGTTGCCCATGAGCTTAATAACCCTGTATCTGCGATTCTGCGCAACAGCGACATCCTTAAAGAAACTATTTCCCACTGCACCCGATCATCCACAGACGAAACGTTACATGCGCTTGCGCTCGATACCATGAAAACAGCCATGGATGCCAAGCCGATGTCTACGGCTGATGCCCGGCGCTTAGCAAGGGAACTCGAAGAGCAAATCGGAGACAGACAGCAGGCTCGTAAACTGGTCAGTATGGGGTTTACACAGTCAGATGAATTGACCTGGCTGCCATCATCCCAAACCGCAAGAGAAGCACAAATAAGCACGCTGGAACAATACCACCAGACCGGCGTCTCCCTTCGTTCAGTCAATGTATGTGCACAGCGCATCGCAGGCCTGGTTCGGAGCCTAAAAGGGTATGCCCGGCCTGATGACGAAAGCTGGCGTACAACCGACATCCTGGAAGGAATCGAAGATACACTGGTGATATTTGAAAACAGGCTCAAACACCATACGTTGGAGCGCCACTATAATGAAGTCCCGGAGATACTGTGCCAGCCAGTCGCACTTCAGCAAATTTGGACTAACCTCATTGCCAACGCTTTGGATGCCATATCCACGCCAGGAAAAATTGCCATTTACGTTACTACAACTGCACTTGGCGCATCCCCTGCCGTACAAGTTGTAGTTGAAGACAACGGTTCTGGTATCCCGGATGAACTGAAAGAAAAAATTTTTACGCTTAACTACACCACAAAAAAAGAGGGCCATTTTGGGCTAGGAATCGGGCTCACCGTTTGTCAGCAAATTGTCCATCAGCACAGCGGTAAAATAGATGTGGAATCAGAACCCGGACGTTTCACCAAAATGCGCGTCATTTTACCAGTCACTCCCCCTGTCATAACGGAGAGAAAATGAATAAATACATGATTTTGTGCGTAGACGATGAACGGGATGTACTCGATGCGGTATTACATGACCTGTCCCCTCTGGCCAATGAGTTCCATCTGGAAGCTTGTGAATCAGTCAATGAAGCCAGAGAACTGTTGGCAGAATCAACCGCTGACGGTGTAAAACTGGCACTTATCCTTTGTGACCATATGATGCCTGGTGAACGAGGGGTTGATTTCCTTATCGAGCTGGAACAGCAGGACTTCACCCAACGGGCACGTAAGGTATTACTGACAGGACAGGCTGGTTTGGAAGAAACCGTAGAGGCCGTTAACAATGCCAGCCTGGATTACTATATTGCCAAACCTTGGAACGCAGTTGAGCTCCGGCAAATTGTCATTGACCAACTGACGACTTACGTCATTGAGTCAGAATCCAACTTGTTGCCCTGGGTACAAATTCTGGATGCAGACCGGTTAATGAATGCGATTTCTGAAAGACGGTTGGATTTTTCGGACAACTGACAGGTTCAGCATCTATGGCGATGTGAGTTTTCGCATAAAAAACCAGATTAATTGAGCCAATTTGCTTGTAATCGCACCATCAACAGGTAACGCTGGTTGTCTACTTAGAGTGACCACGATTACAATGGCGTAATTAATTTTATTTTTATATTCAAAGATGGAAGGACGAATGCGAAATTCACTTACTATCGGAGCGCTGTTGCTTGCTACGTTCAGTACCGGAGCCGCTGCTCAAGAAATGACAACGATGAGCAACTTCAGCTACGACTACTTCGAAGCCCGCATGGGTGTTGGTCCACTGACCTATGGCGCAGCCGGTAGCATGTCTATTCATCCAAATGCCCACATTCTGGTTGAAGCTGATACTGAATTTGAAGGCGATTTTGATACGTCAGCCGGTATCGGTTTTCACGCCCCTGTAAACAATTGGGCAGACGTCACCGGTGAACTGTTGCTCCGCAACGTGAAAAAGGATCATCACTCTTCTGATTTCGGTGTTGAAGTTAACCTGGGCGTTCGCCAGTGGCTTGCACCGCAGTTTGAAGTAGGTGCACAGGTGGGCAACTTCAACCTTAACGACAATGACGAATTCTTCGGCTCAGTTTACGGCCGTTTCCATGCCACAGAACTCTTTTCTATCGGCGCGCAGGCCCGTTTTAACGAGTGGTATGGTGATCAGGTTATGTTGAGCGCACGCTTTAAGTTCTAACCGTTTAAAGTTGTCCGAAAAATGCCGCAAATATGCGGCATTTTTTATGGTTGGACCAAAATTGTTATTCGTTAGCAGCGTACTTTCGAAACACTCCAAGGTACAACACTGCAGCCACCATCCAACTGATCCCCAGTGTCCAATAGCCATGGCTGAGGAAATGCGCCCCCCTCAGTTGCTGGTCAATGTCAAAGGTTAACCCAACAACAAGTGCGGCAGCGAAGCCTACATAGCGCAGACGTGGCCTGTACATTTTGGCAAGGAAAAACAGGCAAACCCATCCATACCCACCAGAAGCATGCCCACCGGGAAAACACCTGCCCTGTTTAACACCTTCAGGCAATTCGCTGAACGTTGGTACAAATGGCTGGCTGCCACCGTATCTTGTTAAGTCCCACGGACAATTTACATGGGTCAGCGATTTCAACAACCCTACAATCAGCGTCGACATTGCAAAGCAAAGGACAATATACAAAAGGCCATGGCGGTATGGTTTTAATACCGGCAACTTCCACGACAACCCAGCCAGGACTAGTGCGATAACGCCAATAACTACCACTAAATCATGGCCCACACCGTGCAGTATATTCTTAGTAATGAATGCATCACGAAGCGGCCATCCTTGCCCTTTGATTCCCCCCTCCAGATGAAACAGAAAATCTGCCAATTTTAAATCCAGCCCTGTGTGTTCAATAATCCATGCAAAAAGAAGAAACAATAAAACTGGCGCAATAAGATATTTGAACCAAAGCACCCGGTTTGGATAAGGCATAGAGTTACCTGTCAGTTGATGTCCCCTAACTGAACACCGGGGCAGTACACGCCTCGGCAAGCATTCTGGAAGGTTTTTGGGGAGGAGATATTAAAGGCGGACAGTATAACCGACGGTGGTAATATTCACAGGGGTAATCAACTCGAAGCCTGTGTTGGGGGAGAGATGAATGCATTAAAAAAGCGCCTTTCGGCGCTTTTTATCAGGTAACTGGCTTAAACTGCTTTAAGAAGTTCCTGCTTATCCTTTTCGTCAAGCAATGTCCAGTGACACCCCTTCTGGGCGCCCGCAAACATCCAAAGCAGCTTAATATCAACTTCGTAACCGTGTGACGCCTGCACCTTTCGGTAAACTTCTTCCGGCTTCAATGCATAGAACGCATCCACATCACTGATGCCTGATTTTTTTAACATCCTCTCAATGGTCAGTCTAAGGTTTGGCAGGTCTCGTAAACGCAAATTGGATTTGGCGCTGATTTCCGCTTTGGCCGTGCGGGCAATATTAATTGACGAGTCGATAAGCCCTTTAAGGCTTTCATGCGAGTCATTGAAAAGTTCTGTAATATCAAAGTAGTTAATGACTGCCGATGTACTCTTTTTAACATGCACAAACTTTTTACAAGATAACTTTTTAAGCTTATCTGTCAATTTGTCGCCGCCACGAATGTAAATACGGTCTTCTTTGTAGAGCGCGAACATTGCGCCATCAATAAAGTAACCAGTACCACCAAACATAGAACGTTTTTCTGTATCGCAAAAAGTCTCTACAAAACAACAAAAACCAGTTTCAACAGTGAACATAGCGCCTCCATTTGCTTCCTTGAGCCAGGCACAACACTAAAAACACCCTGACCACCTATTTCACTTCGCGAATTAATATTGACGCATTGCCGTATTAAAAACTATGCACCGGGTCACTAAGTGTTTAATTTAATATGGCAAATGTGATTTCGATCGCGTCCAATGTCGCAAAATAGACTGATTTCCTAGTCATTTTTTTGACTGAGGAACGACATATTTAACCGAGAGAATTAATCCCATAGCCGATAAGCGTGTAATCCAATAGATGATCATGTAGAAATGTGCGTCAGATTCCGTTCCGGCCCACCACAGTTGGAGTAAAATTCTGTAACACGTATATTTACTTATAATTCTTGCCCTTAGGCAGCATCCGGAAACCATATAAGGCACTTAAGTCCGATGGAGTCATCGCACCTTTCCCTGTACTGGGTCAACCAGAGCAATTCAAAAATAATCAGTCAAATTGAAGATGAGTTTTGTGGCCGTCTAATTCAGGCGATGCGCCAGAACTCGCTGAAGTTGCCTCCAATCCCAGATGTCGTTATTCGTCTTCAACAACTCTGTCTGCACCCGGATACCACTGTGCGGCACGTTGCTACATGTTTGCTTGATGACGCCGCCCTGACCGCAAATGTTATCAGAGCAGCAAACAGTGCCATGTTCAGCCCACGAACAAACATCGAGTGCAACGACATCAATATGGCCGTTTCCCGTTTGGGTATGAACCGTATCCATGCCATTGCAATGGCATATGCCGTTGATAAATTGAAAAAGAGTGCCTCCTTTAGCAAAGCTTGCAATGATTTACTCAAACGAAGTGCCGTTCACGCCCGAGAATTTGCCGCAACCATGGCATTAGTCAGCCAGACCGTGAATAAACATAGCAGCGAACCTACGGGCTTGGAAATGGAGAAAGCTCTCCTGGTCGGGTTGCTGGCCGATATAGGTTTATACAGCCTTGTAGACCAGTTTCAGCAGTACACCGACGAAGGGAATTACCTGGATTTGGAAATTGCAGGGGTCATCTTCAAAGACCTTTGTAAGGATGCCAGCCGGATAGTCCTTCGCTATTTTGAGTTTGATGAAGATTATGTCGAAGTAGCAACAAACGCTTCGGCGAATGAGGATCTCTCACACCCGTCCTATCTTGATGTTGCCCGCATGGCCAACCATCTGCTGATGTTCCGTAAAAATGATGAAGCTATTCACGACCATGACGTGGAACTCAACCTAGCTGGTGCAGAAGCACTCTACGAACTCTCTAACCTTAATGATGATGAATTCAACCAGCGGTTGACAGTCATTGTACAGAATTGTGGATTTTAACAGTTACAAAAAGCCAAGAATCACACCTGTAAAAACAATAAATTAGCCACACTTCCCTGGGAGGATTGACCCACACTCGATCCTCCTGATAAATTCGTGCATCTCATTATTTTATTAACTCATTTTAATTATGCTAAGCGGGATGCTTTTTGTATTCCTGCCTCTTTTGGCAGGATATCTTGTAAAAATTCAACGTTCAGAATGGATTGAGCGAATCAACAAAGCTACCAGCAATCTGGTACTGGTGATCTTGGGCCTGATGGGCTTGGGGCTTTCCAATCTCGACAATATTGGCCAGAACCTCGGTCAAATTGTTGTCATTACCGCAACTTTCTTTGTTTGCATCGGTGGTGCGAATATTTTAGCCCTGCCGATACTTGACCGAATCTGGCCTACGCCGTCTGAAGACCATCAAACCAAAGTGCCACTTACCAAAATGATGGGAGAATCTGCAAAACTGATTTTAGTGGTTGCACTGGGCCTTGTGGTGGGTTTATTTGTTCCGCTGGAATCGGCAATGATAGATAAAGCCAGCGAAGCCATATTGGTTGTGCTGTTACTGCTGATCGGTGCCCAACTCCGAAACAGCGGTATTTCACTTAAACAGATCCTTCTTAACCCCAAGGGTATCTCGCTCGCACTGGTCATTGTTGGGACATCTTTACCAGGCGGATTGCTGGCTGCATGGCTATTGGACCTTCCGTTCAGCCATGGCTTGGCAATGGCATCCGGTTTTGGCTGGTATTCGTTAACCGGCATTCTTATTTCTGAAGGCCTGGGGCCTGTAATGGGGGGAGCCGCATTTCTTAACGAACTTTTGCGGGAGCTGGCGTCCCTGATTATTATCCCACTGCTTATCGGGCGTTATCCTCTCACCTCTATAGGCTACGCTGGCGCAACGGCAATGGACTTCACACTGCCAATCATTCAAAGTACAGGCGGTATCCGCTGCGTACCTGTCGCGATTGTCAGTGGCTTCATTCTCAGCCTGCTTGTCCCAGTACTGATTCTTTTCTTTATCTCACTTTAACTATTTCGTGCCCACAACTTCCTGTGGGCACTGACAATTCAATCCCGTAACTCCTGCAGGCCTATTTCTATCCTTTCCTTCCCTTTACCAATGTTTTTTCGCCTGAGGCGAATGTCGCCCACTTCGTCTGTGGTATTGAGGTGAGTGCCACCACATGGGACGCGGGCAAAACCCTCCACTTCCCAGAAACGTTGCTCTGCCGCTTCATCACTAAAACCTTTGGTAATTGGTTTACCAGAATCAATGACTGTTTGTATCTCTGCCTGTAATTCAGGTAACAGCCCGGAAATGTTTTCAGACCATTCAAAATCAACCCGGCTCTTATCCGAGGCGATATGCGCACCAATTATTTTCACTTCTGGGAACCGTTTGTACATCAGTTCCAAAACAACTTTCGCAGCAAATCGATTGGATTAATTTATTGGTCAGGGATAAACGATTTCAACCAGTCAAGGTGATCAGAAAGTTAGTCTGATTGAATTATTGTTCGGTTTAATCATAAGCGCACCCAAACAGCAGATACAAAAAAGAGAGCCTCGGGAGGCTCTCTCTTGGGGGGACAAACTTCGTTTAGCGAAATGGATTAGTTGTTACGAATCCACTCGTCCATATCAGACTTCAGGTTATCAGACTTGGTACCAAAGATAGCCTGAACACCGCTGCCCGCAACAACAACACCTGCTGCGCCCAGCTTCTTCAGTCCATCCTGGTCAACCTTGTCAACACTCGCTACAGATACACGCAGACGGGTGATACAAGCGTCAAGGCCAGTGATGTTGTCTTTGCCACCGAAGGCTTCAACCAGGTTCTTCGCCATTTCAGAAGAATCACCAGCAACGGCTGTGTTCTCTTCTTCGTCTTCACGGCCAGGAGTCTTCAGATCCATTGCCTTGATAACGATACGGAATACGACGTAGTAAATTACTGCGTAAACCAGGCCCAGTACTACCAACAGACCCATGTGCTTCGCGTTCGGAGACTGAACAACGAAGTCGATGAAACCGTTAGAGAAGGTGTGGCCGTGTACGATACCAAACATGTTAGTCAGGACATAAGCCAGACCCGCCAGAACCGCGTGGATTGCGTACAATACTGGTGCAATGAACAGGAATGAGAATTCGATTGGTTCGGTGATACCAGTCAGGAATGAAGTCAGAGCAGCTGAAATCATGATACCTGCAACTTTCGCACGGTTTTCCGGCTTAGCAGAGTGCCAGATAGCGATTGCCGCAGCAGGCAGACCGAACATCTTGAACAGGTAACCACCGGCCAGCTGACCGAAGCCATTGCCTGCTTCACGAGATACGTCGTTTGCAGTCAGGAAGCAGGTCATGATGCCGTGTACAGTTTCGCCTGCCTTGTTAACACAAGTACCGGCTTCGTAGAAGAATGGTACGTTCCAGATGTGGTGCAGACCAAATGGGATCAGTGAACGCTCAACTACGCCGTAGATACCGAATGCCAGTACAGGGTTCTGGTTAGCAGCCCAGTCAGAAAATGCACCGATACCGGCACCAATTGGTGGCCAGATGAAAGACAGCACGATACCCAGAGCAATTGCACAGAAACCGGTGATGATTGGCACAGCACGCTTACCAGCAAAGAAGCCCAGGTAGTCAGGAAGCTGGATACGGAAGAAACGGTTAAATGCCCAACCGGCAACAGCACCAACAAGGATACCGCCCAGTACGCCAGTGTCGATGCTATCTACACCGTGTACAGTCGCCATCACTTTCAGGGTTGCGGTCATGATACCGTAACCAACGATAGCTGACAGGCCAGCTACACCGTCGTTATTAGTGAAACCTAGTGCCACACCTACAGCAAACAGCAGTGCCATTTGACCGAATACTGAACCACCTGCTTGTTCCATCAGGTGAGAAACAATCTCAGGCATCCAGCTAAAGTTTGCTGCGCCGACGCCCAGCAGAATACCGGCAACAGGAAGTACCGATACAGGCAACATGAGTGCCTTACCGACCTTCTGCGCACTTGCAAACAAGTTTTTGAACATAGTTGTACTCCTAAATGAGTCTTTTTTTACAGTCCTGACAGCCTACCCCCGCAGCCTTTTCGTCAGGACCGATGCTTTCTTTGAATTCGAATGAGTTAGCGGCGTCAATATAATTCCCACGTAAAACACTGGCTAACCAGTCGTTCGCTTTTGTCGGAAAACCCTAGCCAGATCACACAGCAATCCAGGATGAATTAGCACCAGAAAAAATTAACATCATGTTTTAAAAGTACTTTTAGCACTTGTGCTCGTGCAGCTCTTTTTGTGAGCACGAACAAAACGGCAGGCTTTTTGTTATTTTATGTATCGAAATAACATTGATTATTTTTGCCGCACAATTCGGGCAAACGCGGTAAATATAGACGGGAAAACCGAATGGGTGATTTCTATTTTGTGAAAGTTGTAAAAATGGGAAGCCTTGGCTCCCCACTTGTTAACATTTAAGCTTTTGCACTCGAAAAAAGTCTGAAGAAGTTTTCGCTTGTTGCTGCCATCATTGTTTCTACAGATTCACCACGCAACATTGCTATGTATTCAACGACTTCTCGTACATAGGCTGGCTGGTTTTGTTTCCCACGGTATGGAACAGGAGCCAGGTATGGCGAATCAGTCTCTACCAGAAGGCGGTCAAGCGGTACTCTGGCGGCAACGTCTTTCAATGCCGTAGCTTTGTTGAATGTTACAATGCCAGAAACGGAGATATAGAACCCAAGCGCCATCGCTTGCTCTGCCATATCCCAGCTTTCTGTAAAACAGTGCAGCACGCCGCCAACCTTTTCCGCACCTTCTTCACGAAGGATACGGATAGTATCTTCCCTCGCCTCGCGAGTGTGAATAATCAGCGGCTTGCCAAGTTCCACTGCAATACGGACATGTTCACGGAATATATCCTGCTGAGCCTGTGCAAGTTCTGGCTGGTAATGATAATCCAACCCAGTTTCACCTATAGCAACGACCCGCTCATCTGCGACAAGCTCACGAAGTTTCTCTGCATCAAACCCTTGCTCAATATCCAGCGGATGTACTCCACAGGAAGCGAACACATTTTCAAAAGGACGGATTTTTTCCATCATTGCCGGGAAATCGCGCAGTGTTACGCCAACAGACAGGAAGTGTGTCACTCCCCTCTCCTGCGCCTTATGGATAACATCGGCTACGTCAGCATGGAGAGACGTATAATCCAGTTTATCCAGATGGCAATGTGAATCGACTAACAAACCTACCTCCGTCGTCACTTAGTTAAACCGGCTGGCGAAAGGCCAACAGCCAGTTACTTATTAAGAGTTCATCATTCAAGCCGGTATGGGTTCGAAGTTGTTTCTGCACCTTGTTCAACTCCCGGCTCTGCGCCATCAGTACAGATGGCTTTATCATTCCAGCATTGTTCTTCAGTTCTGCAGCCTTGTCACAATGAACCAAGCTGTCAGATACTCCATTCTGAGTTTTTGCCAGATCAACCAGCCAGAAACTTATCCAACCTAAGGCTTTCTTGTCTGAGTCCAGGATATGTTTAACAACGGCAAACATATCCTGCCCTGACTGCAAATACTGGGAAAACGCTTCGATGCAGGCATGGTGGACTTTGTCGTCGCCATTTTCAAGGAAAGCTTTTGCTGCCAGCGGTGCACCTCGGTTAAGCCTGATCACTTGTTTGGAAACGCTTTGCTTCAATGACATCTCAAGCCAGTTTTTTACCGTTTCTTCATCAGGTAATGGCAACGTCCACTTGTTACAACGGCTGACAATGGTGGGCAGCAAAGAGGAAAGTGAGCTTGCAGTCAGGATGAAGTAGCAGTTTGCCGGTGGCTCTTCAAGCGTTTTCAAAAGCGCATTGGCTGCCGCTTCCCCCATCTTGTCAGCACCATCAATCAGGATGATGCGGGCTCCGCCAAGCTGTGAGGTTTCAGTCGCCCATCGGTTACTTTCCCGAACCCGGTCCACACCGATTTGCTTGCCATCGATAGGTTCCAGTAAATGAAAGTCTGCGTGGGTGCCAGCAGCAAACAGGTTACAACCATGGCACTGTCCACACGGCTCTTCGTCCAAATTAAGGCAGAGCAATGTTTTGGCCAACTGCTCTGCAAGTGCCCGTCGGCCACTCCCCTCAGGTGCAGTAATCAAAATAGCGTGGTGCAGACGCCCCTGTCCCAGCAGCGATTGCCACTTTGACCAGGTACCCTGATGCCACGGATACAGGTGATTATGCATGTGTTAACCAGGATTCAAGTGCTGTTTGAATGGAATAGCCCACTTCATCAATGGTCCGGCTCGCATCGATAACTATCACGCTGTCATCTTCTGCCGCCATCTCCAGGTAACGTGTACGGGTTCGTTGGAAAAATGCCAGCTGCATCTGCTCAATCCTGTCCAGCTCCCCTCGGGCTCTTGCTCGGTTCAAGCCGATTTCAGGGTCAATGTCCATATACAAAGTCAGGGCAGGTTTGAAATCACCCAGCACCATATCGCGCATGTTTTGCATCAGTGTTTTGTCGATACCACGACCACCACCCTGGTAAGCCTGGGAAGACATATCATGGCGATCACCAACAACCCACTTCCCTTCAGACAGTGCCGGTTTGATGACATTCTCTACCAATTGTGACCGGGCTGCATAAAGCAGCAGCAGTTCAGCCATGTCAGTTAACGGCTCGTCCGGATGGCCTTCCTTAACCAGTGAACGCATTTTTTCTGCAAGTGGCGTCCCGCCCGGTTCACGGGTGGTAACAACATTTTCAATACCATTGGCTTTCAGCGTATCCAGTACACGCTTAATCGCAGTAGACTTCCCGGCACCTTCAAGGCCTTCAATAACAATAAACTGGCTCATTACTGGTTTCTTAACTTCTTCAGATAGGCGCGTACAGCACGGTTGTGTTCTGTCAGTGTTTTGGAGAACTTATGCCCACCGTCGCCATTCGCAACAAAATAATAGTAAGGGGTCTTGTCCGGATTTGCCGCGGCCTCTATGGATGCTTTCCCTGGCATCGCGATAGGTGTCGGCGGTAGACCGAAAATGACATAGGTGTTGTACGGAGTGGGTGTCCGCAGATCTTTCTTACGGATATTTCCGTCATATTTGTCACCCATACCGTAAATCACTGTCGGATCTGTCTGCAGGCGCATTCTTTTGTGGAGGCGGTTAACAAAGACAGAAGCAACCTGTTCACGTTCACTGTCGATAGCAGTCTCTTTTTCGATTATTGATGCCAGCGTCAACAGTTCATATGGTGTTTCAATTGGCACAGATTTATTACGTGCCCCCCACGCATCATCCAGCACATCCTCCAACTGTCTGTGAGCACGTTTTAAAATGCTAAGGTCTGTATCACCGGCAACGTAATGGTAGGTTTCAGGCAGAAGCAGTCCTTCCAGCTTTTCATGATCCGCACCAATCGCTTTGGCGATTTCCGCCTCTGACAATTCAGTTGTCTTGTGAACCAGCTTAGGGGCTTTATTCAGTGCTACTCGCCATTCACTGAAGCGGCTTCCTTCAACGAAGGTAATACTGAACTGGTGTTGCTTGCCGTTTACCAATTGGGAAAATACGCCAGCTACAGTCAGGCCTGGTTCTATCAGGAAGGTACCAGCCTTAACCTGAGTGACTGACGGGTCAATATGGGGAAGCCAGCGTGCCCAGTCAGAGGAAGGTATTACACCATCGCGCACCAGAAGACGGGTAACAGAGTGATAATTGGCACCACTGGGAATGGTAACCAACTGGGCAACATTCTGGGGAGAAGGTGCATTTTTATAATTGATCACCTGCTGGTAAGCCCAGTAAGCCCCACCGGCAGCAGCGACCGCTAACAACAAAATAGCGAATAAAGCTTTTTTCAGCACAAATGTAATTCCGAATTAACCGCATCTAATGCAAAGCGTTCAGTATATACGGTTTGGCCCAGTCGATTAACTGGAACCCGCTCCATCAAGGCGTTAGTGATGAAAACCTCATCAGCTCCATATATTACCTCAACCGGACAAAGCACCTCCTTCACTTCATACCCCAGCCGATCCAGGATAGATATCACTTCTGCTCGCATGACACCTTTAACCCCAGCTTTACTGAGTTCTGGCGTGTACACTGTATTTTCTTTTCGCCAGAAGATATTTGAAGCCGATGTTTCAACCACATTACCTTCAAGATCTGTGACGATCGCATCCTGTTCAGCCATACCCTTAATAGCATTTTTTACCATCACCTGTTCGAGACGGTTAAGGTGCTTTATTCCAGCAAGCACAGACCAACCCAGTTGAAATGGGCACAAACCCAGCTCAATGCCGTTTTTCTGCCAATCCTCATAGTGGACTGGCCAGGCAGACTGGGACACGATAATGGTTGGACATTCACAACCTTCCGGGCTGTACCCCCTTCCGCCGCTGCCCCGGGTGATCACTAATTTAAGCACTTGTTTGCCAGAAACCGCCGCAATTGAGCGGTGCAAGTGCTGGAACAAGCCGCGTACATCCACATTCGGGATAGCCAATACGTCAAGTGAATCTGTCATACGATCCTGGTGACGCTTAAACAGGTTGATCTGCCCATTTTCCACCAGCATGGTGGTAAAGCATCCGTCCCCGTAATTCACGCCGCGATCTGATACAGAAAGGCTTTGACCGTCAGTATCAGCCCAAATGACGTTTTCCATTCGCCACCTCGAAAATCGGATAAAGAGATAAAAAAATAGCCCGGCAGCTATAAACTTAGCTACCGGGCTATTTAGTGTATCAAACTGGCTTAGATTTTCTTGAAAATCAGAGAGCCGTTGGTACCACCGAAGCCGAATGAGTTACACAGTGCATACTCAATGTTGACCTGACGCGCTTCATTTGGCACGTAATCAAGGTCGCAGCCCTCACCTGGATTTTCCAGGTTAATGGTTGGTGGTACAGCCTGATCAATCAGGGTCATAGCAGTGATGATTGCCTCTACCGAACCGGCAGCACCCAGAAGGTGGCCTGTCATAGACTTGGTAGAAGAAACCATTACTTTGCTGGCAGCATCACCAAAGGCACGTTTAACGCCCTTGGTTTCCGCTACGTCACCTGCAGGAGTTGACGTACCGTGTGCATTAACATAGCCAATCTTGTCAGCAGAGATGCCAGCATCGCGCATTGCAGCTTCCATAGCCAGCGCGCCGCCTGAGCCGTCTTCACTTGGTGAGGTCATGTGGTAAGCGTCACCACTCATACCAAAGCCAACCAGCTCACAGTAAATCTTTGCACCACGCGCTTTAGCGTGTTCGTACTCTTCCAGTACCATCATACCGGCGCCATCGCCCAGTACGAAGCCGTCACGATCGCGATCCCAAGGACGCGAAGCCGCCTCTGGGTTGTCGTTACGGGTAGAAAGTGCTTTAGCAGCGGCAAAACCACCCACACCCAGTGGCGTAGATGCTTTTTCTGCACCACCGGCAACCATCACGTCAGCGTCACCGTATGCAATCATACGTGCAGCGTGACCGATGTTGTGAAGGCCAGTTGTACATGCTGTAGAAATCGTAATATTTGGACCACGCAGACCGTGCATGATAGACAGGTGGCCAGCGATCATGTTCACGATGGTTGAAGGCACAAAAAATGGGCTGATCTTACGAGGACCCTTTTCAAGCAGAGCCTGATGGTTTGATTCGATAAGACCCAGACCACCGATACCAGAACCGATAGCGACACCCATACGGTGTGCGTTTTCTTCTGTTGATTCAATGCCGGAGTCTTTCAGAGCCTGGACACCTGCCGCAACGCCGTACTGGATGAACAGGTCCATCTTACGGGCGTCTTTCTTAGACATGTACTCTTCGGCGTTAAAGTCTTTAACCATACCGGCAAAGCGGGTGGCAAAATCAGTGGTATCAAAGTGATCAATCAGGCTGATACCGCTTTGACCTGCCAGCAACGCTTTCCATGATTCTTCCACGGTATTGCCGACAGGCGACAGCATACCCATGCCAGTGACAACAACTCGACGGTTAGACACGATGATTTTCTCCGGGAAAAAATTCAATGAAAAATGTAGCAGAAACTATAAATAAAGTTCAGGCGGCCATGAAGGGCCGCCTGGAGGGATTCGACTTATTCAGACGCGTTAACGATGTAGTCGATAGCAGCTTGAACAGTAGTGATCTTTTCTGCTTCTTCGTCAGGAATCTCAGTGTCGAACTCTTCTTCCAGAGCCATAACCAGCTCTACAGTGTCCAGAGAGTCAGCGCCCAGATCATCAACGAAAGATGCTTCGTTCTTCACTTCTGCTTCGTCAACACCCAGTTGTTCAACAATGATTTTCTTTACGCGTTCTTCGATAGTGCTCATCTTTATACTATTCCTTTTACATTCGCATTTGCGACTTGAAGTGTAGTTTATTCATTAGCGCCCAAGTTGCAACACCCGAACTTCTGGTCAAACCACAATTTGGCTCAAAATTAGCCGAAATTTGATGCAAATCATCCGATGTTGCAACAGTTCGCTTAGACCATGTACATGCCGCCATTAACGTGAAGCGTTTCACCAGTAATATAGGCAGCTTCATCAGAAGCAAGGAACGCAACAGCTGCTGCAATTTCGCGCGGATCACCCAAGCGACCTGCAGGAACTTGTGCCAGAGTAGCGGCTCGTTGGTCATCATTCAATGCTTTAGTCATATCGGTTTCGATAAAGCCAGGCGCAACAGTGTTAACTGTGATGCCACGCGATGCAACTTCACGCGCCATTGACTTGGTAAAGCCAATCACACCAGCCTTCGCTGCAGCATAGTTTACCTGGCCTGCGTTACCCATGGTGCCAACAACGGAACCGATGTTAACGATACGACCATTACGTTTTTTCATCATGGCGCGCATAACGGCTTTTGACATACGGAAAATCGGTGTCAGGTTGGTATCCAGGATATCCTGCCACTCGTCTTCTTTCATACGCATCATGAGGTTGTCACGGGTGATACCGGCGTTGTTAACCAGGATATCAACGTCACCAAATTGTTCTTTGATGGCTTTCATCACCGCTTCAATTGATTCGACGTCGGTAACGTTCAGCACCATACCGGCACCGTTCTCACCCAGATAATCACTGATAGCCTGAGCGCCATTTTCGCTGGTTGCTGTACCAACAACTTTAGCTCCACGCTCAACAAGCAGTTCAGCAATAGCGCGGCCAATTCCACGGCTCGCACCGGTTACAAGGGCAATTTTACCTTGCAGGTTCATAATCATTCCTTTTTTGGTTATTTCGCTGCGTCAAACGTCGCGGGATCATTTACAGCAACTGAATCCAGACCTTTGCTGATGCGCTTGGTCAGACCGGTAAGCACTTTACCTGGGCCCATTTCAATCAGTTTTTCAACACCGTCTGCGGCCATCTTCTCAACAGTCTCAGTCCAACGAACTGGGCTGTACAACTGGCGAACCAGTGCATCTTTGATGGCTGCAGGGTCAGTAGCTTCAACAACGTCAACGTTGTTGATTACCGGGAATGCAGGCGCACTGAACTGGAGGTTATCAAGGGCAACAGCCAGTTTTTCTGCAGCAGGCTTCATCAATGCACAATGGGAAGGCACAGATACTGGCAGAGGCAGTGCACGTTTGGCACCGGCTTCTTTACACAGTACGTTTGCGCGCTCAACCGCATCTTTGGCACCGGCAATAACGACCTGGCCAGGAGAGTTGAAGTTAACCGGAGAGACAACTTCGCCCTGCGCTGCTTCTTCACACGCTTTAGCAATAGCGTCGTTATCCAGACCGATAATGGCAGACATCGCACCTGTACCCGCAGGTACCGCTTCTTGCATCAGTTGGCCACGCAGCTCAACCAGTTTAACGGCTTCTTTAAAATCGATAACACCGGCACAAACCAGTGCAGAGTATTCACCCAGGCTGTGACCAGCAAATACAGCTGGTTGCTCGCTGCCTTCTTGCTGCCACACACGCCAGATGGCGACTGAAGCCGTCAGTAGGGCTGGCTGAGTGCGGTGAGTTTGGTTCAGTTCTTCTGCCGGGCCGTTTTGTACCAGAGCCCACAGATCGTAACCCAGTGCTTCAGATGCCTCTGCAAATGTTTCAGTAACCACCGGATATTGCGCAGCCAGCTCAGCCAGCATACCTACGCTTTGAGACCCCTGACCGGGGAAAACCATCGCAAACTTAGCCATTGAATAAATCCTGTTTAGTTAAAATTTTACTAACGCTGAACCCCAGGCGAAGCCGCCGCCGAACGCTTCCAGCAGAACGGTTTGACCTCGTTGGATACGACCATCACGTACCGCTTCATCCAGTGCAGATGGCACTGATGCGGCAGATGTATTGCCATGGCGATCCAGGGTAACCACCACCTGATCCATCGGCATTGAGAGCTTGCGGGCAGTGGCAGAAATAATACGCAGGTTTGCCTGGTGAGGAACCAGCCAGTCAATGTCTGACTTGTCCATCTGGTTAGCTTCCAGGGTTTCCTTGACGATACCAGCCAGTTGAGTCACTGCTACCTTGAAAACTTCGTTACCGGCCATTTCCAGCCAGACATAATCTTCTTCGCGGCTACCGCCACGAGTTGGTGTTTTCAGGTTGAGCAATTGACCGAATTGGCCATCTGAATGAAGGTGAGTAGAAAGAACACCTGGCTCTTCGCTGGCAGAAAGCACAACGGCCCCTGCACCATCACCAAACAGAATTACTGTGGTTCGGTCGTCAGGGTCACAAGTGTGCGAAAGGCGGTCTGCACCAAGAACCAGGGCATGTTTTACCGCACCTGATTTGATGTATTGATCCGCAATGCTCAGTGCGAAGATGAAGCCGGAGCACGCAGCCGCCACGTCAAAAGCCGGGCAACCTGCAATACCGAGTTGCGCCTGCACTTCACATGCTGCTGCCGGGAAAGCATATTCACCACTGGTAGTACCAACCACAATCAGGCCGATATCTTCTTTGGCGATGCCTGCCATTTCAATAGCACGACGGGCAGCTTCAGTACCCATCATAGCAACAGTCTCATGTTCCGCTGCGATACGGCGTTCTTTGATACCGGTGCGAGCGACAATCCACTCATCACTGGTATCAACCATTTTTTCCAGATCGGCGTTGGAGCGGATCTGTTCAGGCAGATAGCTGCCTGTTCCTGAAATCTTGCTGTACATGAAGACTAATAATGCCTCTCAAGTAAAACTGCTTCCAAACGGTCACTGATCCGGGACGGAACCTGCCGTTCGACTTCCTCAACCGCTTCCTTTATTGCTTGCTGGAAAGCGGAGACGTCAGCACTTCCGTGGCTTTTTACAACAATGCCGCGCAATCCTAACAGACTTGCGCCGTTATACTGGTCGGGGTTCAATGTTTTCAGGTGATTAATCAGGTCATTGAATAACCACTTAGCAACCAGACTCTTAATCGGATTGGACAACAAATGGCGTTTTAACCCATCCAGGAAAAGGCGTGCAACCCCTTCACTGGTTTTCAGGCAAACGTTGCCGACAAATCCATCACAGACAATCACATCCGCCTTGCCTGTGTACAGTTGGTCACCTTCAACATAGCCGATGTAATTAAGGGATTCGCACTGCTCCAGCATCGCTGCGCATCGCTTAACTAAATCATTGCCCTTAATCTCTTCCTCACCAATGTTTAAAAGTGCCACGCGAGGCTTTCGTCCCAATTGCCCTTCTGCAAGTACCGAAGCCATCACAGCAAACTGAAACAAGGTATCAGCGTCACTGGAAACATTAGCACCAAGATCCAGCAACCAGGTCTGGTCATTGTTAGCAGTCGGTAAGGATGAAATCAGGGCCGGACGGTCAACACCCGGTAGCAACTTCAACATCATCCGGGAAAGCGCCATCAAAGCACCGGTATTGCCAGCACTGACACACGCATCAGCTTCGCCATTGGAAACCAGTTCAAGGGCAACTCGCATAGAGGCACCACGGCTGTTTCTCAATGCCTGCGAAGGACGCATATCATTGGCAATGATGTTGTCAGTATGAATAACTGAAAGGCGAGGATGATGTTCTTGTTTGAGACGAACAAGGTGAGGTGTAATCGCCTTGCGATCACCGACGAGGATGACTTTCAGCGTTGGGAAATGCAACAGTGCCTGCACGGAGGCAGGCACTGTTACTTGAGGACCAAAATCCCCGCCCATCGCATCAAGTGCAATGGTTATACCTGTCAAGGCTCAACCTTACTTGTTGATAACCTTGCGGCCACGGTAGAAACCGTCTGCAGACACGTGGTGACGCAGATGAGTTTCACCGCTGGTTGCGTCTACAGAAGTGGTAGATGCAGTCAGTGCATCGTGTGAACGACGCATACCACGCTTAGAACGGGTTTTACGGTTCTGTTGTACGGCCATTGACCCTACTCCTCGTTAATGTTTCTTCAACTGTTCCAAAACGGCAAACGGATTTGGACGCTCTTCTTCTTCTGGTATTTCGCCAAACGACAGGTTGTTTGCATCGACACTGCAATCAGCCTGATCGTGAAGGGCGACCTGAGGCAGTGACAAAAGCAACTCGTCTTCAATAATTTGAAGCAGGTCGATTTCGCCATGCTCGTCAACCAGTACCGGCTCATAAGCATCCGGTAAATTGTCAGCCTGGTCTTCGTGAAGAACCGGACTGTACGTAAACTCGATTTCACAGTTATGCGGAAAAGCCTCTCCACAACGTTGACATTCAAGGTCGACAGCGACTTTAGCAGTACCCTGTACGATTTTAAGTCCTTGAGCATCCACGTCAAAAGACAGCTTCACCTCAGCATCACTGTTTACGCCTACGGTAGCCTCGGATATACGCTCCAGCTTCCCAGCTACGATGATGCCATCATAGTCGAGTCGCTTCTGCGCACTGCGCACCGGGTCAACCTTCAGCGGAAGCTTTACTTTTTGCATAGGGCGCGAATACTAGCCTCCAAATGCGTCAGAGTCAAAGGAAAATATACCTTTAGTTATCTCCAGATTGACCTGACTCTTTACCAAATATCTCAGCATTCGGGCTGCCAACCAGTAGCAATGGCTGTTTTCGCAACACATTGTTTAGAAAACAATCAAAGCACGGGTTGCTGGATAACGGCAGCGCGAGATTATAACGCAGCGACCGGTAAAACTTCGAGTGAAATCTTAAAAGATCTGTCGATTCCAATTCAAAGATCCTCCAAGGATCCTCCTGCGGCTTCATCTCAGGTAAACTGCCCAAAAGTAATTTAGAGAAACTGAGGAAAATATGGCTGGAATCGTCCTTGCCTCCACATCCCCTTTCCGTAAAACCCTGCTCGAAAAACTTGGGCTACCATTTGAAACGGCATCCCCGGACATCGATGAGTCTCCAAAACCAGGAGAAACTGCCGAGCAACTGGTTCAGCGCCTTGCTGCTGATAAAGCAAAAGCCTGTGCCACTGGTTTTCCGACCCATATCATTGTAGGTTCGGATCAAGTCTGCGTAGTTAATGGCGAGATAGTGGGAAAACCCCACACTGAAGCCAACGCCATTCGCCAGTTAAAAAATGCCAGCGGGCAGCGGGTAACCTTTTATACAGGGCTGAGTGTACTCAACACCGCTGATGACAGTCAGGAAACAGTGTGTGAACCTTTTCATGTGCACTTCAGGGATCTGTCTGATGAAGAGATCCAAAGCTATATAAAGAAGGAACAACCGCTTAATTGTGCAGGGAGTTTTAAAAGCGAAGGGCTCGGCATTGCCCTGTTTTCTTCCCTTGAAGGCAAGGATCCCAACACTTTGGTTGGATTGCCGCTAATCACACTGTGTGAAATGCTGGCAAAACAGGGTATCAAGGTGCTGTGATACCCAAAGCAAGCAAAGTATGCTGATCAAAAAAGGCGCCGGTTGGGCGCCTCTTCTATGGTCTCTTTGGCATCGTCTAGGATGATTACGCAAGCAGCTCGCGGATATCTTCTATAACCTTTACCGGTGAGTAGGAAGACAGTTCTTCCTTTGTGTGAACACCCCAGCTTACCGCAATGGCATCGACACCGGCATTGATCGCCAGTTTCATATCGTGGGACGTGTCACCAATCATAAGTGCCGATTCAGGTTTTACGCCGAGCTCCTCAAGCAATTCCGAGATCATCAATGGATCAGGCTTGGATGCCGTCTCATCAGCCGTCCGGGACGCATCAAACAGCGCCTCGATCCCGGCCTCACCAAATGCGCGATCCAGACCCACCCGTGATTTCCCCGTTGCCACAGCCAGCTTCAACCCTCTTTCTTTTAGCGCTGTCAGCGTGTCTGCTACCCCGTCAAACAGGTAGTGGGGAACCGGATTAAGATCAACGAACTGATCCCGGTAGTGCCCTTTCCAGGTTTCGTACATACTCTTCGGTGCCTCCGGATAAAGCACCTCATAACAACGTTCCAGACTGAGGCCGATAACCTGTTTGAGCTCATGGCCATCTAAATCCGGAAGCCCGCCTGTTGCCTTTGCAGCTTCTGACAGGCACGACACAATGCGTGGAACAGAATCCATCACAGTGCCATCCCAGTCAAAAATCAGCAGTTCGTACTTACTCAACATGCTTGGCCTTTTGGGTTGCCTTACGCATACCTTCCAGTGTTTTTTCCAGAATGCAATCCATAGGTGCACTGATTTCCATCTGCTCTTCAGTACCTGGGTGAACAAACTTCAGGTTGGCTGCATGCAGGAACAGACGGTTCAAACCAAACTTACCGGTGTAAGCGTCAAAGCGCGGATCACCATACCTGTCATCCCACGCAAGTGAATGACCGGCATATTGCGCGTGAACACGTATCTGGTGCGTGCGGCCTGTCACCGGGCTTGCCTGAACCAGTGTTCCGTTTTCAAATCGCTCCAGCACCTTGAAATGGGTTTCCGAAGGTTTGCCCTTTGGATTGACACGAACAATGCTGTTCACTTCATTTTTCAGCAAAGGCGCATTGATTACCTTCATTTTGGCCTTCCACTCGCCCATCACCAGTGCGAAGTAGAATTTACGAACCGTCTTCTCACGGAACTGAGCCTGGAGGTGGCGCAATGCTGAACGTTTTTTGGCAACCAGCAAAATCCCTGAGGTGTCGCGGTCAATGCGGTGAACCAGCTCAAGAAAACGGGCGTCCGGGCGCAGAGCGCGAAGGCCTTCGATTGCGCCAAAAGACAATCCGCTGCCACCGTGCACAGCCGTACCGGATGGCTTATTGAGAACAAGAATGTGGTCATCTTCGTGTAGAATGCAGCGTTCGAGCTCAGCTACTTTTGCCAGTTTTGTACTTGGTGCCGCCTTTTCCTCGGTTTCACTAATTTGCATTGGCGGAACACGAATTACATCTCCTGGCTGGAGTTTATATTCCGGTTTGATGCGTTTTTTGTTAACTCGCACCTCTCCTTTGCGGAGAATGCGATAAATCATACTTTTAGGGACGTTTTTAAGGCGATTGCGGAGAAAGTTATCAATCCGCTGGCCAGCAAGTTCATCGCAAATGTCAATGAACTGCACTTGAGTTTTTACTTCTTTCATAGCCAGATATTCTATCATGTTAACAAAGCCGATTGCCGCAAAAATGTGTCCCTGCTATAGTTGCGGCGTAAAGTAATAAAGCTGGTAGCTTTTTTGCTTTTGGCGAACAAAACGCCACCAATTTGATGGTTTTTTTACCGCTTTGAACTTTATACGCAGCATCTGGCGTAAGACGTAAGGGTTCGGGCTCATGAACCGTTATCTGGTCAGACCAGATGTTCAATCAGTGTCTTGAATCGACGCTAAACGCGACGCCGACTGCGTAAACCGGAGACGACAGTATTCTTCCGTAGCAGTGGGTAATAAAAACTGCCCAAGAGTGCGCCCCTGAATCATCCAACCGTGAGGTTGCTACAGAGTCAGACCCGGGGCCCGGCAGCGCTGATTGCAGCGGCTTGTCTACCGATACGGTGACAACACATACAAACGAGAAAAACTGATGAAAAGAATGTTAATCAACGCGACGCAGAAAGAAGAACTGCGTGTTGCGTTAGTTGACGGTCAGCGGCTGTACGATCTCGACATCGAAAGCCCAGGCCATGAATCGAAAAAAGCAAACATTTACAAAGGCCGCATTACCCGCGTAGAACCGAGTCTTGAAGCTGCATTCGTAGATTACGGTGCAGAACGTCACGGTTTCCTGCCTCTGAAAGAGATTGCCCGCGAATACTTCCCTGCTGACTACACCTACCAGGGCCGTCCTAACATCAAAGATGTTGTCAAGGAAGGCCAGGAAGTCATTGTACAGGTAGACAAAGAAGAGCGTGGTTCCAAAGGTGCGGCTCTGACTACCTTTGTATCTCTTGCCGGTAGCTACCTGGTTCTGATGCCAAACAACCCTCGCGCAGGTGGTATTTCCCGCCGTATCGAAGGTGATGAGCGTACTGAACTGAAAGAAGCGCTTTCTACGCTGGAAGTGCCACAGGGCATGGGCCTAATCGTCCGTACTGCCGGTGTTGGCAAATCTGCTGAAGAGCTTGAGTGGGACCTGAAGGTTCTGTTGAACCATTGGGGCGCTATCAAAGAAGCTTCTGATGCCAACAAAGCACCGTTCCTGATCCACCAGGAAAGTAACGTGATTGTACGTGCAATCCGTGACTACCTGCGTCGTGATATCGGTGAGATCCTCATCGACAGCCCTAAAATCTATGAGCGTGCGAAAGAGCACATCATGCTGGTACGTCCGGATTTCGTAAGCCGTGTACGCCTATACCAGGGTGAAGTGCCACTGTTCAGTCACTTCCAGATTGAAAGCCAGATTGAGTCTGCATTCCAGCGCGAAGTTCGTCTGCCATCTGGTGGTTCGATCGTTATCGACCCAACAGAAGCGCTGACCTCTATCGATATTAACTCAGCCCGCGCAACCAAGGGTTCTGATATCGAAGAGACCGCACTGCAAACCAACCTGGAAGCAGCCGATGAGATCGCCCGCCAGTTACGTCTGCGTGACCTCGGTGGCCTGATTGTTATCGACTTTATCGATATGACCCCGGTTCGCCACCAGCGCGAAGTAGAAAACCGCCTGCGTGATGCAGTACGTGCAGACCGCGCACGTGTTCAAATCGGCCGTATCTCACGCTTTGGCCTGCTGGAAATGTCCCGTCAGCGCCTGAGCCCATCACTGGCCGAAGCGAGCCACCATATCTGTCCTCGCTGTACCGGTACCGGTGTTATCCGTGACAACGAATCCCTGTCACTGTCTATCCTGCGTCTTCTTGAAGAAGAAGCCATTAAGGAAAATACAGCCCAGGTCCTGGCAATTGTCCCTGTACCAATCGCCTCTTACCTGCTGAACGAAAAGCGTAAGTCTGTCCAACACATCGAGAAATACCACGAAGTGAAGGTTATCGTTGTTCCTAACGCTGATCTGCAGACACCACACTTTGACGTTGTACGAGTGCGTGCAACTGAAGAGACCCAGACACTCTCTTACCTGCTGCCTAAAGAGCTTGAAGCACTGCAGGAAGCCGATGCCAAAGAAGAAGCACCGGTTGAGAAAGTGGTACGCAAGCGTGAAGAACCTGCACTCAGCGGCTTCTCTGCACCTTCAGCAGCACCTGCTCCTGTTATCAAGAAAGCCCCTGCAGCAGCCGCTGACAAGCCGGCACAGCCCGGCATTCTTAGCAAGCTGTTCGGTTTCCTGAAAGGCCTGTTCAGTTCTGAAAGCGAAGCGGATACCAAGAAGCAGGAAACTGAAAAGAAACAAACCCAGCAACGTGGTGGCGAACGCCGTAACCGTAACGAGCGCGGTAACAAGCGGAACGATGACCGCCGTCGTGGCAACAATCGCCGTGGCAAGCCACAGGACGACGCCAAAGAGACCAAGGATGCCAAAGACAAGGCAACCGAAGGTAAGCAGGAACGTACTGAACGCAAGCCTCGTAAAGAGCGTGCAGAACGCGGCGACCGTAACGAGCGTCAGGACCGTAACAAGCGCAACCGTCAGGAACAGCCTAAGCAGGAAGTAACTGAAGCGGTTGAAGCGCCGGTCCAGGCCAAAGAAGAAAAGCGTCAGGAAAAAACTGAGCAGGTGAAACAGCGCCGTCAGCGTCGTCAGATGCGCAAGCGCGTCCGCACCAACGAAGTGGAAGCTGAAGCTGCAGAAACACCGGTTGCTGAGCAGCAGACCGAGCAAAAGCCAAACGAACTGCAAAAAGTTGGTCAGGCTCTGTTCGAAGAAGCCCATACTCAGGATGGTGTATCTGAAAACTTAGCGCCTGAAAACGTAGCCTCTGAGAACGACACTGAGCAAAAAGACGAGCGTGACGGTTCACGTCGCAGCCGTCGCTCTCCACGTCACCTGCGTGCCAGCGGCCAGCGCCGCCGTCGTCAACGCGATGACAAAGAGAAGTTCAAGGATGCCGTTTCTGATGCACTGACAAGTGCCGTTGACGAAGCTGTTGACCAACTGGATGAAATGGAACATGCCGTTTCTATCGTGGAAACACGCAAGGCAGCAGTACTGAAATCCGGCGTTGCATCCCCTGAAATGGCGATGGGTAAGGTTTGGCCACAGCGTACCGCAGCAGCTCCAACCGTTTCTGATACTTATGAAGAAACCATTGAAGCCGCAGAAGTTGTCGCTACACCTGAAGTTGCAGCTGCCCCTAAACACGGTGGTGTGGCCTTCCCTGAAATGGCAATGGGCAAAATCGTGGTTCGTCGCGAACAGCCTGTTGTTGAAGAAGTCGCAGAACATACTGAGACTGTTGCGGAAGAAGCACCGGCTGCCATTGAAGAAGTTGCTGTCGCACCTGTTGCTGAAGAAGCAATTGAAGCGCCAGTTGCTGCCAAAGCACCTGAAGCCGCTCCGGTGATGGAAAGTGAAATCTGTGTGAAACCAGATATCGCCGCCGAAGTTGCTGCTGCCGCTGAAAACGTGCAGATTAAGCCGGTAGTTCGCTACCGCCGCGCCACTGCACCGATGACCAAGGCTCCGGCCCCTGTATCTGCCTCTGCAGCCCAGGACGTTCGCCTCGCATCATTCCGCGAAGCCCGTCTTCAGGCCAAGCAGGCAGGCGCACAGACAGCGACCAGTCACTCAGCGTCTCAGCCAACCCGTCCGAACTTTAACTAAGTCGACAGGTTAAAAGACCAAATACAAGAGCCATGCATGCCATGGCTCTTTTTTTCGCTTACTTTCCCATCCCAGACAGCACAAAACATCAAACCGTCACCAATGGTTAACGTTTTGTTTTATTTTTTGTCATACCAGCCGATCAACATTGATGTGCATCACGTTTTTCGGTAGCATCCGCCGTTTAATTAAAATTCCAACTGATCAAGTCGGTTGGCATTTATCCAATTTCTAAAACAAACAGGACGTCGTACCCCAATAATGTTTGCTACTTTTAATCTTTTTAAAAATTCAGCCCGAACAGACTTACTCTCCGGCCTGACCGTTGCCCTGGCACTGGTCCCTGAAGCCGTTGCCTTTGCCTTTGTAGCCGGTGTCGACCCAATGGTTGGCCTGTATGCTGCCTTTATCATGGGCCTTGTTACATCCCTGATTGGTGGCCGTCCGGGTATGATTTCCGGTGCAACCGGTGCCATGGCGGTTGTTATGGTCAGCCTGGTTTCTGAACACGGTGTGCAATACCTCTTTGCAGCCATTTTGCTTGCCGGCGTGTTACAGATAACCTTTGGTGCGTTTCGTCTGGGCAAATTCATCCGTATCGTCCCCTACCCGGTGATGATCGGCTTTGTAAATGGCCTGGCAATTGTGATTTTCCTCGCCCAGCTTGGACAGTTCCAGGTGCCGGACGCACTTGGCAATCCGCAATGGCTTGAGCAAGGCCAAATGATGCTGATGCTCGGCCTTGTCGCGCTGACCATGGCAATCATTCACTTCCTGCCAAAATTCACCACTGCCGTGCCGTCCTCACTTGCTGCGATTGTAGTAGTGACCCTGCTTGTCATTGGGCTGGACCTCGAAACCCGTACTGTGGTGGACTTCCTGCGCGGCATGAGCGGCAACCCGGAAGCAACGCTGGCAGGAAACTTGCCGACTTTCTCCTTCCCGTCAGTTCCATTGAACCTGGATACGCTATATATCATCCTGCCTTATTCGCTGATCCTGGCAGCCGTCGGCCTGATTGAATCGCTGCTGACACTGACGGTAGTTGATGAAATGACCGGCACCCGTGGCCGAGGCAACAAAGAGTGTATCGGTCAGGGCGTAGCGAACATGACCTGCTCCGTATTTGGAGCGATGGGCGGCTGTGCAATGATTGGCCAGTCGATGATCAACGTAAGCTCTGGCGGCCGTGGCCGACTGTCCGGTATTACTGCGGCCCTTGCACTGCTGGCGTTTATCCTGTTCGCTGCACCGCTGATTGAACGCATCCCGCTGGCAGCATTGGTCGGGGTAATGTTTATGGTGGTTATCGGTACCTTCGAGTGGGCAACATTCGACCTTGCGCGCCGGGTTCCAAAGAAAGACTTCTTTATCATTGTACTGGTCACCATAGTGACTGTAATGACAGACCTGGCAATTGCCGTTATCACTGGTGTTATCGTCTCTGCGCTGATTTTTGCCTGGGATCATGCGAAGCACATCTATGCAGCAAGCCACGTCGATGCCAATGGTACCAAGGTTTACCAGGTTAATGGCCCGCTGTTCTTCGGTTCAGCCGCCCGATTCCTTGAACTGTTTGATGTAGACGCTGACCCGAGTGACGTGATTATCGACTTCGCTCAGTCCCGCGTAACCGATCACTCTGCTATTGATGCTATTGAGACCATCGCCGAGCGTTATGCCAAGGCCGGGAAGACCGTACACCTGCGTCATTTGAGCCAGGATTGTCGTGCCCTGCTGACACGCGCCGGAAGCCTTGTCGAAATCAACCATATTGAGGATCCGACCTACAAGGTTGCCTCCGACACACTGGCTTAAAGCCGCCTCTAATCCGCCGGACTCCCGGCGGTTTTTGTTTTATCCCCCGCACACCATCTTCCCACAACGCTCACTGTCTTCTTGCTTCAGCCAACCGTATAATCGTGGCAGTCAATTCAGCATCAAAAAGAATAACCAAAGAATGTACACAGACACTGCGCTTACCCCCGAGCTGGAAAAATTGCTCGAACCGGTAAAATCCTTCCTGCATTGCGAAACCCCGCAAGGTTGGATTGAAGAAGCCCTGAAACCTGAGAATGAGACTGTCCTGCTTCGTGACCATGCCAACTGTGAGCTCAAGGCCAGCCAAACTGCCATGTGGCTTATTCGCCGTTATGCCATCGACAAAGAGAGCGGGCAGCTTCTGCTGGACTGGGCAAAACCCTACGAAGATTTCGTTTACCGGGGCATCCGGGATGGGATTTTCCATGCAAAGAAAAATGGCCTTAGCGCACCGCTCAAACCGAAAGCCGGGTTTGAACAGGGCCAGGATCTGATCGACAAAATGGTCCGCCTTATCAAAGAGGAGTTCCACCATTTCGAACAGGTTATCGAAATCATGGAAAGCCGGGAGGTGCCGTACCAGCCTCTCAGCGCCGGTCGTTATGCCAAAGGGTTGATGGGTGTCGTCCGCAACCACGAACCGGGTACGTTGGTAGACAAGCTGATTATCGGTGCCTACATCGAAGCCCGCTCCTGCGAGCGTTTCGCCAAGCTGGCCCCTTACCTTGATGAACAGCTGAAGAAATTCTATATCTCCCTGCTGCGTTCAGAAGCACGCCACTACCAGGACTACCTGAAACTGGCTGAAGCCATTGCTGGTGAAAGCATTGAAGAACGTGTTCGTATCATCGGTGAAAAAGAAGCAGAGCTTATCCAGGAACCCGATTCACAGTTCCGGTTCCACAGCGGTATTCCAGCTGCTGCGTGAGTCTCAATTGAAGGCTAAATATGGGATAGGGGGCAAAGTTACTGCCCCTTATTTCTAAAAAGAACTGGAAAAATAGAGTTGAAACTGAATTTTTTATTTTCATTCACATACAAAATATTAACAGCACTGTTTTCACACAATACAAATGTCAAGTATTTTTCTGATACCGCACATTTAATCATCACTAATTTCCGCACACCGAGCGGTTATTTTTCAATATGAACATCTGTAACACTTCCCTCATTCAGTCAAAACTTTTAAAATTAAACAACCATTTGATTTTACGATTAAATTATTGATTACTTTCAATGAAAAATTACTAATAGAAAGTGTGGACAGCGCCTTCTATTAAATTATTACGTTTTCAAGAAAAGCAGAGACCTATGGATTTATTAAAAGATTGGATCATTCCAGTAGCAAGTATTGTGCTTTCGTTTATTAGTATGGGATTGGCGATTTGGTTTGCGTCTTCAGCTAAAAGTGATGCTCAGAAAGCCCAGAATGTATTAGAGAACGTCGATAAAGCCATCGAAGGATGGCAAAAGCAAATAATGGCATCAACCGCAGGCATTCTCGACTCTATGCCACAAGTTATAGAAGGTAAGGCTGCTTTAGCAAAAGTAGAAGCTGCAAAGTCTTTAACTGATGGCATTCAGGCTGCAATTCATGAGATTGCCACAAATCCCCAACCTGGAGCCGCAGGTCATACACAAGAAGAAGCATTAAAGACTTTAACCGCTCAGCTAAATAGCCTACTTGAGTCAATGGTTAAAAAATAGTTCGAAACACAACACATATGGGCCCTTCTACAATCAATAGACATTAGCATTCTTTTGGCTGCGTCGGCAGCCATTGTTTTCAAGCAACAAAGTCGCCTACTTCGCTCTATCTTTCCCGATACTGAGTCGTAGCTTCCGGCAAATACATAAAAAAATCTGCGTGTCCACTTCCCCAAATGGCGAAACAGTTCACAATTTTAAGTGTATTGTTTTTATCAACCAAACACATCATGAATTAAAGCGATGTTAAAAATAAGCCCAGAATATAATGCTATTTCACCTCACAAAATCACTAGACAATCGTTTGCGTACTCCCTATACTTCGCCGCCAGAAACAAGGGCTTAGCCCGGATTTTCTATATCTGCAATTTGATGACACCCCAGACCAACTGATCCCTGTCAGTTGTCTTTCTTTTTTTCTAAAAGAAGAAGACACAACAAATGGATCAGGACCATGACGCAAACCGCAACTCTCTCAACACCTTCAGCCACTCCAACCACTCGCTGGCAGACCAAAGCCATTTTCAGCGTTGCATTCCTGATGGCAACCACATCAGTTGGCCCCGGATTTCTGACCCAGACAGCCGTCTTTACCAACATGTATGGTATGGATATGGCGTTCCCGGTATTTGCTTCGATGTTCATCACATTCGGCATTGTCATGAACCTATGGCGGATAGTGGGTGTATCCGGCCTGCGAATTCAAGACATCGCCAACAAGGTCGCACCGGGCCTTGGCTATGGTATCGGTATTTTGCTGGCACTAGGCGCAGTTGCTTTCAACTTTGGTAATGTCAGCGGTGCCGCACTGGGTATCAATGTGCTCACCGGAGTTGATACAACCTGGGGCGCTCTCTTTACCGGTATTGTTGGCTGCCTGCTGTTTGTTGTGCACAACGCATCCAAGCGAATGGACCAGATGGCCCGCTACCTCGGCCTGTTTATGATTATCCTTATCGCTTATGTCGCCATGACCTCCCTTCCTCCAATGGGTGAAACCCTGATAGCGGCTGTAGCACCTTCTGACATGTCAAACCTTCTGCTCCCAACTCTGACGATTGTCGGTGGTGCAGTGGGTGGATACTACACGGGTGCACAGCGCCTGGTAGATGTCCGCCTGAAAGGTGAAGAGAATGTCGACAGCATCAAAAAGGCGGCCTGGGCCGGTATCTCAATTGCCGTTGTCATCCGCGTCCTCCTTTTCCTGGCGGTTTTGGGTGTGATTGCAACCGGCACGGTGCTGGATAAATCCAACCCGGCGGCTGATGCTTTCCGTCAGGGTGCGGGCGAACCGGGTTACTTTATATTCGGTCTGGTACTGTTCGTTGCCTCTATCACGTCAGTGGTCGGTAACTCCTATATGGCTATCTCACTGATTAAGACTCTGTTCCCGGTGGTCGAGCACAATGAAAAAGCCTGGTGTGTCGGCTTTATCATGCTGACCAGCATCGGTACGGTGGTGATGAACATGCCTATCCTGCTCCTGATGCTGGCCGGGCTGGTAAACAGCATCATCCTGCCTGTGGTACTGGGTGTGGTGCTCGCTGCAACCAAACGTAAGGACATTGTCGGTAACTACAAACACCCGCTTTGGCTCACCTCTATCGGCGCGGTTATCGTGGTGGTTATGGCGGCCGGCAGTATAAATAACGTTACCGGTTTTATTGCTAAGTTTATTGGTTAACATCAATTACCGCGCTTCAAAATATCTAATTTGAAGCGCGGTATTAAATGGATTTAAGTCTTTTCACTATTACTCCTATTCTCCCTCCAAAATATCCACTCAGAGAATATATTCGCATCAAATTAATCATGCCGTATATGTTAATTTCAAATTGTAATATTTAATTGCGGATATGTTATTTCAGGAATAATATTATTTCGATACATCACACAAAAGGTTAAAGGGATTTTTATGAAGAGCATGTTTTTCTATATCGCTTTAAGCTGTGCTTCTGCGTTACTTTCTTTGCCAGTAACTGCAGATGATGATGATACGGGTGATTTATTCTCATACGCATATTTGGGTTACGCCAATTTCAATCTAGATTTCGACTCATCAGAGTATGACTTAGAGATGGATGGATTCACCCTAACTCTTGGCCAAGAGTTCACAGAAAACATCGCGCTAGAAACGACTCTTTATCACGCAACTGATAAATTCAACTCAGGAAGTACAAAGATCAAGTTGGAAGGGTTCTCTGCTTCAATAACTCCTGTTCTTTATGCTGATATCTCAAAATATTACTCCGTATATGGAAAAGCAGGATTGGCATATGGAAGAGCTAGTGAGAAAGTAGGGTCTTCACCCAAAATTAGCGACGATGAGTTCACCGTGATTTACGGGATAGGACTAAGTATCACTACCGGTTCTAAGCGCGCATATGCATTTCGAATTGGCTATGACATATATGATGGTGACGATATCGAAGCCGATTTATTTACAATTTCAGCCGGTATGAAGTTCTGATAAGTATAGAAACACTTATAGATGTGTCGCGTATCAAACGGCTGATATGAAACGCTGGATCGAAGCGCGGGCCATTGCTAGTCTAGAGCCGATTTAAACAGTTAGTCGGGGAGCCAAGCGGTTATTAAGACCTGGGCTGAGACCACGTAAATGTTAAGCGCTGCAATTCATGCAGATGGCATAGTGGGACCCGTTGAACCTGATCCAGTTAACACTGGCGGAGGGAACTAACGTTGTGGTGCCTCAGCCTTTTCAGCCCACCGTTCTTCCCCTCCCCTTATTGCCGTTAGGGGATACCATGAAAGATTACAACCATACTCCGATCACGCTCACCATCGCCGGTTCTGACTCCGGTGGCGGCGCCGGGATACAGGCCGATATCAAGGCTATTTCTGCAACCGGCGGTTATGCCTGCTCTGTTATCACTGCCCTTACTGCACAGAATACACAGGGGGTTTCCGGTATTTTCCCGGTTCCAGCCGACTTTGTTGCCGCCCAGCTTGATGCCGTATTTTCCGACCTGGATGTCGTCGCTGTTAAAATTGGCATGCTCAACGACAGCGGTATTATCCGTACCATCGCCGCGAAACTGCGTGAATACCGCCCGGAATTTGTTGTTTTGGATCCGGTGATGGTCGCCACCAGCGGTGACCGCCTGCTGGAACCGGACGCCAAACAAACCCTTATGGAAAAACTGGTGCCCTTGGCAGATATCCTGACACCAAACCTCCCGGAAGCGGCTGAAATGTTTAACCATCCTGTGCCACAATCTGATGAAGAGATGCTGGCAATGACCGGAAAAATACAGACCTTCCTTCACGCCTGTTCTGCTCAATCCCAAAAAGAGAGGCTGTTGCTGCTAAAAGGTGGCCACCTGGAAATGTCCCAGCAAAGTACCGATCTGCTCATCACGCCAAATTCCGTATCCTCGATGACCGCCAGCAGGATAGATACGGTTAACACCCACGGTACGGGATGTACACTGTCTGCCGCCATTGCATCTTACCTGGCGCAGGGGGAAGGCCTTAACTCAGCCTGCAAATTGGCCAAGCATTACCTGACAGATGCGCTGCTTCATGCCAATGAGCTGTTTGTTGGCCAGGGTCATGGACCGGTTAATCACTTCTATAATCTCCCCCGCCACTGAGTTAGCCGCAATCCCTAGACTAAAGTTTATAATAATAAGACTATAAATCTCATTTTAGTTAATATATATTTAACTTCAGGTGCTGGTTCCGCAGTAAGCAGTCGCGGAGCCGGGCCTGACAAATCCTGTTACCTTGTACCGTCCATTTGCAAGTCACATGCAATTTAGCGGTCATTTACTGTGTAGATGCAATCAACTTAGGGAGCCCTGCTCCCCATTTTTTTATCCATACGCTGCCCGATTTTCACTTCCGGTACAAACGTCCGCCACGCACTGCCCCTAACTTATTGGGTTGGCAAACCAAAATACTCAAACCGAATGTTGGGGGAAATATGGCCGGAATTTATCAGCGGATATGGACTGCAGATCAGGAAAACAACGGTATTGAAGCTATCAGGCAAGGGGAAACCGGCTCTCAGGAGCGAGGCTGGGTAAAAGTAAACACTAACCTTGACCAGAATGATCCAGACCTACAGGTATTAACTGACGTACACATTCCAGACCATAAAAAGCAGACCTATGAGCTTTGCAGAAAACTCTTCAACAACTTCACGCTGGCTGAGCCAATGGAAGAAATCGACACCGAAGAGGAGCGAGAGGAAGTCCATAATTTCATGTCTGCCATCATCGACACCCCCCCAATGGAAGTTGCCCGTGAATATATTGCCCGTGAAACCGGCCGGAGCGTTTCCCGTGAAAGATGGTACAACACGGTATTCGAAATGTGGTTCCGCCGGTTTTCCAAAGGTGGCGATCCCCACCTTTCCGGTTTTGAGCATGTGATTGTTGGGGAACACGACGATGAAAAGGTTCAGGGCTACCACTTCTGGTGGAAGTATTTTCTTGATGACGGGATGGCCCACCTCGTGGACGATGGTGCGACCGTTATCCGCCGGTTGCGCGATGACCGTATAGACTACCTGGCCTCCCGACAGGCAGACGGCCAGGCACGTTTCCCGGAAAGTGTCACCATATCATACCGCTGGACAGCACCGGATTACGACACCATGACAGCACAAACCCGCCGCAAACCAATTGGCGGGTTCTTTGTTGGTTGCAGTGTGGAGGGTTTGATGGCAATGGGGACAGTCCGTGCCCACCAAGGGGCGCAGGCACCCAAAGTGGCTGTGGTAGAAGGTGCGCGCTACGACATGAAACTGTTCCATTCTGAAAACCGGCAACATATCAGAACTTTCTACCCGATTTTCAAAGGGGAGTCTGACATCGTTGATGGTGGTGGCCGGGACAGCAATGTTCCGGGTGACGGGCAACCGGACGTTCCACCGCCAACACCCGATAATCCGGTTGTCAGTCCGGTGAGGATCATTGCCGCCCGAGTCAACCCGTTTGGTCACGATCCGGGCTTTGAGACGGTCACACTGGTCAACACCGGAACACAAACGCAGAATCTGGCCGGTTGGAGTTTGCGGGATAAGAACAATAACGAACTGGTATTCGATGAACTGGAGCTGGAAACGGGGGAGTTCAGGACAATTACTCTGGATGGCTTTGATATCCAGCTATCCAATAAAGGCGGAGAAATCCGGCTTCACAATGCGATCGGAACCCGGCTTCACCGTGTGACATATTCCAAGGCACAGGCAAAAACTCAGGGAATTACTCTGCTGTTCTGAGCACCAGAAACAAAACCGGCCGGGTAAATGCCCGGCCGGTTGTTCATTTCAACTCGCGATTATTCCGCAGAGAAGAAACCGTTGTAAAGCATGTACAGGTGAGCCGCACTCCATGAGAAGTTAGGAGCACCCTGCTGGGCACCGTTCAGAGGGTTGTAGTTCTCACGAATCGGGCCATCAGCAATCAGGCCGTCGGCGTTGGCAAAGAATTTGTTGGCGATTTGCACAGCTTCTTTCTCGTAGCCATATTTCGCCATTCCACGCACACCGAAGTAGAACTGGTCAACCCATACACGTCCGCGCCAATAGATATCTGGGCCAAATGCCGGGTTGGTCAACGCAGCCGTACCCAGTGGGACGAAGGTGTTGAACTCAGTGTTGTCCAGCATGACATCAACCACAGCATCTGCGTGTGCCTGGGTTGCAGCACCGTTAAACAGCGGCGACCAGCCCTCTGGGCCCTTCCCACGCTCAACCAGCGGTTTACCGGCACAGCCATTTGCCAGTGGCTTCTCATCCATACGGATGTCATAGAAGAAACCGGAGGCATCATCAAACATACAGGTGTTGATGTATTCAGCGGTTTGCTCTGCCTTGCCACGGAACATATCAGCTTCGTCAGCTTTACCGAGGATGTCCGCCATGTCTGCCAGGTATTTGTTGTCGCTGTACCAGTAGCTAGCCTGGTCAACGGACTCCTGCATCAGTGAGTAACCAATCAGTTGTCCGTTGGCATCACGGTTTTCAGCAAACAGCACTTCCCAATCTTTGCGGGAACCGCCGTTAGCAACATATTTTTCGAGCTGGTCAGCATCAATGAAGCCAAACACAGCGGCATCATCACGGCCTGATTCCCACGAAGCTGCGGTTTGGGCCGGAATTTCAATGCTGTCGTAATTACCGCTCTTCAGCAGTGCATTGTACTTGTCGATGCCCGCCAGTTCCTGGCTCTTGCCATTGATAACGGCCGTAAACAGCATCTTGCCATCCGGCGTGTTGTGCGCCTTGTCTACGGCTGCACCGTACTCAGGAATACCGTTACCGTTGTGGTCACGGTTACGCAGCCACCAGTTGTGGTAGGCCACCAGTTTTGGATACATTTCTTCAAGCCAGGCTTTGTCGCCTGTGGTCTTGTAGACTTCCATCACCGCCCATGATGCCAGGCTTGGCTTGGTGTTACGCTCGTTCCAGTTGCCACCGTCACCACCACGCTCAGGGCTCAGGTTGTAAGCAACCAGGTCTAGGATATAGCCTTCGTCAAACGGGCGGACTGCATCGTCAGCCTGGATCTGGTAAGCAAACATCGCGCGGATGTTCTCTTTGGCAATTTCAGGGTTGAAATGTGCCATTGCGTAAGCCTGCTTCCAAGTATCCCAAGGCCAGGTCTGGTTACCAGAGAACCAGCGTGCAGTAACAGAAGGCGTCACTGAATCGTGCTTCATCACACCGGCAGCGCCGCGCCAGTTACCGGTCAGGGTTTCAATAGCCTTAACCGCAACACGCTCTTGCTCGTCAGTCGCCGCTTCATTGGTCAATCCCTGCTCCAGATAGGTTTCCCACATCTGTTCAGACTGGCGCTGGTACTTACCTGGGTTTGCCAGGACATCGGCGACCTTGGCCTGCTCTGCCGCGTTCTCTTCTGCGGTGAGCACATGGCTGTAAGTGGTGTAGATCGTCGTATCACCGGCAATATCCGCAACCGATTCAAAGCGCATACCATCAACGGTGGTTTTTGCATCGATCGAACGGTTTACCTGGTATTCGCTGTCGCCGGACGTCAGAAGGGTCCAGGTTGCACGAACCTTGCCGAAAGTGACCTTCAGGCCGTTGTCTGTAACCTGAATCTGACGGTTATAGTCCGGGTAAGCCTGCTCAACCGTTTTGTTGTCTTTATTGGCACCTTCAACTGCATGGTGCGATTCCATCAACTCACCATCCCACTTCAGGGTCAGTGCAGATGCTGATTCAATGCGGGTTTCCAGCAAAGAAGTGCGGTTAGTTGCAAAGCGCATGGTCATCTCGACAGTGACATCGTCAGAAGTCAGCTTTTGAACCAATGCGCCCGGAATACTGTAGGCTTCCATGCTGAAATCAAGCTTTTTGCCATCCTTGTACACGCTCAGGCGGTCAAAGTTATTGGCCATAAAGTTGATGTATTCTTCTGTCAGCAGTGCAGGGCCAGGGAAGCCACCCATGCCGTTTTTATCTGCTGGAAGCAGGTGACCATGCCACGCACCCATGTCGAAGAAAGGCGTGTATTTCTGGTGGTCGTATTTGTCGTAATCGCGCATAAACTGCGGCGCACCGGTACGGTCGATTACGTTACGGAATTCTGTTGCGCGAAGGCTGTCATCCTGAGAGGTGGCACAGCCGGAAAGCATGGCGGTCGCAACCGCCATGGCACATAGTGTTTTCTTCATCATCATTACAGGAACCTGATTGATTAGAAGTAGAAGAACTGCTTAACGAATACCTTGTTCTCACCGTCTTTTGGCAGGTAGGTATCGACTGCAAACGCATACTGCTCGTTTGCACCGAAGGCGTACCACATACCGGCGTTAACGAACTGCACATCACTGCCCTTCTCGCGGTCAGCATAGTTATAACCGGCTGACAGGTACAGGCCCTCAGAAGGCTCGAACATGCCGTTCAGTACAAAACCGTTCTCTTCGCCGTAGCTGCCCTTGTCAGTGTCGTGCCATGCACGGAAACCGATGTGGTCGAAGAAGTTAGCACCCACCATCATGATGTTGCCTTCACCATCAGTCACTTCAGCACCAGCCATTACCTTGATGCCTTCCATGCGGTACTCAACATAACCGTTGGCTACTGCTGCTTTCTCAAACTTGTCACCGTAATGGTCGTATTTACCGAAATCGAACAGTTGGTCATCAGAGTTGTAAGAAGACTCTGGTGCAATAGAGATGCCGTAGCGGAAATCGCCTTCAACGTCTTTCAGCTTAAGACCTACGGAGATATCACCGGCTTCAGAAGGGGTCAGGCCGTACTCAACAGTAAAGTCTGAGTAACCGTCCATTTCATCCAGAGCGGAATCCATACGGCCAAACGTCAGTTCTTTGCCGCCTTCGAATTTGTAACCTACGTATACACGGTTAAAACCACCTTCCCAGCCACGAACACCGTGACCCGGTACCCAGGTTTCACCTGTTTTTTCTACTGCCGGAACCGTCCAGCCTTCCAGGTATGCCAGACCAAACCAGTTACCCTTTTCAAATGCCAGGGCCAGATCCATGTAAGAACCATCCAGGTACTTACCCTTGTCATCACCTTCCAGGTAAACTTCGCCACCCAGGCCCAGTTCACCATAAAAATCCCAGTTGAACTCTTCGTTTGCAGTCGCACCAAACGAAACCACAGAAGCAATAACAGCGCTTAAAATTGTCTTTTTCATATTCTTTCTACTTATGGTTATTAATACCCCGATCCCGGCCATACCGGGCGCATTGATAATGCCGTCGCAAAAAATAAATTTGGAGATATGAAAAATACGAAATGTGATTTTGTTCAACGTATGGGTTCGCGTGAAATGATTACTGCACAGAAGCTCACATTAATACCGTGCCAGAACATATTTTTTTAAAATTAAAATTGAACAATTGATAATTAAATCCAACAAAAACAGCACAATGCAGTTCAAATTTCCATCAAACACGCTGTATTGATTAATTGTCTGCTTGGATAGTTATTTGGATATATTTTACTGGTGATTTATTGATTGGATTATTTATATTCCGCGCAAATATATCGAGGGGGTTATTTTTGTTTGAAGAAAGAATGATATCAAAGAAATTCAAACATGATATTTACCCAGCGAATAATACATAAAAAAAAACCGGCTACTGCCGGCTTTTTTCAAAAATAAAATCTGACGTTATTTTTTGCGCTTGTCGGTGATTTCCCACTTGCCGTCAATGAAGAGAGCCGTCCAACCCGATGGCTTGCCATCGTTTTCGGTGCGGACATAGTTCTCTTTGCTCTTACGGCTGAAGCGTACCACTGCCTTACGACCATCCGGGTCTTCAACCGGTGCATCGGCAAGGAACTGGTACTTCGCAGGCAAGCGCTCTTTGAAGCGAGCCAGTTCTTCTACCAACGGCGCACGGGTCTCACGTGAGCGCGGGAAGTTACTGGCTGCCAGGAACAGGCCGGAAGCGCCGTCACGCAGCACGAAGTAAGCGTCTGAGTTCTCGCAAGGCAGTTCTGGGAAATGAACCGGATCTTCCTTTGGTGGCGCAACTTCGCCATTTTTCAGGATCTTGCGGGTATTCTTACACTCTTCGTTGGTACAACCCATGTACTTACCGAAACGGCCGTCTTTCAGCACCATGTCAGAGCCACACTTATCACATTCGATAACCGGGCCATCGTAACCCTTAAGCTGGAACTGGCCTTTTTCTACGATGTAACCGTTACAGCTTGGGTTGTTACCACAGATGTGGATCTTGCGTTCCTTGTCGATCAGGTACGCATCCATCGCTGTTTCGCAAACCGGGCAACGTTTCTTGGCACGCAGCGCAGCGGTTTCAACATCTTCCTCGAGAACGTTAATAATACCTTCATCATCCATCAGGTTGATGGTGGTCTTACAACGCTCTTTAGGAGGCAGGGCATAGCCTGAACAGCCCAGGAATACGCCGGTGGATGCTGTACGGATACCCATCTTGCGGCCACAGGTCGGACAGTCGATATCGGTCAGGACAATCTTGTTCGGCTCCATACCGCCGTCAACTTCATCCTGCTCCGCTTTGCCCAGCTCACCGGAGAAATCGGTAAAGAAGTCATCCAATACACGCTTCCAGTCTTTTTCACCGACGGCGATATCATCGAGCTTCTCTTCCATACGGGCAGTGAAGTCGTAGTTCATCAGGTCAGCAAAACTGTGGGTCAGGCGATCGGTAACAATCTCACCCATCTTCTCTGCATAGAAGCGGCGGCTTTCAACGCGCACATAACCACGATCCTGAATGGTCGAGATAATGGCAGCATATGTAGAAGGACGGCCGATACCACGCTTCTCAAGCTCTTTAACCAGTGCTGCTTCGGTATAACGCGCAGGCGGCTTGGTGAAGTGCTGCTGAGGATCGACTTTAACCAGAGACAGTTGCTCGCCCACAGCCACACTTGGCAGGGTCACATCTTCGTTTTTGCCGGATGGGCGCTGTACGCGTGTCCAACCGTCAAAACGCAGGGTGCGGCCTTTAGCTTTCAGGGTAAATTCGCCTGCTTCCACAGTCAGGGTGCTGGAGTCATATTTCGCAGGCACCATCTGGCAGGAAACAAACTGGCGCCAGATCAGGTCATACAGGCGGTGCGCGTCAGGCTCCATGCCTTCCAGGGTATCAGCCTGGACATTGACATCAGATGGACGAATCGCTTCGTGCGCTTCCTGTGCGTTGCCGCGTGAACCGTAAGCAATGGCAGCATCCGGCAGGTAATTCTTGCCGTAGTTACCTTCGATATAGCCACGAGCCGCTTCAACCGCTTCCTTACTCAGGTTGGTTGAGTCGGTACGCATATAGGTGATGTAACCCGCTTCGTACAGACGCTGGGCCAGCATCATCGTCTTCTTAACGCCATAGCCCAGACGGGTACTCGCCGCCTGTTGCAGGGTAGACGTAATATATGGTGCAGAAGGCTTGCTGGTTGTCGGGCGGTCTTCACGATCTTTAACCGTGTAAGCTGCTTTCTCCAGTAAAGATGCAGCAGCCATCGCCTGGGTTTCATTAACCGGCTTAAACGCAGTACCTGACTGGTGGGTGACCATCAGTCGGAGTGCTTCACCTGCAGCGCTGGCAGTATCAGAGTGGATATCCCAGTATTCCTGCGGAATAAACGCTTTGATTTCATGTTCGCGCTCAACCAGCAAACGTACAGCAACAGACTGTACACGGCCAGCTGACAAACCACGGGCGACTTTCTTCCAAAGAAGAGGCGAAACCATGAAGCCAACAACACGGTCCAGAAAACGGCGTGCCTGCTGTGCATTTACGCGATCCTGGTTCAGTTCACCCGGTGCTTCAAACGCTTGCTTGATAGCGTTTTTGGTAATTTCGTTAAATACGACACGCTTATAACGGCTGTCGTCACCGCCGATGATTTCCCGCAGGTGCCACGCAATGGCTTCCCCTTCGCGGTCAAGGTCCGTTGCGAGATAGACGGTGTCAGCTTTTTCAGCCAGGGTTTTGAGTTCAGAAACGACCTTCTCTTTACCCGGCAGAACTTCGTATTTGGCTTTCCATCCTTTATAAGGATCCACACCCATCTTGTTGATCAGCGCGTTTCGTTCTTTTTCTTGCTTGATACGCTGCTTTTCTTCAGGAGAGAGTCCTTTAGTCGAGACTGGGGTAGCTTTTTTACCGCCGGTAGATGCACCGGTTGGCAGGTCGCGCACATGACCCACGCTGGACTTAACGATGAAGTCCTTGCCCAGGTACTTGTTAATGGTTTTTGCTTTCGCGGGAGACTCCACGATAACGAGAGATTTACCCATAGTGACTCAATTACACCCTCGTGCTCTTAATCATTCATTATTTTTGACCATACCCACTGTCAGCAGGGATGCATCGCTTTTTTACAATATTGTGTGACTGAGCCTTAATATCAACCCGTATGTTGTTTTCGTTTGCGGCGGCAACATCACCCACCCAGCGTCAACCTTTTACAAACAACACGTTAATGCAGTAATACCGATTCTCTTGTCACACAGGACTTCCAGTGGTTGTGCGGGCTAATCATTACCATTGCTTTCACAACCTGCGCCAGAATTCGACACGTTTTTTTGTGTCCTGTCACAATTTCCAGCCAAATTCACCGCCAAGTGTACAGATTCACTTCAAAAAGAGGATTGCATAGAAAGATTGCATTGGTGCATAAAAATGCGCCGTGAAACCATATTCAATCTAAACCAAATCAGACGTACAAAGTCACATTGCTGTCGGCAAAACTGTGGCAAACCATAATACAGTGGCGGACACAATACCAGCCTCCATGTAATAAAGGAGGATGTTTTGACCACAATCCACTCAACTTAACCTCCGGAATTATGGATGCCCTGCCACATTTGGCGTACTATCCACGCCATCCGTTTCCAAAGACGCTACGACTATGAGTCAAAAAAAGCCCATTTCAAAGTTTGATCTCCTTCTGATCGCCAACCAGCTTATCCGTGACCACGATGCATATATTGAGGGCATGCAAGCTGATGATGTATCGGAAAGAGACGGGGTATTGGTCTTCAAAGGGGAATACTTCCTTGATGACAACGGCCTGCCGACGTTGAATACCACCCAGGCATTCAATATGTTCAAGTTCCTGGCTCACAAGCTTTCACCGGAATTTACATTGGCCGATTGATACCCATGGCTCCGGCTCAGGCCGGAGCTTTATGCTAGCCCTACCCCCTTCTGTAGCATTTTCTTACCATTATTGACAAGGTCATCACTTAACTTATCGTCAGACTCTTTTATCCTTAGCGCGCGATTCTGCAAAGCATTCAGGCCATCGCATCCCACTTGCAGATAAAAGGTATATAAATGACAAAACTGACCAAACTCGCTTCAGCACTGGCTGTCGCTTGCGGTATTTCCCTCTCCGGAAGTGCGATTGCAGTCCAACAAGCAGACCTGATGATCACTAACGGTACCGTGTTGACGATGAACCCGGGCCGTGAAGTCATTGAAAACGGGACTGTAGTCGTAAAAGACAACAAAATTGTTGCTGTTGGCGACGCTGCCCTTGCCAGAAATTATGAAGTAGGGAAAACGCTGGATGTGGACGGTGATATCGTCATGCCCGGCCTCATCAATACCCATACCCACGTGTCCATGACGGTATTCCGTTCTCTGGCCGATGACGTCCCGGATCGCCTCCACCGCTATATCTTCCCGTTGGAAAATGCACTGGTATCGCGGGATATGGTGCGAATTGGTGCCAACCTTGGCAACGTAGAAATGCTGAAAGGCGGCGTAACCACCTACGCAGACATGTACTACTTTGAAGATGAAGTTGCTAAGACTGTAGATAAAATCGGTATGCGTGCGGTACTCGGTGAAACTGTTATCAAGTACCCGGTTGCGGATGCGAAAAATGCGGATGAAGGCATCACCTATGCGCTGAACTTCATCGAAGAGTACAAAGACCATCCTCGCATCACACCGGCTTTCGCACCCCATGGACCTTACACAAACACCACCGAAACACTGCAGAAGATTTCAGAGCTGTCATTGAAACTGGATGTGCCCGTACTCATGCACCTTGCAGAATCCCACCGTGAGCAAGAAGTAATAGCTGAACGCTCCGGTGGAAAAAGCCCGGTTCAGTACATGCATGACATTGGCGCACTAAACCGGAACTTGGTTGGTGCCCACATGATCCTTGTTGATGACAAGGATATCGAACTGGTCAAAGAGAGTGATATGGGTGTTGCCCACAATATGAGTGCCAACATCAAATCAGCCAAAGGCGTCTCCCCTGCCCTCAAAATGTATGACGAAGGTGTACGCATCGGTCTTGGCACTGATGGGCCAATGTCCGGAAATACCCTTAGCACCATTGACGAGTTTGGCCAGGTAGCGAAAGTCCATAAACTGGTCAACCAGGACCGTGCAGCCATGCCTCCTTACAAGGTCATCGACATGGCGACCATAGGTGCAGCCCGAGCCCTGCATATGGAAGACAAAATCGGTTCCCTGGAGCCGGGCAAGCTGGCAGATATCATTGTGGTAGACACCAAGGCCCCTAACATGGTGCCGGTATACAACCCCTACTCCGCGCTGGTTTATTCAGCTTATGCCACCAATGTCCGTCACAGCGTTGTTGATGGCGAAGTACTGATGGAAAACAGGAACATACTGACGGTGGATGAAAATGTCATTAGGAAAGAAGCCATTAATTTCACAGAAATTGTTCGTGAGACGTTGAAAGAAAAAGGCGAAATCGTCCAGTAAGCACCTCATGTACTTAAAAAATGCTGCTGTCAGAGGCAGCATTTTTTCGTTCAGCAGAACAGGTTATCCTGCTTATACCAATTGGATTAATTTATACGTCCGACGTAGCGGAGGTAAAACTATTCAGTTCAGAACGCGACGTTAGAATTTTGAGATACCACAGTAACTAACATTAAAAAGAATAACGCGGAAATGAATAATTCCCACCAGCCGGAACAATAAAAGAATGAGTCCGATTGGTATAAATTATCCGCCCTTTGTTTATTCCACCCCCACCTAATAAAAAATCGCTCAAACATATTATACTTAGTGAATATAAGAACAGCATTGACGAGCCATTAGTTGTAATTATTTGTAAATTGTGACACATGACCAGCTTAAACATTATCTTTAATTATCATAATATTATGAATCACTTAGTTATATGCGCTTAATTGTATTAATGATTTTATCTTTCTGATATTAATGAATTAAATGCCTAAGGGTTGATAAATTATTAATATTTACTTTTTATTTCATGTCAGTGTAATTTGTATTTCGAACCATTTTTAACAACAAGAACATTTATTAAATATGACTTATTGCCTGATTTTCAGGCTACAACAATGAAAATACAGTCAACAAGACTTTTATTATCTGGAAAATCATGAATTTTCGGTAGTGCATGACCAGTTTTAATTACGACGTTTTTATTATGTGTGTAGATGAGTTTAACCCCGAGGTTAATAGCTTAGGGGAACTGAAATCCATAATATTTCAAGGAAGTAACTGTCATGAAATACGTTTATTCATCAATTCTGCTGAGTAGTTTGCTGGCTTCAGCGTCAGCAGTATCCGCTCCCGACCCTTTCACGGATTACTGGACCTCCTCCATTTACCCGGAAAAATGGCGTCATATGCCCGGCAAGGAGATAATTGATTTTTCTTATGCCGGATATATGCAAGATGGAATGTCGGATCCTACAGGTATTCCGGCTTTATCACTGGATGTCACCGATTCCACAGCGATGACGGCATTGGGGTTTGAAACAGCCGACCCGACCGGCGCCGTTTCTTCAACAGTTGCCATCAATCAGGCAGTTGATTACGTGGGGCAACAGGGCGGAGGGACTGTTCTGGTTCCGGAAGGCACATACAAAATCGAACCGTCAGATGGATCAATTGCCATTAAAATCAGCCATGACAACGTATGGTTAAAAGGGGCGGGTTCAGGGCTGACAGTGCTGAAACACACGCAACAATTTGACAGGGCTAACACCCATACAACCCGCTCAGCGAAAGTTATCCAAATCACACCTGTCTCTTCCGCTTTTTACCCGACAGACCCAGGCACTTCGGTGAGCCAACTTAATCTGGGAGCCGTTGCACTGTCGAACGCACCGGGTACAGTGAAAGGTGATGCTTCGGGTCAGAACAGCGTTACCATCACCGCATCAAGCCAACAGCTTAACGTCGGTGATATGGTTGCATTTGGTGGTATCGCCAACGTCGCATTCGCCAGTGATTACAAAATGAGTGAAGATCAACTCAGAGCCCGGGGTGTCAAAAACCCGGCCAAACGCGCCTGGGAAGGCAAGGTGCCTTTACCTTTTTATATCCGGACAGTGACACATGTTAAACCCCTTTCAGGGAATGAGTTTCGGGTAGATGTGGATCGCCCGGTCACTTTCGGTGTATCAGAGCGTTATGGCTCCCGCTTTATGAAGATTTCAGACAGCGATTTGTTAAACAACGTTGTTGTCAGCGGGTTTTCCATTGCTCAGAACCAACCTGATTTCGGCGGGTATGGCGATAATGATTACAATACACCGGGAACAGCAGCCCATGCCGTTCATCACTCCACCCTCGTCTATTCGTCGCTGGTTAAAGATCTGTTGATTGAGGATATCCAGACAGCCAAGTTTAACCCGGCAGATACCCATGAAACCCTGTCAAATGGTATGACTAACTCATACGTCCAGAATGTCACGGTCAGACAGTTTCTTTACCAGTCACCGAAATACCGGGGAGCCGGAGGGAATGGCTACGGGATAAATGTCATTGGTGGCGATGGCCTCTATTACGGAAACCAGTTCGACCGGGCGCGGCACGCGTTCAGTTTTAAAACTGCAGTAGCCAACGGAAACGTATTGTTTGCCAATGTCGCCAAAAACGGAAAGGGACCATCAGATTTTCACATGTTCCTTTCGGTCCATAACCTAGTCGATACCCTCGGAATGTTTGGCGAGCATGTAGAAAGCAAGTACCGTCCCTGGGGGTCTTCAACCATGCATGGATTTTCGGGTTCTGAGAACATTTTCTGGAATACTTACCGGGGTGACAGCGGAAACAACGTTGCAGTTATTTCCAACCAGGCCGGTAAAGGTTGGCTTATTGGCTCTAGAGGAAACTCGCCAAAGCTGAATAACAGCCGGCAAATAGACACGGTTGCTGATGTCAAGGAAGGTCAGGGAATCGGGAACACCCTGTGGCCGACTTCCCTCTACCTTGACCAGCTTACACAGCGCAAAACCGGTCTCCCTGCCCCAAGAATCCATGCGAGCCATGAGTCCTCTTTCAACCAGGTACCCGCAATTGCTGATGGCCTGCCGTCAGGCTCCCTCAATGCCTGGCAACACAGCGCGCCATTAACTCTGTCTGTTGACTACCACGGTATACGCTCAGTGTCGGGTATTGACCTTTCCCTTCTTAATCCAGCAGAGCGAAGCTACCCGGTTTCTGTCAGTACATCCATTGACGGCGCGGTTTGGGATACTCAAATCCAGGGTCATAACACCTCAGTAAACCCGGTTGAGGAAATCCGGTTCATCCCTGTTGATGCGCGTTACGTGAAAGTGACCGTAGAAGGGAATGACGTTGATGGTCAAGTTAACATTGGCGAGTTGAAAACTGTATCCGAACCCGTTATCCCTGGCGCATCGGATACCGGACAAATCGTCATCAGCGCCGCAAAACCCGCAGCGGTAATCAAAGGCAACTATTCCTTCTGGGAAATGAAACCTGCCGGTACAAAAGGGTTTAATGTGCCTTACTTTGTTTCCAGCGAGTATGTCCACACATTCACCGGCACCGAGGCAAATGAGTCGGCATCCGAACTGGTATTTGTCGTCAACAACCCCTCGAGCCTACCTCAGCAATACAGGGTGTATTTATTTGGCTCTGCACCAGATGGGAAGTCTGACACCGTACATATCACTGTTAATGATGAAGCCCCGACAAGCGGTCAAAATGCAGCCCTCAGCCGTAAAGCAAAACCTCGGTACCTGTCGAAGCGAGCACCGAGAATATCAGGGTTGGCTGACTATCCCCACATAGAACTGAACCCCGGTATCAACCGCATCAGGGTATTGGTCCGGGAACCCGGAGCCAGAATTGGGAAAATACGCCTGACACCAATGTAATATCTGCACCATTAAAAAACGCCAGTGAAAACTGGCGTTTTTTACAGCAGTTCGTAACATCACATCTCGATGGTTACCGTGTCTTTGCCTTTCTCAGGTTTTGCCTGTGAAGGATTGCCACCCTCACCCGGTTCACCCCGGCCTTTTGGATCCGGCCCGAACCGGTTAGGTCCCGCCGTACCATCCAAAATACCCAGTTCGACAATCACAAAGATTGGCCCTACTACTGGCACAAAGGTGATCAGAATAAACCACGGACTTCGGTTTCGATCCTGTAAGCGCTTCACATTGAGGGCAACAGACGCCCACATCACAAAGCCCAGCACCACAAACGCCAGTGCGTTTACCAGTGCGTTACCCTGACCGCCGTACATCATCAGCGGCATAGTGACAAACAGAACCGGGAGGCTGTAAAGCCAGTAGTCACGACGGCGCATCCGGCCTTTGAAGGACAACAGAGCCCACTTTTGGTTAGTCATTCGCTATCTCCTACAAAATCGGGCGCTGACCGCGTCCAATCCATTTGAGGAGCAGGGAGTCACTCGCCTCACCAGCAGCACCCGCCAGTTTTTCAGCGAGCTTTTTCTTTTGTGCATAATGAAGGTGCAGCACTTCGCGGTCCTTGCATGCAGCGGTCAGGTAATCATCACTGGTGGTGATTTCGTCAACAAGCCCCAAATCTACTGCCTGACGACCAAACCAGTGTTCGCCGGTAGCCACTTTGGCAATATCCAGATCCGGGCGGTGCTCATTCACAAAAGACTTGAACAGCACATGGGTTTCTTCCAGTTCTTCCTGGAATTTCTCACGGGCTTTATCCCCGTTTTCACCAAACATGGTCAGGGTACGTTTAAACTCACCCGCCGTGTGTTGTTCAAACTCAATGTCGTGCTTTTTCAGAAGCTTGTTGAAGTTTGGCAGTTGGGCAATAACACCAATAGAGCCAACAATCGCAAAGGGAGCAGCCAGAATTTTGTCTGCCACACAGGCCATCATATAGCCCCCGCTGGCAGCTACCTTGTCAACGGATACTGTCAGCTTCACACCGGCCTTGCTCAAACGATCAAGTTGGGACGAGGCCAAACCGTACCCATGTACCATGCCTCCGCCACTTTCCAGACGAACCAACACTTCGTCATCTTGCTGGGAAACAGCTAACACAGCACTGACTTCTTCGCGAAGTGCTGTCACTTCACGGGCATCAATACTGCCTTTAAAATCCAGGACAAACAGGCGCGGCTTGCGTTCAAGCGATTCTGTATCCGCTTCTTTAGCCGCCTTTTTCTTTGCCTTTGCCTCAGCTTTTTCCTGTTTTTTCTTTTCTTTATGTCTGGCTTTCAGCACCGCCTCATCATAGAGGTGGTTTTCCAACTGACTGACAGTTTCCTTGTAGTTTTCAGTCAGGTTTGTAACTTCCAGGTTCCCCTTACTTCCGCCGTGCCCGGCTGAACTTGCGCTTTTGATAACAATGATCAGCGCAACGATAGCCACCAGGATAGTCACGACTTTAGCCAGAAACAGGCCGTAATCGACGAAAAACTCCAAATTCTTATCCTCTTTTTTTGTGAAGCTGGCATTGTAACCCCGTTGTAGCGTACAGGGCTATCCGAATACAATAGCTTGCTGTGACAAAACGCTAAGGAAATGTAACGTGGAATACAAAGTCACTCCAGACTGTTTAAAAGGTAAAGTCATTCTGGTCACGGGTGCAGGTGCTGGTATTGGACGCCAGGCCGCCCTCAGTTATGCCTCCCATGGTGCAACTGTGATTCTCCTCGGGCGCACCGTTGCAAAACTGGAAAAGGTCTACGACGAAATCGAGGCGCTTGGTGCTCCCCAGCCCGCAATCATCCCACTGGATATGAACGGAGCCAACGAGCAAAACTACATTGATATGGCCGAAACCATCGAGGGCCAGTTTGGCAAGCTGGACGGTATCCTCCACAACGCAGGCCAGCTTGGCGTGCTCAGTCCGTTCGACCAAATTGAAGAAAAAGACTTTGATGAGGTGATGCAGGTAAACGTGAAGGCGACGTTCCTGATGACCAAAGCCCTGCTGTCACTGGTGAAAAAAGCTGAAAACGGCAGCATTGTTTTCACTACATCAACCGTGGGTCACGTGGGCCGTGCGTTCTGGGGCACTTACGCCATTTCCAAGTTTGCCACGGAAGGGATGATGCAGACGCTTGCTGATGAAATGGAAGGCTCTTCTGTCCGGGTCAACGCCATAAACCCAGGTGGCACACGCACCTCGATGCGCGCCAAAGCCTTCCCGGCAGAAGACACTAACCTGCTAAAAACGCCGGAAGACCTGATGCCGCTGTATGTGTACCTGATGGCAGCGGAAAGTAAAACCGTTAACGGCCAGTGCATTGATGCCCAGCCGAAATAAGGAAACTGCCGTTTCTTTGCCATAACCCTTTCTGCGCGATGAAAGGTAAAGCGGAGCACTTGCTCCGCTTTTTGGTTTCTGGGCCAACGTTAACCGGTTTCAGGACATTGTCACCGTCTTTAACGGCAAGGGTTCGCTGTCAATACGGCGGCGGGACTCACTGTCGAAAAGATGGATAGCATCAGGCTGAAATGTCAGTGAACACTCAGACCCAAGGGTCGTAGACACTTTTCTGGGTACGTTGACCCTGACCACCAGCCCATTGATGTTAATGTATAACAGTGACTGTACCCCGGTTGATTCAATATCCTCTACCCTTCCCAGAATTTCCCCGTCATCCTCGGTTGAGCTGTAGGTGATTTGATCCGGCCTGATACCGTAACGTACCTTGTCGCCAGCTTTAACCCGGCAGCCAACAGGAAGCGGGAACAATGCACCCTCACACCGGCAAACCATCCGGCTTTCATGAATACAGATAACTCCATCAAACAGGTTAATCGCTGGCGAACCAATGAAATCAGCGACAAACTCAGTCCTGGGCTTTTCGAATACTTCATCTGCAGTACCAATTTGCTCAATTCTCCCATCACGCATCAGTACAATTTTGTCTGCCATGGTCATCGCTTCTACTTGATCATGGGTAACATACACTGTGGTGGTTTTAAGCTTGTCATGCAACGCCCGGATTTCATGCCGCAAAGCGGCCCTCAGCTTGGCATCCAGGTTGGACAATGGCTCATCAAAGAGAAAAGCAGAGGGATCACGGACTATCGCCCGCCCCATCGCAACGCGCTGCCTCTGCCCCCCGGACAACTGGCGAGGAAAATGGTCAAGGTAACCGGTCAGGTTAAGAATCTCCGCCGACCATTCAATCTTCTCCCTGATAGCATCTTCACTCAGTTTTTTGATTCGCAGGGCAAAGGCCATGTTGTCGTAAACTGTCATTAACGGGTACAGGGCATAGTTCTGAAACACCATCGCTATATCCCGGTCACGGGGATGTACGTTATTCATCCGCTCACCGTTAATCACTATCGAGCCAGATGTGATTTCTTCGAGCCCCGCCGTTAAGCGCAACAGCGTTGATTTGCCACAACCGGAAGGGCCGAGCAAAACGACAAACTCCCCGTCGCCGATCTCAAGATCAACAGATTTCAGCACTTTCGTATCAGCAAAGTTCTTGCTCACTTGCTGGTATTGAATGGTTGTCATCCCTTACCTCTCAATTCCCTATCGGGGACAGTGTTCTGCGTAGTCATCCAGCAACCGCGCATCCCCGGCGATATCAAGTACGGTGAAACGGTCACGGATAAAGCGGGAATACTTCACGGCTTCAACGTAAAAGTCAGGGGCAATGCCAATTTCACTGGCAAGACAAGGGGTTTCCGACCTGCGCATCTGCGTTTCCAGTTCGCCCGCATCCAGCATCACCGGCAACAGCCTGGCCTGAATTTCCGCCCAGTCCCTTTCAAGTTTTTCGTTGAGGCGTTCCGCCCCTTCGGCATCAAGCGCTTTTCGCCCGGTCTGCACCAGGAAATTTGCAGTGTTTTCAGCCCCGGCTTTTTTCTGGAGGACCTCATTGGGAAACAGGGTTGGAGAGACAACCGGCGGTCTACGGCTGCGCAAAATCCTGTTTTGCAGTGCCAATACAGTAAGCGTGGTAACCCCTACCTGTTCCCCGTGGAATGAGCCTGGGTGGTCAGGACAGAACATGTCGATGTAGTGAGACATCATGTGCTCCGCCATACTGCCCGAGTGGGTGGTCCCGGTAAATGTGGTGCCCAACCCCATAATGGAGCAAATCCGGGTCAGTGCGCCCAGTGTGTCCATATCGCGCTCCAGAAGTTTCGGCGACCGGGCAATCATTTTGGCTTCATCAAGCGCCAGCAATTCATAGGGGATATGGCAAAATTCACTGTCAAACAGCAAGTGCGAAAGGGTCCAGTCCACTTCAGACGTGGTTCGGCAAATAACATCAGCGAACGCGCTCTTGATAAGCCTGAGGGGACATTGGGACAGGATGCCAAGATCAAGGAACACACCTTTGGCTGAATGGGCTGAGATAGACCGTTTGAACCCATGGAAACTGATTGACGCCGTGGAAGTGGTATACGCATTCATCGGCGAGGTAGGAAATACAGAGTATTCCCTGCCGTCTGTGAACGTGGTGTATTTCACCAGGTCACTGACAGTTCCTGAGCCTACGGCTATGAGGGCATCCGCATGCCGTGTCTGGCCGGAAAGTGACTTTGCCATGTCGTGGTCAGCTTTCGGGCGGCTAAGCACAACTTCAGATACGTCACAGTCTGCACTGATATTACGCCGGATTCGTTCACCCAGTATGCTGTGCGTGATTTCATCACTGACCACACAAACCTTTTTACCTCGATGCAGCGGGGATACCAACTCTCCCTCTGCACCATCAAGGGTGGACTTCACTACAATATTCTTAATGGGGATTGAAACAGCCTCGCCGGAAAATGTCCTCCATGTCCCCGCAACCAACTCGTTAAGTACCCCACCATAATCCTGGACCATTATTCTTCCTCCCGGTATTTTCGGGCAAATTCGGAAAGCCTGTTGAAACTCTCTTCATTGTTTTTGTAGACGGGTGTGTATATGTCGCAGAGCTCGGCGTAACGTTGCTGGTTTGCCTGGATGGGCTGGTAAGACGTTACTACATGCCCGCCCATCCCATCCGCAGCGTCTTTCACTGATGGGTAAATACCCGCGCCGGCAGCGGCTATCATCCCCGCCCCCAGACAAGAGGCTTCCACTGTATCCAGGCAGTGCACAGGCTTACCCAGGCAATCTGCAAAAATCTGGCACCATAAAGGGTTATTCGCTCCACCCCCAATACAGAAGACATCATTTATCTGGGTGCGCTGGCTTTTTTCCAATGCACGCATCTCCATGGTCTGTTCCAGTGCCAGCCCTTCAAGGATTGAACGGTAGATGTGCCTGCGGGAATGGTTGCTGGAAAGGCCGATAAACGCCCCGTGTGCATCGCAGTTCCAATAAGGTGTCATCACCCCGGACCAGTAAGGCAGTGTCAGCAAGCCTTTGCTCCCTATCGGTACAGTTTCGGCCTCATGCTGGAGGCGTTTCATCAGCAGCCGGGGATCACCGCCTTCTTTATTGACGATAGAAAACAGCCAGTTGACCAGGAATGCTCCGGTGCGCAGCACCATTTCGAGTATGTAGCCACCGCTGCATGCTGTCAGTGTGCGGAATGTGGTATCACACCGGTACTCTTCACTCCAGACTCCACATACCTGGGCAGTCCCCAGGTTGAGGTATGCCTGCCCCGGCCGGGTTATCCGGGTGGCAAGGCCTGCACACTGGCCATCCCCGCCACCGGCATATACCGCCAGCCCTTCCGGCAACCCAGTCAGTTGTGATGCCGCAGCCGTAACCCGCCCAACCATCGTCCCGGAACCCACCACCGCCGGAAACTGTTGGGGGTTCAGGCCAAGGTAATTGAGGATCCGTGCTGACCAGCACTTTTCGACGATATCAAACAACCCCAGGGGATCTGCACTGGCCCAGGAAGTCACCAGGTTCCCGGTCAGGCAGTAGTTAAGGTATCCCTGCACATCCGTCATTTTGTGGCTTTGCCGCAACACATCCGGGGAGTGCTTTTTCAGCCACGCAAGGCGGTATACGACAGGGGTTACATCCGGATTTTTTCCTGTAATCCGCAGGATATTCTCCGCGCCAAGCTCATCACTCACCTGGTGGACTTCATCCCGGCTTCGCTCATCCAGCCAGACAATAGCCGGGCGTACGCTACGAAAATGTTTGTCGAGGAAAGCAATGGTTTCACGCTGGTTGGAAATACTCAGTCCAACAACCTGTTCCGGCGCGACTTTTGCCATCAAAGAGTGCAAAACATCTACACAGGCTCGCCACCAGTCGGATGCATCCTGCTCAAAAAAGTGGAATCCGGGGTTTTGCATTGGAATATCGGCATGGGCTTCCGCCACCACAAAACCCTTTGCATCCCACACAATTCCCTTGGTGGACTGGGTACTGCTGTCTATTCCGATAACATAAGGCGGATTGGTTTCTGTATTGCTCATACTCACCTCAGTAATCCTGCCGGGTCGGCGTGACACAGATTTCCTGGATAAGGACATTTTGCGGCTGCTGGTAGGCAAACAGCATCATGTTGGCAACAGATTCCGCTGGAATCCCTCCCCCAATTCTCACCTTGTTTGCCCGGTAATCGGCCAGGGTTTTCTGGTCCGTGACATGATCGAGCACCTCGGTTTCTATCACCCCTGGGGAAATAACAATGACCCGGATATTCGACAGTGCCACCTGGGCCCGGATGGTTTCAGAAATCGCATGGACAAAGAACTTGGTACCGGTATATACACAGTGGTCCGGATAGGTTTTCCGCCCGGCTATCGAACTCATATTAATGATGGTCCCGCCTTGGCGTTTCACCATGCCCGGCAGAACAGCATGAATGGCATTCATCACCCCTTTGGCATTGATATCAATGGTTTCATCCCATTCAGCCGGGTTTTGTTCGATGACATTCCCAAGCCGGGCTATCCCTGCATTGTTCAACAGGCAGTCCACCGGGCCGAATCGCGCTTCCGCTTCCTTCACGGCGGCTAACAGAGCCTCCCTGTCCCTGACATCCGCTTTCACACACAGGGAATCCGGCAGGTTGAGGGCATCCATCCGTTCTTTCCTCCGTGCAATAAGGAGCAACGGGTGCCCGGCGGCAGAAAACAGCTTGGCTGATGCCTCCCCCATCCCGGAGCTGGCACCGGTAATCATTACCAGAGGCTTTGAACTGTGGCCTTGTTCCATAAATTCCTCCTCACGAAGCGCATGCGCAGGGGCATTACCATGACATCAGCTGCGGTAGTCTTTGGTGATTTTGTCGACTTTGCGGGCGATTACATCCATCGCCTCTTTGGGTGACTTGTAATCCCCGGCCCAGAACTTACCCAGCTCAACGGGAATAATGTCGTTGGAGATTTCCGGCCACGCAGGCATATCCGGCTCGGAGCCCATCATGGTTTCGATGGTCTTGCGCGTCACATCAAAGTGGCGGGTCGTTCCGGCCCCAATTTTCGCTGCCTCAATGATTCTGGGATCTTCATAAGTACTCTTACGCATAGGGCTGGCTCCGCCACCAAAGATAGAGGCACGGGTCTGCACATCCGACGAGGTTACCCATTGCATAAAGACCCAGGCAGCATCACTGTGTTTCGAATACTTCGACAGTGCCAACCCGCTCCCGCCCTGGTGGCCGATTTGGGGAATTTCACCGAACCCGGCCTCTTCCGGAGTACGAAGTGCTTTCGGTTGTGGAGGCAGGGCTGCCTGCATCTTGCCGGAAGCAACAGATTCTTTCGGGTTGTCAAACCAGGGGAAAAATTCGCCCCAGCTCAATACCTGGGCCGCTTTGCCGGTAACAATGGATTTACCCTGGCCGTCCCAGGTCCAGGTAGTAACGCCGGAAGGCATGCTTTGCTTGAGCTTCATCCAGTATTCCATTGCTTCGATACCACGCTCATCATTGCCGGAAAACGTACCGTCAGGGCGGAAAATCGAGCCGCCATGCCCCCAGAGCCACGCTGTCCAGTCACACTCAAGGCTGTAATGGCCAGACTTCATCTGCCCGGTAGTACCGTACATTCCCGGAGCCTTGGCTTTAGTAATGGCTTGTGCGTTTGAAAGGAAAGTATCGAGGTTGGTTGGGACATCCAATCCCAGCTCGTTGTAGATATCTTCACGGTACATCGTGATAAACAGAGGAATATCATAAGGAATGGCGACCATTTTGCCTTTGTACATGGAGATACCATCCACCAGCGGCTGGAGGAAATCGTCCATGTCATAATCCGGCATGGCCAGCTCCTTTTTGGTCTCCATCAGCTCACGCGGATCCACGGTATCCCCACTGAACCCGGCGATCCAACTTTGGTCAAGATAGTAGAGATCGTAAGACCCCAGCCCGGTAGCGACATCCAGTGTCAGCTTCTGCAAAACCTGCTCAAGAGGTAACAGTTCAATTTCCACATTGATACCGGTTGCCGGAGTGAACTCCTTTTTCACCAGCTCGGCAAACACCTTGCTGGGAGGGGTAGATTCCGTCGCCATCTTCACCGTAGTACCGGCAAACGGCTTACCTACATCTTTCAGCCATGCAGCCGTCTCCTTGTCTGCATCTGCGGCAAAGGCGAAACCGGAGATCGAGTTCAACGGGTTGAATGGCATCCCTCTTGTCAACGCCAGCGCACCCAGTCCAAGCCCCAGTTTCCCGGCAGCCCGCAGGAAATCCCGCCGTGCCATTTCACCTCTGACATACCTGTCTACCACTTCTGCCAGATGCCGCTTTTTACTGCAAATATCCATTCTCATTGCTCCTTTCTATGGTCACGTTCCGATCCCACTTTCCCCACAGTTATTACGCCGGAATCCGGCATGTCAGGATTTGAGAGATCCCATCGTCAAGCCACGAACTAGATGCTTCTGCACAAGGAGGATGAAAATAAACGCCGGAATCGTTGCTGCCGTACCAAGAGCAGCCATAGCTCCCCACGCTGTACCTGTAGACGTTACAAAGGTGGAAGACATTACAGGTATGGTGTTTACCGATGTTTGCGTTAAAGAAAGGACGAACAGGAACTCTGTCCAGCTGAAAATAAAACAAAGGACAGCAGCAGCGGCAACGCCGCCCCTTACCATCGGGAAAATGAGCTTGCGGAAAATCAGCCATCGGGAAGCACCGTCTACCAGTGCAACCTCATCAACCTCAATCGGAAGGTCGTCGATAAAGCTTTTAATAAGAAGAATCGATAGCGGGAGGTTCATCAGCGTATGAACAATGATCACACCCGTATAGGTATCAAGAAGGCTGAAGTTTTTAAATATCAGAAACATCGGGATGGCAACGGCCACCGGCGGCATCATCCTTGTAGACAATATCCAGAAAATATAGTGTTGTTGCCCTTTAAAGCGCATGCGAGACAGTGCGTACGCCGCAAAGGTCGAGATCGATATAGCAAAGAAGGTGCTGGCCAACGCAATAAATACGCTGTCGAGCATGGTCGGCAACATATAGTAATTGCCTCCCCCCCAACTCATAGTGCCCTCATTGAGAGCCTCTGATTCACTGGTAATACCGAGAATCACCTCTTTGTATGAATCCAGGGTGACCTCAAAGTCGAACAACAGGGGCGGCAAGGCAAAAATCTCAGTGTCTGACTTAAGTGAAACCGTGAGCCACCAGTAAATCGGGAAGAAAAACAGCGCGCTGACCAGGGCTGCCAGCAATGTACGGAGGTAATGAAGCCGCTTGGAATACGTCATGTCTTCACCACTTGAGTTTGGTCAGCTTGATAAACAGGTTTGCCAACACCAGCAACATCACCATGGCAATCAGGCTCAGCGTTGCCCCATACCCCCACTTTACGAAGCCAAATGTTTGCTGCCAGGAGTAAAAGCTCAGGGTATAGGTCGCCGTCCCCGGCCCCCCGGATGTCATGACGTAGACATAGTCAAACACCCTGAACAGATCGATACCCCGGATAAGTACCGCCACTGCAATCACCCGGCCCATCATCGGCAACGTCAGGTGGCGGAAAATGAGCCAGGAACTCGCACCGTCAAGCATGGCTGACTCAAAAGGCTCCTTCGGCAATGAGCGCAGCCCGGCGATAAATATCAACACCATAAAGGGCGTCCATTGCCAGATGTCCGCGATCATCACCCCTGCCAGCGCAGTATCCGGCGTCGCCAGGATAGGGGTCTCCGGGGAGAGGATATGAAGAAGGGAAAGTACCCAGGAAAAAATACCCCACTGGGGGTCTTCCAGGAGCATAAACATCATCCCTGTGACTGCCGGCGGTACAACTAATGGCAACGTCATTAATCCCCGCATCAGGCCATACCCTTTGCCCTCACTGTCCAGCAACAGCGCAATTCCCATACCAAGGGCAACCTGGATACTGAGGCAAATGAAGGTGTAAGAAAGGTTGATGGAAAGCGCAGACCACATGCGGGCATCTTCAAACGCCTTTACCCAGTTTTCCGTCCCAACCCAAACCAGAGAGCGCTTCATGGGGGAAAACTCATGCAAGCTCAGGTAAATGTTGTAGAAAAAGGGATAAACAGCAAAGACCAGCAATACGCTGGTGACCGGAAAAATCCAGATGAATGCCCGGTCCGAAAGAAACGTTCTCCTTCGGTTCGCAGATGTTTTCTTCACTGTATTGAGCGTCGTCACATCAGATTGCATCGTTCATACTCTCCGGCTAGAAAACCAGTTGGCTCGGGGCATCAATGAATTTCAGCGTAATTTGCTCATATGATTACGGCTTGCTCTAATGTTCATGACTATGTAAAGTGATTTGAATGTTGTCAACTTGTTAAATATGCGACGTAGTTTCTGTCCCGAAGCGAGATATAACAGGACTGTTGGTACACATGGTTTCTTAAGCAGCGGTTTTTACGGAAGGTTATTCAGGAGGTGAACCGCGCAACATTTTTCTGCTGTGCAAATTTAAATTGAAATAAATTTTCCCCATCTCAATTTAGATATCCGATTCGCATATGCGGACATACCTGATGGAGTCTACTGAATGATCAAAAAGAACACTGAAGACTTGCACCGCAACCAACTCATCCGCGCGTCATGGCTTTACTACATCGGGGGGAAAAACCAGGTCGAGATCGCCAAGGACATGGATATATCCCGGTTTAAAGTCGGCCGCTTACTCGCTGAATCGGTAAGAAGCGGTATTGTTGAAATCCGGATAAATGCGACAGAAAGTACCCTTGTCAGCCTGGAAGAGCAGCTAAAGGAAAGCTTCAGCCTCAAATACGCCGTTGTGGCACCGGTATTAGATCACCAGGCCCCCGAAGCCGGACATTTCATCAATGTGGTTGATGCAGTTGTTCACTCGGGTGCCAATTGGCTTGGAAACCTCCTGAACCGACCAGAAAGCATGACCCTGGCTGTCGGTTGGGGGCAAACGCTGTACAAGATGGCCCAGCTCTTCAACGGGCTTTCATTGCCACAACATAAATTCGTTTCACTGATAGGTTCACTGACCCGAAAGTCGTCCTTTAATTCCCTGGACATCATTCATCTGCTTTCAGAGCTGACCCGGGCCGAAGGGTACATCATACCGGCGCCTTTTCTCGCCGATTCGTACCAGGACAAACAGGTTCTGATTAACCAGCGTACAGTGAACGACAGTTTTACCCTGATTGATACCGCTGACTTGGCCATTGTCAGTATCGGGGAACTGACCGACACCTCCACGCTGGCGAAAGCCGGGCTAATCCGCAAGGAAGAAATTCATGATTTGCAGGCACAGGGAGCGGTTGCCGATCTGCTCGGCTTTTTTATCAATGAGGACGGTGAAATTCTGGATTGTGAAATAAACCGCTGTGTCACGAGCTACGATATGGGCAAGCTGGCAAACCTGGATACCGTCTGCATCGCCGCAGGAAAAGAGAAATGGCAGGCGCTGAAAGCGGCAATGAATACCGGGTTAATCAATGGCCTGATTGTTGATGAGTGGACAGCAGAGTGGCTGTTGGGTAACAGGCAGGAATAATATCTAGCCCCATAAAGAAAAACCGACGCATCAAAACGTCGGTTTTTGAGTTTCAGTTCACCTTGTGGGTGAAATTAACCGCGGCGGTTACTGCCACGGCTCGGCTGTTGGTTGCCACCCGCATTACCACGACCACGGTTACGGTTGTCACGGTTACGACCGCGGCCACCGTTGTTGTCCTGCAGGTCACCCATATCACGGCCACGACGGCCGGCATTCGGGTTGTTGCGGGAAGAAGAAGGCTTCTTGCGCTCAGAGCCGTCAGCACGCTCTTCAAAGCGACGCACTGCTCGGCGGATCTTCTGGGTCTGCTTCTTGTGGCGCTTACCGGTTTCGCGTTGCTCGTCAATGAACGTGCGGCTTTCAGGGCGCATTTCCACCAGCTCACGTAGGTAATTCACTTCTTTCAGGTCCAGTTCCTTCCAGCCACCGCGAGGCAGGTCTTTACCCAGCACCAGGTCACCGTAACGAACACGCTTCAGACGGCTTACGGTTACACCCTGGCTTTCCCACATGCGGCGAACTTCGCGGTTACGGCCTTCCGTAATCACTACGTAGAACGTGTGGTTCTTACCTTCACCACCGGCGTACTGTACATCTTCAAAACGGGCTTCGCCGTCTTCAAGCTCTACACCACGAACCAGCGTTTTTACCATTTCTTCTGTTACGTCACCGAACACACGCACCATGTATTCACGCTGAACCTGACGGCTCGGGTGCATCAGTCGGTTAGCCAGTTCACCGTCAGTGGTGAACAGCAAAAGACCGGATGTATTGGCATCAAGACGGCCAACAGCCACCCAGCGGGAGCCACGGATACGTGGCAGACGGTCAAATACCGTGCGGCGGCCTTCAGGGTCGCTGCGAGTACACAGTTCACCTTCCGGTTTGTTGTAAGCCAGTACGCGGCATACGACTTCTGAGGATGCAGCAATCGAGACGCTGTGACCGTCGACGCGCACATTCGCGTTCAGGTCATCAAGGCGGTCTCCCAGTCGCGCAACCGAGCCATTCACGCTCACACGGCCGCCAGCAATCATAGCTTCGATTTCACGTCGGGATCCCAGACCGGCTCGCGCCAGCACCTTCTGTAACTTTTCACTCATGTCGTTTTTACCTTACTGTCGCCTTCACAGGCGTCTGTAGCTGCCGCCCACAAGTCCAACGGACATTGGCGAATATGGACGGCAAGAAATGTGGCCAAGAAATCTCCCGGCACCTTTTCGCAGGGAGCCGTGTATTATGCCACACCAGACCTTGTGGTTGCACGTAAAACCACATCTTGAAAGCCAGACATTGTTTACTCAAAAGGCGTGGTATCACCGGCACCTTCACGCACCACTTCCCAACCTTCATCACTCATATCAACGACTGTTGTCGGGCTCTCGCCCAGATAGCCGCCATGAATAATAAGATCTACAGCATGTTCCAGCTGGTTACGGATCTCTTCCGGGTCTGATTCTGCCATTTCGTTGCCCGGCAGAATCAGTGTTGTCGACATCAGTGGCTCACCCAGGGCATCCAGCAATGCAAGGGCAATATTGTTATCCGGTACGCGGATACCAATCGTCTTCCGCTTGGGGTTAAGCAGGCGGCGCGGCACTTCCTTGGTTGCCCGAAGGATAAAGGTGAATGCACCCGGTGTGTTGTTGCGGATAAGACGGAAAGCATCATTGTCAACACGGGCATACAGTGACAATTCTGAAAGGTCACGGCACATCAGGGTGAAGTTATGCTTGTCGTCAAGGCGGCGGATTCGAATGATACGTTCAAGCGCCTGTTTGTTTTCCAGCTGACAGCCCAGTGCATAGCCGGAATCGGTTGGATAAATGATAACACCGCCATTACGGATAATTGCCACTGCCTGGCTGATCAGGCGAGCCTGCGGGTTGTCAGGGTGGACATAAAAAAACTGACTCATTGTCTCTCCTGCTGTATCAGGACATTTCTTCTGATTCCGGAGCCATAGGTTCCAGGCCCCAGTCCTGCCAGACCGGCGTTACCCCTTTGGGTAGCCAGAGGTTTCGCCCCAGTTCCAGCCATGGTGAAGGGAAGTGGAAATCGGATCCCTGGGATCCGTTCAGCCCATACTGGATAGCATAGTCGCCCAGCATACGCCTTTCGTTTTGAGGTTGCTGCGGCTGGGCAACTTCCATCGCGTCGCCACCGGCATCGACAAACGTTTGAAGCAGTCTCTTCAACCATTTAGCCGAAAGTTTATAGCGTCCCGGATGGGCAAGTACAGCCTTTCCGCCTGCTTTGTGAATCACGGCAACTGCCTGGTCAATCGTGCACCAATTTGGTGGCACATAACCGGGATTGCCACGGGTCAGGAATTTCTTGAAAACCGCCTGCATATGCTTGGCATGGCCTTCATTGACCAGCCAGCGCGCAAAGTGACCACGGGTGATAGCACCGTCTCCAGCCAGGGCTTTTGCCCCTTCCAGCGCACCAAATATCCGGGCCTTTTCCAGCCGGTGGGATATTTCAACAGCGCGGGCTTCCCGGCGCTCAACTTGCCCCGTCATCAATCCCTTGAGTTCTTCATTGTCCGGGTCTATACCCAGCCCGACGATATGGATATCGAAATTTTCCCAGACGGTAGAAATCTCGATCCCTTTAATCAACGTCATGGGCAGTTCGTGACGGGCAATTGCTTCGGCGGCTTCGGCCAGGCCTTCCGTTGTGTCATGGTCAGTTATCGCCAGCACACTGACACGGAACTCATGGGCACGGAGCACAAGTTCTTCCGGGCTGAAATGCCCGTCTGACGCGGTGGTGTGACTGTGGAGATCAAAAATCATTCATTTTCCAAAAGCAAAGGCTTGACTAATCGCTTTTGTATCTGTTTACTAGTACGCAAATACACGCGATATATTTTTGTAAGGTGTCACATGTTACAGCAAATCCGCCCACAGTACCGTTGCAATATGACTGGTGAAGTCTCTTCAGCAGCCGCTCTGGCGGTGGTTCTGGTGAATACCTGGTGGCGCGCATCTGAATGCGGGCTTTAGGTTGCTGTACATCACACCCTGAGAAAGCCCGCTGAACGCGGGTTTTTTTGTATCTGAATTTAAACAACACCTTACTCACAACGAATTTAAACACGCATTTTTGCCCGGCGACACAAAGAGCGCGGGCAGTTAAGAACAGGGACGCGCACCATGATTATCGTATTAAAGCCAACCGCCACAGAACAGGATGCCAAACAGATTCTCGCCCGCATTGAAGAAGCCGGCCTGAAGCCTCTCTACATGCCGGGTGTCGAGCGCATCGTGCTCGGTGCCTTGGGTGACGAGCGCGTCCTGCAAAAACTCCACTTTGATGCCTATCCGGTGGTCGAGGAAGTCAAACCCATCCTCACCAAATACAAGATGGTCAGCCGCGAAGTACAGCCCCATGACAGCACGGTAAAAATCGGCAATGCCGCTATCGGCGGCGAGAAATTTGCCGTTATCGCAGGGCCATGCTCGGTTGAAACCGAAGAGCAGTTAATGTCCGTGGCCGAAGTGGTGAAAAAGCACGGTGCCGTCGCCCTTCGCGGAGGCGCATTCAAGCCGCGCACCAGCCCGTATGATTTTCAGGGGCTGGGTGAAGAAGGGCTGAAACTGCTCAAAAAAGCCAACACCCAACTCGGGCTGCCAACTGTTTCTGAAGTGATGGAAGTCAGCCAGGTTGATTTGCTCGCTGAATATGTCGACTGCCTTCAGATTGGCGCCCGTAATATGCAGAATTATGGGTTGTTAAAGGCTGTGGGTGAAAGTGAAAAACCGGTCTTGTTAAAACGCGGACTTTCCGCCACTATCGAGGAGTTGTTGCTGGCTGCAGAGTACATTTACGATGCCGGCAACCCAAATATCATCCTGTGCGAACGTGGTATCCGCACATACGAGACGGCAACACGCAACACACTCGACCTCAACGCGGTGGCTTACCTGAAACAGCGCAGCCACCTGCCGGTTCTGGTCGACCCCAGCCACGGAACCGGTGTCCGTGAACTGGTTATCCCTCTGTCCCGCGCCGCAGCTGCGGTAGGCGCAGACGGTGTGATTGTAGAAAGTCACCTCAACCCATGTGAGGCGCTGTCAGATGGCCACCAGGCCCTGACAGGCGAAATGTTCGCCCAGCTGATGCAGGAATTGAAGCCCTTTGTGGAAGCAGCAGGGAGAACGCTGTGAAGAATATAAGCCTGGGACGCGGCGAGCTTGAAGTCCTTAACCTGGACGTGCCTTATGTCGCCGACCCGACCCGACTTTACCACGATGTATGCGGTGACCGACCGCATACCCTTCTGCTTGAGTCAGCGGAGATTGACTCCAAGCAGAACCTGAAAAGCCTGATGCTGGTTGACGCGGCAGTACGTATTATCTGCCGTGGCCGGACCGTTGAACTCCAGGCGCTGACCGGAAACGGCCAGCAGTTGTTGTCTGCTCTGGTTCCGGCGCTTTCCGGCCTGAACTGCAAGAGCGATGCCTCAGCAGACAAAATTGTGCTGACCTTTGCCGGTGAAGACCGTGCATTGGATGAAGATGAGCGCCTTCGCCAGCCATCCCCTTTTGAGGCACTTCGCCTTGTACAGCAATCCCTGAACCTTGAAGGTCACCCTCGGGAAGCGCTGTTTATTGGTGGCCTGTTTGCCTACGACCTGGTTGCAGAATTTGAACCCCTGCCGCAGGTTGGCAGTGACCAGCGTTGTCCGGACTACCTTTTCTATGTGGCAGAAACCCTGCTTGTCGTTGACCACGAACGTGCCCGCAGTAAGTTACAGGCCACCCTGTTTGGCGGTGATGAAGCCGGAAACCACTACTATGACCTGAGCCGTCGCCTGCAGGCACTGCGCGAGCGCGCCATGTCAGATGAGCCTCTTCCCTCGGCTGAAACGGTTGAAAACATCCAGGCTGTACCGTCGGTCAGCGATGTTGATTTCTGCCAGGCAGTGGTGGATATGAAGCGGTACGTGGTAAGCGGCGATGTCTTCCAGGTAGTACCATCCCGCCGGTTTACGCTCCCTTGCCCTTCGTCTTTGCAAGCATACCGCGAGTTGAAAATTGGCAACCCCAGCCCTTACATGTTCTACCTGCACGATGCGGATTTCACCCTGTTCGGTGCATCGCCGGAAAGTGCCCTGAAATACAGCAAAGACACCAACCAAGTTGAGATTTACCCGATAGCCGGCACCCGCCGTCGCGGCAAAAACCCGGACGGTTCTGTCAACCTGGATCTTGATGCCCGTATCGAGCTGGAACTGCGTAACGATGTAAAAGAAAACGCCGAGCACATGATGCTGGTTGACCTTGCCCGCAACGACGTTGCGCGTATCAGCGAGCCGGGTACCCGCTACGTAGCCGACCTGCTGAAAGTTGACCGCTACAGCCACGTGATGCACCTGGTTTCCCGCGTTGTCGGCCAGCTTCGCAATGATCTTGATGCCCTGCACGCTTACCAGGCTTGCATGAACATGGGCACCCTGACCGGCGCGCCGAAGATCCGTGCCATGCAGCTTATCCGGGAATTCGAGCAACAGCGCCGAGGCAGCTATGGCGGCGCGGTGGGCTACCTGACCGGCAAAGGCGATATGGATACCTGTATCGTTATCCGCTCTGCCTACGTTGAAGACGGTGTGGCGCAGGTCCAGGCCGGTGCCGGTGTGGTCTTTGACTCTGACCCACAGGCGGAAGCTGACGAAACCCGCGGCAAGGCACAGGCCGTTATCACAGCCATAACCCGCGCACATTCCGGCTCAACCCCATCCGAACAGCAGGGAGGCCGGTCATGAACGCTCAAATCGTCCTTATCGACAATTTCGATTCATTTACCTACAACCTGGTCGACCAATTCCGTTCACTGGGTTACCCGGTCACCATCTACCGCAACAGCATCGATGCCGACGCCATTGTGGAAGCTATCAGCAAACTGGCAAACCCGGTTGTGGTGCTGTCACCCGGCCCGGGTGCGCCGTCAGACGCAGGCTGCATGCCCGCTCTTATCCAAAAGCTGAAAGGAAAAGTGCCAATGCTTGGGATTTGCCTGGGTCATCAGGCGCTGGTTGAAGCTTATGGTGGTGTCGTCGCCGGTGCCGGGGAAATCGTCCACGGCAAGTCCTCCCAAATGTCACTCGGGGAAGGCGAAAACCGCCACGAGGTGTTTGCCGGACTGCCCAACCCACTTTGTATTGCGCGCTACCACTCGCTGGTTGCTACCAAAGTCACCGACGAGCTGGATGTCATCGCGGATGTCCACGGCCTGGCAATGGCTGTCGTGAACAACAGCGACAGAGTGGTCGGCTACCAGTTCCACCCGGAATCCATCCTCACCACACACGGCGCAGACCTGTTGGTGAATACCATTGACTGGATTTTAAAAACGGGCACTGGGAAAAGCGGGTCCTAGGGTCTAGGAAGATCAGAAGCTTACAAAACCAAAGAATTCAGACGAATACCCAGGTCCAAGGGCCGAGTTACCCAGGACCGAAAGAAATACGGAAGGAGTACAACATGGATGCTATCTTCAACACACTTTATAACGGGCAGTCACTCGACAAGGCGCAGAGCCACGAACTGTTCGATACCATTATCAAAGGCGAGCTGGATCCTATCTTGCTGGCAGCAGCCCTGACAGCACTGAAACTCAAGGGCGAAACGCCGGATGAAATTGCGGGAGCAGCGGAAGCCTTGTTGGCAAACGCCAACCCGTTCCCGACGCCGGATTACGACTTCGCTGATATTGTTGGCACCGGTGGCGACGGCCACAACACTATCAATATCTCTACCACTGCCGCCTTTGTTGCCGCCGCCTGTGGCGTGAAGGTCGCTAAACACGGTAACCGCGGTGTGTCGAGCAAGTCCGGCTCTTCCGACTTGCTGGCAGCATTCGGTATTGATCTCGCCATGAAACCGGAAACTGCCCGTGGTGCGCTGGATGACCTCGGTGTCTGCTTCCTGTTCGCCCCCCAGTACCACAGCGGTGTCCGCCACGCGATGCCGGTTCGTCAGACCATGAAAACCCGCACCCTCTTTAACGTTCTTGGCCCGCTGATTAACCCGGCGCGTCCGAAAATTGAGCTGATGGGAGTCTACGACCCTGCACTGATCCGCCCGATTGCAGAAACCATGGTTTCAATGGGCATGAAACGCGCTGCGGTTGTTCACGGCAGCGGCCTAGACGAAGTGGCTATCCACGGCACGACGCAGGTTGCTGAAATCCGCGATGGTAAAATTGAAGAATATACGCTTTCCCCGGAAGACTTCGGGTTGGAAAGCCACCCGCTTGAAGCCATCAAGGGTGGCGATCCCGAAGAGAACCGCGACATCATTACCAAGATCCTGCAAGGCAATGGCGAACGCGCCCACACTGCCGCAGTAGCTGCCAATGTTGCGCTGCTGCTTCGCCTGTTCGGGCAGGAAGATCTCAAGCAAAACACCCAACAGGCATTGGATGTGATGGCAAGTGGTAAACCGTATTCGCTGGTCGAAGCACTGGCAGCACGAGGTTAAACATGGAAACCGTACTGGCAAAAATCGTTGCAGACAAACGTATCTGGGTTGAGGCCCGGAAACAGGCTCAACCGACTGAAACTTTTGCAGCATCACTGGTTCCGTCTGACCGCAGCTTTTACGACGCGCTGGCTGGGGAGCAACCCAACGGTGGCCGCACTGCTTTCATTCTGGAATGCAAAAAAGCCTCGCCATCAAAAGGGCTTATCCGGGATGACTTCAACCTCGACTACATTGCCGGGGTTTATGGCAAACATGCCAGCGCCATTTCTGTACTGACCGACGAAAAATATTTCCAGGGCAACTTTGATTTCCTGCCGCAGGTTCGCAGCCAGGTCCCCTGCCCGGTTTTGTGTAAAGACTTTATGGTCGATACCTACCAAGTAAAGCTCGCCCGCCATTACGGCGCTGATGCCATCCTTTTGATGCTGTCAGTCCTGAACGATGACGAATACCGCGAGCTGGCAGCAGAAGCGGCAAAGTATGACCTTGGCATCCTGACCGAAGTCAGCAATGAGGAAGAACTGCACCGAGCGGTGGCGCTTGGCGCCAGGGTAGTCGGTATTAACAACCGTAACCTTCGCGATCTGAGCATCGACCTTGACCGTACCAAAGCACTGGCACCCAAACTGCCAGGAGGTACCGTGGTGATTTCGGAATCCGGTATCTATACCCACCAGCAAGTCCGTGACCTTGCCAACTATGCCAAGGGCTTCCTGATTGGCAGTTCCCTGATGGCGGAGGACGATCTGGAACTTGCAGTACGCGGCGTGTTATATGGGCAAAACAAGGTATGTGGCCTGACACGCGCAGAAGATGCCAAAGCCGTTTACGACGCCAACGCTGTGTACGGCGGGTTGATTTTCGTCGAAGCCTCCCCGCGGTATGTCGATGAGGCAAAGGCAAAAGCCGTCATCGAGGGTGCGCCACTACGCTATGTTGGTGTGTTCCGCAACCAGCCCGCAGATAGCGTCGCAGGCATCGCATCCCGGCTTGGCCTTGCAGCAGTCCAGCTTCACGGCGACGAAAACGACGCCTATATCAATGAACTCAGGCCGTTGCTGCCGGAAGCCTGCCAAATCTGGAAAGCCCATGGCGTCAGTAACAGTGCGCCAGAGCTGGACAAATTCAGCGCCGACCGCCATTTGGTCGACAGCAAGGTCGGGGCGCAGAGCGGCGGGACGGGCCAGACATTCGATTGGTCGCTGCTCAGTGATGACGCCCGCAGTAATGTGATGTTGGCCGGTGGCCTGTCACCTGAAAATGCCGGTGAGGCATCCAGCCTTGGCTGTATTGGGCTCGATTTCAACTCCGGGGTGGAAAGCGCGCCGGGTGTTAAAGATTCACACAAGATTCAGGCTGCAATGGCTGCAGTCCGCGATTATTAAGGGAAGAAAATGAGTAAGTTAGACCCCTATTTCGGCGAGTATGGCGGGCAGTTTGTCCCGCAGATTCTGGTCCCGGCGCTCGACCAACTGGAAGACGCCTTTATCGAAGCGCAGGAAGATCCGGCATTCAAAAAAGAGTTTATGGAACTGCTGACAGAATATGCCGGCCGTCCGACTGCGTTAACCCTTTGTCAGAACCTGACCAAGGGCACCAAAACCAAGCTCTACCTCAAGCGTGAAGACCTGCTCCACGGTGGCGCGCACAAGACCAACCAGGTACTTGGCCAGGCGCTGCTTGCCAAGCGGATGGGCAAAAATGAAATCATCGCTGAAACCGGCGCCGGGCAGCATGGCGTGGCAACCGCCCTTGCCTGTGCCTTGCTCGACCTGAAATGCCGCGTTTACATGGGTGCCAAAGACGTTGAACGCCAGAGCCCGAACGTATTCCGCATGCGCCTGATGGGTGCTGAGGTGATTCCAGTGCACTCCGGTTCTGCCACCCTGAAAGATGCCTGCAATGAAGCCCTGCGCGACTGGACCGGCAGTTATGACCGCGCCCACTATTTGCTGGGTACTGCCGCCGGGCCTCACCCGTTCCCGACCATTGTGCGTGAATTCCAGCGAATTATCGGCGAAGAAACCAAACGCCAGATCCAGGAAAAAGAAGGCCGCCTGCCGGATGCCGTTATCGCCTGTGTCGGCGGCGGTTCAAACGCCATTGGCATGTTTGCTGACTTTATTGATGACACCGATGTTGACCTTATCGGCGTTGAGCCAGCCGGGCTGGGTATCGACACCGATCAACACGGCGCACCGCTCAAGCACGGTAAAACCGGTATTTTCTTCGGGATGAAAGCCCCGCTGATGCAGGATACCTTCGGTCAGGTGGAAGAATCCTACTCGGTTTCCGCTGGTCTGGACTTTCCGTCTGTCGGCCCGCAGCACGCCCACCTGAACGCAACCGGCCGCGCACAATATGGTGCCATTACTGACGACGAAGCGCTGGATGCTTTCCAGGATCTCGCCCGCCACGAAGGCATTATCCCGGCATTGGAGTCTGCCCACGCACTGGCTTACGCCCTGAAGATGGCAAAAGAGAACCCGGAAAAAGAGCAATTGCTGGTGGTAAACCTGTCTGGCCGCGGTGACAAGGATATCTTCACCGTCCACGATATTCTGAAAGACAAAGGAGTGATCTGATGGCTGCCTTCTCTCAACGTTATGAGGCAATGTTCGAGCGCCTGGATGCCAAAGGTGAAGGTGCATTCGTCCCGTTTGTCACCATCGGCGATCCAAACCCTGAATTGTCCCTGCAAATCATCAATACATTGGTAGAAAACGGCGCGGATGCCCTGGAACTTGGCTTCCCGTTTTCTGACCCCCTTGCAGACGGCCCGACCATACAGGGAGCCAACCTGCGTTCGCTTCACAGCGGCACGACACCAGATACTTGCTTTGATATTCTCGCCAAGGTACGCGAAGCCTACCCGGATATCCCTGTTGGTCTGCTTATTTACGCGAACCTGGTTTATGCCCGTGGCATCGATGATTTCTTCTCCCGCTGCGCCGGAGCCGGTGTGGATTCCGTGCTGATTGCCGATGTGCCAATCGGTGAGTCAAAAGCGTTCCGCGATGCCGCCTGTGCACATGGCATTCACTCTATCTATATCGCCCCGCCAAATGCCAATGAAGAAACCATGAAAGCCATCGCCGAAAACGGCAGCGGCTACACCTACCTGGTTTCACGTGCAGGCGTCACTGGTGCAGAAACCAAAGCCGGTAAACCTATCGGCGACCTGCTGGAAGGCCTTAAAAAATACAATGCCCCTCGCCCACTTCTCGGCTTTGGTATTTCTGAACCGTCACAGGTTAGGGAAGCCATACAATCTGGCGCAGCAGGCGCTATCTCCGGCTCTGCCGTGGTGAAAATCATCGAGCAGAATAGCGAACAACCTGAGGTCATGCTGAAGAAGCTTGGGAAGTTTGTTGAAGGGATGAAAGGCGGGAGTGTGCGTTAAACGATATTCAATTTATTTTCTATTATTTCCAGCCGTTCAATTGAGCGGCTTTTAATTTATTGTTCACTTATCAATTGCATACATAGAAACCCGGATATTATCATGGTAATAGTCTTTATTTTAGATATGCAACATTGTTGGCATTAAAATTAAGTAACCATTTAAAATGAGGAGTTGAATTGGATATGCTTCTATATTCAATGATTCTCACAGCCATTATATTCGCTTTTTTCTTCAATGCGATTCAGGTCATAATCTCCATCAACAAGTTGATCGCAAAACTACCTACATTTGGTCTCGTGGCATTAATCGTTGCTACAATTGTATTGTTACTAAAATATCAACGTTTCGATGTGATTGATTTTTACCGTCGTATGGTAATCAGATACTTTGTGCGCAACTTGTTAATACTTCCCATTGCATATTTTTTAACTACACAGTAGATAAATATAATAAGCTTGCCATTTCAAACCACGATGTTCCCTTCCAAGAATAATGCTATTCTCGTTTTACAGTACATAGTTATGTAATGACGACTTCACACCTGAGAAGTCGTTTAGTATTAATTAATCAGCATGTTATCAAGAGAATTTCAGTACTACTACACTCTCACTATTTGTAGCAGTCATATCCGATATTTTCATATTCGCCATAATCGAATATGGCACAGCACTTATTAGTTGATATACATACAATTGCCGTTATACCCAGCCTGATGTGGTGATGTATTTGATCTTGATGTTACAACAGCATGGCTACCCATGGTTTCTTGTGTTGTATCATGGGTAAAACTGAGAAGATATTGTTAGTTTGAGATACTCGCTATGTGAAGCTTCTTTCTTGCGGATCGAACCATACTTCTTAACTCTCCAAATAATAGGGCCTAGTCGACATGATCAACCCCAAGGACTTTTGGAACAAAAACGCGCCAGGCTATGCCAAGCGGCCGGTCAGGAATGAAGCGGATTACCGGAAAAAGCTGGCAATGACGCAGGCGTACTTCCAGCCTGACTGGGAGGTATTAGAGTTTGCGTGCGGGACAGGGACAACAGCGATCCACCATTCCTCCCTTGTGAAGCATATCGTTGCAACCGACTTATCTGACGGAATGCTGGAGATCGCCCGGAAAAAGGCTGATGATACCGGGGTGCAAAATATCAGCTTTCAGCAAGGGACGTTAGAGACTCTGCCTCTTAAGCCGGAAAGCTTTAACGCTGTACTTGGGCTGAATATTCTTCACCTTCTGGAGGATATTGAGGGAACATCAGAAAAAGTATATAGCCTGCTAAAGCCCGGTGGCATCTTTGTATCTAGTACCGCACTTGTCGGTAACCTCAACGTCTTTTTCCACGTCTTTATCAGCGTATTGCAGTGGATTGGCAAAGCACCTTATGTGAACAGGTTCAGCAAGCCGGAGTTGGTGTCCGCCCTCACCAACGCTGGGTTTACTATTGAACAGGAATGGCAGCCGGGAAAAGACTCTGTGTTTATTGTGGCAAGAAAGTCGGCAACCTGACCGCAGAGCGCCTTTGATTACAGTAAACAATGTGCCGCCTAACCGATGGCACAGCACCATTAGTTAGTATGCGGACAGTTTACCGTTGTGGTACTACAAAGGCTCGCCAACCATCTCGCCGTGGTCTGAATAACAAAATATGTTTTTGACTACCTAGTTGCGGGTTATGGTCATGGGTGAGACCTTCCCTTTAAAAGACAACGTTAAAAAAACTCCGTCAACCCAGAATAAGCCTCATCGCGTGTTGCCTAAAAACGCCAGCTACCGCCCGCATAACGTCATACACAGTTTCTGTCTCATTCCAAAACCAATTTTAAGCCCCAGATCGAACTACTTTAAATGCACTCAATAAATTCACGGACTAAGAACATGTTACACAACGGGATTACACTAAAACCCTACGTAAACGCTCTGTTACTTGGCTGTTTGTTTGTGATTTTTCCTCCAGTGCAGGCCAGCCATCATTTCGAAAGTCTCCTCACACAACAAAACCCTGAGTATGACCTCACCGATCTCTATGTTTTTGAATCAGAAAAAAGTGGGTACACCACTTTTATTGTCGATATCAACCCGACAACCGGAAAAGATGGCGTTGCCAAGTTTGGCAGCAACGGTGTTTACAGCGTGCACATTGCCAGCAACCCTCAGATGGAAACAGGCGGCCTGACAGTCACTGCTTACCTTGAAGGAGATCAGTTGGTGTTTGGTATCGCCTCTGGTGCGAATCAGGCTGTCGGCACCAAAGGTGAGGAGGTCGGCCGAGCAACTGTGGGAGAAGAAACCACATTCAACAACGGAATGCGAGTATGGGCAGGTGCTGCTCGTGATCCCTTTGTTGGCAACTCTGGAGGCATTGTTGCATTCCGGACTAAACTTGCGCAGGGGGCACTGGATCTTGCATCTTTCAATGAAGGGGTTGACCTGTTCGCCACCCTCCAAAGCAGCATAATTGTTACCGAAATACCCAATGATATGCTTCCGCCGGAGATATACGTTTACGCAACCAGCGCAATGTACAATGTCGATACCTGGGTTCAGGTAAACCGTCTTGCCAACCCGCTGATGACTCACCTTTTTATGGCAAATAATAATCTCGAAATTGCAGAGCATGTAGGACATCGCCCGGATACAGACAACGCCCGCGCTTACGCTGTGTCCGGTATGGTCTTGCGAGCCGTATCTTTGGACGGAAAGATTGCAGACCCTGTCGAATACGCTGATGCAGTTGCCGCCAAACTGCTCCCGGATATGATCCCATATAAGACAGGGACTAAAGCGGCATACGCCTATGATTCAGCTAAGGGACGCGAATCAATCAATGGCCGAAAACCAGGAGATGACGCAATGGATACGGCACTGAGCATTTTCATGGGCAGGGCTGTCACTGACCATGCAAACCAGTTTGACCGCCATCCAGCCACGTTCCCTTACGTTACTCCGGTTACCGGCGAGTAATTACCTACTCCCATAAAAGGCGTGTTCATTAAATGACATGCCTTTTTCTTTACCTACACCAGAATCTCTCCAAAAACCACACTTATAAAATACTGCTCATATTAATGGATGTATAAATCATTTACATGATCAGAGTTATTTATTTGGAAGTTCATTTCATCCACTTAATTTAAATAATTTCCAAGGCAATTCACAATATCATATTACTAATGTGGTCAGCAGATAGGTAAATAACGCTGTAACTTTATTGCTTGATGTTGTCCTGTATCATGTTTTACGATTCATTAAAGGTTTTTATTCAACTACTATATTTAACTTTCTTTATATGCGTTAAAACTCTTCATTAAATTTATTTCGAACTTAAGAATGAAGGTATGATTCAAATTGAATAAAAATGGTTTCACTTTAATCGAACTCGTAGTTGTCATTGTTATCTTGGGGATACTTTCTGTCACTGCCGCTCCACGGTTTTTGAATTTCTCAAAAGATGCCCATATTGCTGCAGTATCGGGAACAGGGGCTGCATTTAGATCTGCCATTGGTTTAGCCTATGCGAAAGCACTGGTTTCAAATGGTGGTGGGCCAATTGATGACCTTCAGATGTATGGCAGCGGAGCATCAGGCCAAATAGACATTAATCTATGGGGTTACCCTGCACAACAATACAATACTGAGGCTGAAAGCAGCCCCAGGCTTAACAACGTTGACGATTGCCTGTCCGTCTGGAGAGCACTGTACGCAAATGCACCCAGCATTTCGGAATCCTCGAGTAAAAACGATTCCCTTTACCAGGCAATTTATAACGATCCTGACCAATGTACCTACAAATATAACCCCCTGCCAACACTGAATATTGACTATGACTCCAGAAACGGAAGTGTAGTGATTGATCGTGATACATCCAGTTAAGCGGGTATCAGAAGGAGAGTATTGAAAGAAAATTCTTATCTGATTTGAAGCCATACCCCACCATATAAAAAGCATGATAGGGGAGTCTTTATTTCTTCAATGCCATAGACAGCATCTTATCTGAGATGTCATTAAGTGGTTTCTTGAGCGATTCTGAGGGGCGGACTGTTTTCACACAGTTGTTTAATGAAAGGACGAATTCTGTGTAAATACGGCTATCGGGGTACCTTTTTCCCAAGTTGTTGACCATGATTTGGTGGTTTTCAGAAATCTTGTCCTCAAACAATTTGCGTTTCCCCGCGTCACCACCGCTGGCTTCATCCAACGCCGGATCAAGATATTTTCCCTGAATATCTTTGTTATATTTTTGCAATATATCTTTTATTTTAGCCATATCTTGTTCAGGGTATACTGATATTGAAGATCTCAACTTATTCTCTGAAAGAAAATCTAAGAGTGCCCGGCATTTATGTATATCGTTGAAACTAAGAGCTAGCGTTTCTGTTGATAGTCCCATCAAACAACCAAAATATCCAAGTAACGCTATTTTTTTAACCTTCCCTGATAAAGACATTATGCCCCCGGTTTCCATCCCAAATTTAAAAGTATTATCTGCTTCAGTTACACGTGTGATTTTTTCAAAATATTGCGTATTGGTATATAGGTAGAATTGGTTGTTTTCAGCAGATCAATATGAGTCAAAATCCATATACCCACTTCAAGGGAACAACCATTCCTACAGGCTTTTTCCTTAAAGTAATTTGGGTACATAGTCATTGTGCCCGTAACGTGGCAGGCAGCACCCAATGCCAACGCCAGTTAGGCACGTATGGCTTGCACAATGGTGAATTGGCATACTTTCCCGTCATGCGTGTATAAGTGTATCTAAGGTAGTAAACATCCTGGTTTACTACTTTGCTTGCGGCAGTATCGAACACACTCTGGGTATGCTTGGTCACGTACTTTTTGTCATTGATCGTAAGGACTTTCTCTTCTTTGGCACTAAGATGGTAGTCAGCGTCCAGCCGCGGGATTTTTTCTGACACAAGGCAGTTTTTCTCAAAAAAGTGTTTATAGCCTGCCCAGTTACCGTACTCGTCAGTGACGGCCTGATTACATGAATCATTTTTTGGCGATTTTGAGACTCGCCAACAGCCCTTTTCCGGCGCTCCAGTGTGCACTTCATTTTCATTCACACAAAATTCAACGAACTGGAAATTTGTCGACATAAGGGTGCGCATCCAATAAAACCTGTCTTTGTTGGTTTCATAGGAAAACCCATCAGTCTCAATAAGGGGTATTTGCTTCGGTCTTGTCTCCCCTTCACACAACTTCTCAATATCAGATTCACCCCCTTTTACACCATTGTTGGCTACCCTCATTTTTTCCGCTAACGTATTTCCGGCGACCAAAAAATTTTGGTCTTTTTTGATACTTGGCGCTTCCCTAATGGCCTTGGCAAGTAAGTTTTTGGCTACCTCATATTTGCCGGCTGTCGTAAATGCATTGGCTGCATGTATCAGGTACTGGGGATTTTGAATAACAGAGGGATCAATATCGTACGCTGCATTGGCAGCAAAGAGGGCATTTTCGCCTTCACCTTTTATGTTGTAACAAACCGTCAGCGCGAAATAGGAAGGCATATTTAGTTGGATCCTGTTTGCCGCAACTGCGTACTCGATTGCCGCATCACAGTCATTCCGAAACAGAGCCAGAGTTGTTAAACCATCATAGCCCACCCACCAGTCAGGATACTTTTTTATCAGCGATTGATACCCATTTTCCAGCGCAACATATTCTTCTGATGAAATTTTCCGGTTATCCAGCGCGGCACGGAGTTGCTCCTGTACCTTCGCTAAATCGGCCTGACGATCTGCAGCAGAAGCCGGGGTAACCGTTACGCCGGCAAGGAAAATAATGGCAAAAAGTGGTTTTAACATTGGACGCCCCCTTTTGTTCACTATCTACGACTTTGAATTTCAAAGCGTCGACTGTCAAACATTGAGGGAGTTAGACCCTAAAACCGGACTCCATGGTCCGGTTCAAAAGAGATATATACCCAAACCACCTCAAGGTGCAGTTTTCAGCGAGAGTGGATTGGGTATACAGTTATGCGGGTTGAAGAGAGGTTCTCACCAACGGCTTGTCATCAATTGGTAAGTGCAACAATGCTGCGGCAATAGCTAATACAACTGTTGCCCACCAAATCGGGGCGTATGAACCATAGTAGTCATATATTCTGCCACCGGCCCAGGCACCCATAAAACTGCCAACCTGATGGGTAAAAAATACCAGGCCGTATAAAGTTGAAAGGTAACGTGGCCCGAATATTTGGCGTACCAGGCCTGAGGTTAACGGCACAGTACCTAACCAGCAAAAACCAATTGCAGCGCCAAATACCGTCGCTGTTTCGGTCGTCAGTGGCAACAAGACAAACAATGAAAGGACGACTGCCCGCATCAGGTAAAGGCTGCTCATTACATATCGCTTGTTGAACTTGTCACCCATCAGCCCCCAGAAATACGAGCCAAAGATGTTAAAAATTCCCACATAGGCCAGAGCCATTGCTGCTGTGTTGCCCGGCAGCCCCTTGTCTGCGATATAACTCGGAAGGTGTGTAGCAATAAACATCACCTGGAAACCGCAGACAAAGAACCCTGCATGGATAAACCAGTATCCCCGATGGTGAAACGCTTCTTTCAATGCATCGCTCAGAGTCTGGGCATCATCAACTGCGTTTGTTGCTGCAGTATTTTTGCCGGTTTTCATGAAGGCAGAAAACGCCAGCATCACCGCACATACCATCGCAAACACTTGCATGGCTGCCTGCCAGTCAAAGTTTGCCAGCAGTGCCTGAGCCCCTGGTATAACTGCAAACATGCCGAATGAACCGGCAGCCGTTGTCAGTCCAAAAGCCTTGGCTGTATGTTCTGCCGGCACCACTTTCGCAACGGCACCCAGAATAATGACGTAGCTGGTTGCACTCAGCCCAAGTCCAACCAGCACTCCGATGGAAAGGTAGAGCATACCGGAACTGGTGGCAACAGAGGTCAGGTAAAGACCCAGCGCATAGGCAACACTGCCCAGGGCAATGATACGCCGGGCACCGAATCGATCAGCAGCCATGCCGATAAAGGGTTGGAAAGCGCCAAACATGAGGTTTTGAACGGCAATGGCTAAACTGAAAAACTCACGCCCTGTATTGAATGTTTCGCTGACAGGCATCATAAAGATACCGAAAGATTGCCTTATCCCGAGGCTGATAATCAAAATCCCTATCCCCAGCCATACCAATAGCGGGAAACGGAAAATGCTCATTATTTTACCTTTTAGTATGTTGTTTTACTGAGGCGAGACCTTATTTCCCGTGTGTTTTGATCCCAGAGTTTTGCTGATGACATCCACCGTTCACAGCATGCTTTGAGAGCGCCTGTTGCAACGGCTCGCAGTAATGAACGGCAAACAGGGTTACGCCCAGCAAAAGCAACCAGCGCACCAATTGCGCAGTCAGTGATTGAGAAAACATGGTGGCCTCAGTGCAGGAAAGCGGCGTAGGTTAGGGATTAGTACGACATGAAGCAAATGAATTAGAATCATAAAAGCCATGCACCACATGCATTTGCCTATATTTCACCCAAACAATCCTTTGGACTTAACAAATGATAAGGCGCCTCCCAATCAAGATTCGTAGCCTTGAATCTGCATCAGAATAACGGAGGGAAATGCAATGGAACTTGTTAGCTACTACCACAAAGGCACTGCCGGCAAAGCTATTTATTGGTTATTGGGGTTCATCACCATTTTTGCAGGCACCGTTATGCTCTTTACTTACAACACCGAGGCCGATATTAGCCGTCACACGGACTATGTTCTGTCAGTAAGTGAGCAACTACCCGCCACACAATATGATCCTGAGAAATTTGATGCTTTACCCGCTCCGGTTCAACGCTATTTCCATTTTACTTTTATTGAACCTGCCAAGAGATTCAATGCCGTTGAAATGACAATGGAGGGTGATTTTCGCCGACCGCAGCAGAGTACTTTCGCTTTTACTACTGCAGAGCAAACCGCCGCGGTAAACAGTCCGGCGTTTGTATTTTCCGCGACAACCCCAATCATCCCCGGTATATGGGCAAGAGCCTACGATGCCTTTTATAACGGGGAGATGGAAATGAAAGCCAAGATTCTCTCCACACTCACTGTGGTTGATGAAAGGGAGACACCAGAGCTTAACCGGATTTCGCTGAGACGCTGGCTGCTGGAAGCGCCACTCTACCCATCCGCCCTTCTCCCCGTAGGATTAGTTACTTGGGAGGCGATTGACGAATACCATGCCCGCGCCACGGTCAACCATGATGGGATGAGTGCATCCATGGTTGCGAAATTTCGTGAGGATGGAAGCCTTGAGTCCTTTGCCGCGGAGAAAGACGGGGATCTCAACACGCCGTATCACGGATCTGGCGAACATGTACTCAGGGAAGACTACCGTCTGGTTAACGGCATGATGATTCCCCACCGCTTTGTGATATCAAGGGCAGCGGATGGAAAGGTTTATCCGTTCTGGAAAGGAGAGGTCTCAGCCATTTCCTTCAAGTAGCGTTGTAGATATAGGACTTCTTCACAATAACGGAGCCTTTTTTATTTATAGGCTCCTCCGTTTTGCCTGAAGGATTAAAGTCGTTGAATACAACCATACAGAAATCAGCGACAGCGATTCCTTTGATACCAGCACCCACTTTTTACTGCACCGGGCGGAAACATGGAAACACGATATTCGTCCAAAGGTGTTACCAGCATGCGCCTTGTTCAACGGCTTGTTGGTGCCCGGTTAAAGGCCAGCAGTTGTTCAACAAAAACACTGACCGGCATCGACATCTCCCGTGAGTTCAGGTGGATGATAGAAAGCGGTCTTTTAGTATCAATATCATTTATCTTGATACGCTTAAGCGTACCCTTCTCTACTTCTTCTTTTACGGTGGCATGTGGAACGATAGAGACACCTACCCCGGCTTCTACCGACTTTTTCAACGTATACACATTGTTGTGGGTCATACGAATGTCTACGAACACGTCTCTTTTCTCAAACAGGCTGTCAATCGCTTCTCTGGTAGGGATACCTTCGCCAAAGGCAATAAAAGGCTCATTTTCAATGGTTCGGAGTGGGACAGACTTTTTATGGCTTAAACGATGCTGGTTCCCCACAATCAGGCACAACTCATCTTCTGCATAAGGGAGAAATTCAATTCTTGGCATATTCTGTGGGTACGCAACAATGCCGATATCTATCTTTTCTTTTTTAATTTCCTCATAGATATCCTCACTGTGCTTATATTCAAGGTGGACACAAACCTTTGGAAAGGACTTCATAAACGATGCAAGGAAATCGCCTATTTCATACATTCCAACGCTGTGTATGGCTGCAACCCGAATATGCCCTTCCAATATCCCCTGTTTGTAATTGGATCTGACTTTAATGTTGTCGCATAACCGCAGGATCTCTTTTACGTCTTCCAGAATAAGTAAACCTTCAGGCGTAAGCTGAGTTGTCTGGGAGGTACGTGACACAAGTTGCTGGCCAAGGGCTTGCTCGAGCTTTTTAATGTGTACACTGACAGCCGGTTGGCTGATATGGTTCAGCTTGGCTACTTTTACAAAGCTTAATTCTCTCGCTAATTCGTTGAAAAGCTTAAGTTGGGTCAGGTTCATATCGATAATTAATAGTTATGTTACTTATACATTTATAACATTTAAGTTACAGGTTCGGATAATGCATAATATCCGCATCACACGAAGAATCTTATATTTGAGACATAACGCCATCCTATATCCAAATCATGCGAGCGATAGCATTCGATTATCAGCAGGGAGAAGCACCATGAGTCACACCAGCCATATATCCGAATCAAACAACATCCAACTCCCTCAACTAAATAAAAACAACGCACAGGTCGCTTTTGATCTCAATGCCAAAAACACCGGGCTACGTTGGAATGCTGACGGCAAATATCCTTACAACAAGAAAATGAATGTCCTTGACTATGAAAGGCATAAGCATGAGCTCCAAATAGAACTGCTGAAAATGCAGGGATGGGTAAAAGAGACAAACCAACGCATTGTGATCCTGTTTGAAGGGCGGGATGCAGCCGGGAAAGGCGGAACCATAAAACGATTTATGGAACACCTGAACCCGCGTGGTGCTCATGTTATCGCACTCGAAAAACCCAATGCCAGAGAGCGCAACCAGTGGTACTTCCAACGCTATATTGAACACCTTCCGACTAAGGGCGAAATTATTCTGTTCGACCGTTCCTGGTACAACCGGGCAGGCGTTGAAAAGGTAATGGGGTTTTGTGACGACAATGAGTACCTGGAGTTCCTGCGCCAGACACCGGATCTGGAGCGGATGCTCACCAACAGCGGCATCAAGCTTTTCAAGTACTGGTTTTCCGTCAGTCGGGAGGAACAGTTCCGCCGATTTAAATCCCGACAGAATGACCCGTTAAAACAGTGGAAACTCAGCCCGGTTGATATGGCTTCACTCTCCAAATGGGAAGATTACACCAAGGCGAAAAAAGCCATGATGTTCCATACCAACACGAAAGATGCGCCTTGGACTGTCATTCTTTCAGATGACAAAAAACGAGGAAGAATCAACTGTATGCGACATTTTCTAAGCCAACTGGACTATCCAGGCAAAGACCATGATGTGGTAGACAACGTTGATCACTTGGTTGTGAAGTCGCCTTAACTCAATAGAAAAATCTAATAATTGTCTCAGTGCAAGGAGGAAGTAATGACAAAAAGCAAACTTGAAAAGCTCCAGCGGATTATTGAAAAAAGTCAGCAGGAAGTAGAAAAAACAGCCGAGATTGCAAACGCTGCCGTTGAGAGTGCTAAAATCGCGATGGAAAAAGCGGAAAAGGCAGAAAGTGCTGCCAACAAGGCAAAACAAAAACTTAAAGAAGCCCGTAAAAAACTTAAAGAAGCCCGGACAATTCAAATTGCAGAAAAAAAGGCCTCTAAGAAATCAGCCATTAAAAAAGCCAAGAAAATAAGCAAAAAATCAAAGAAGTAGCAGCAAGTATTATGTACAGAGGTCGCCGCAGCGACCTCACTTTTCTTTTAATTCCCTATCCTAACACCACTATTTGACTGAAGAATGGCATACTCAAATAGTTGGTCATAAAATTCGAATTCTGGACTGTTTGTGGGAATTAATACGTTAAGGCTTGAAGACCTCTCAGCTGCCAGTGAAGTCTGTATTGCTTCATTTATGGCTTCTGTTGCCCCTACCCTGACAGAGGAAGGTATTGCCTCTTTCCTTTCTATCGCATCAGAGCAAAATATCTGGAAACGAATGACCGAAGGCAACACGGTCTTAGCCTATGTAAGTAAAGGGAAACTACTGGGTATCGTAGAACTCAGGGATGAACATCATATCGCCTCTCTGTTTGTATCTCCTGACCATCAAGGTAAAGGCATCGGGCGGGCACTCCTGGAAGCCATCCAGCAATACGTGAAAGGCAACAGGATCACTGTAAGTGCATCACTCACATCAGTAGGAGCCTATGAGGCTTTTGGTTTTGTCAGAGTCGGAATACCAGATGAAAAATCCGGCCTGAAGTTTCAACCTATGGAAAAGAAGCTCAACTCTTGAGTATTTTGGGCCAGCACAAATACGCAGCACCATAAAGTGAATTCCCTTCTTAAAAAGCGGAATACTCCCAATCAGCGCAGCGGACCCTCTCATCCCTGTCCAATACTTTGTGTTTAACACCCCTCTGGATCATTCATTGGTTGTTTTGGTCAACAGGAATTCAGGTAACTATAAGGAAAAGAATATGAAGGAAGTGACTGAGGAAACACTGGCAATGGCAAAATCAATTGGCAGTGAAATCGACGAAGCACTGAACGCCCACCAGGCTCCGGAAAATAGGGGCAGGGATATTCTGGATTTAACGCCGGACAGCTTCAGGCAACGCCTGACGGGTGTACCTGTAGAAGAACTGCAAGAAGAGGTGTCCCAGGAATATGCTGCCCAGAACACTCCCCTGATGAAAAGCAAATTCAGCTGTGCCGCCTGCACTACACTCACATATGCGGGTATAGTAGCAGCTGTCGGCGCCACCGTGATTGTCTCCGGTGGCATGTCCATCGCTGCTGTACTGGCCGCATCTGGATACTCAGTGGCTGGCCTGGCAACCATCATTTCTGCCATGACCGGAGTCAGTGTCGGTGCGGTCACTGCCATGTTGTCCGTCAGCGGTGTAACACTGAGCGTGCTCGTCATTGGCCTTTGCGAAAAAATGGGAAAATGCTGAGTGCTCTTGTTGTTCGGGATTGGGTGGGGACTGTGATAAAGTGCCCGCCGATTGCCTTTAAACACCCAAGAGACCCGTTAGATGTCAGGAAACCAGCCAAACAATCCACTGCATGGCGTTAAGCTAGAACAAATTGTCACCGAACTTTCAGAACATTTTGGCTGGCAGGGGTTGGCAGATCGTATTGCAATCAACTGTTTTCGCAGTGACCCATCGGTGAAATCCAGCCTGAAATTTCTCCGTAAAACCCAGTGGGCCCGTGACAAGGTTGAAGCACTATACCTAGACACTTTCTTTGGGGCTGCACCAAAACCGATGAAAAAAGAGCTAACGCAACGAACGGAAAAAACAGCAAAAGTCGATCCTTGGAAGAACCTCAGAAAATCCTGAGCCTGACCGCAGCGCTCCACCGTTCGAAATCAGAAATACCAACAGTCGCACTTGCTTGCTGTTGGTATAGTCCCGGATTTAGAAAAATGACACCCCCACACCGATGGCATTGTCATAGTGGTTGTAATCTGAAATTGCAGCCCCGTAGCCACTTTGCAGCAACATGTAACCATGTAGCCCGCTAACAATCGGGAAATTCCAACTCAATTGCTCAAAGCCTTTCGAAAATCCACTTTCGGCCTGGTTTCTCAGCATCAACTTGAACTGATGCCTGTCGATGGTATAAGTCGCTGATACTTTCCCATAACCCATATAGTCCATAATGTCCGGGTTATAATCTTTACCACCAAAATGCAGCCTTACCCAGGGCTTAACATCAAAGCAAAAAGAACTATTTTTCAACGTGATATCGGCGTATGCCCGGTTCCATGAACGCTCGTAAAATCCCCCTTTTCCGTTGGATTGGTGTTCCATGCCAAAGCGATAGCTGTCTACAGTCCAGTCCCCGATTTTTGTTTCCGGCCTGAAAACCCAAAACAATTCAGGTTGATACTGGGTATCCCGAAAATAGGCGGATTTTGCGTAGGCTTGCCAATTCGAACGCTGCGTATAGGCAACGTACACATCATCATTGTCAGTCAGCAGATTTGAAAAAAGTCCGAACTTCACACTCAATTGAAACTGTAAATTAGTCCGGCCAACGGTTTTCCCTCCATTCGGGTTCTGCGGCGCATAATATTGTTGGGCGGGCTCTTCAGTGAAATACACAGGCAACATATAGTTATCCTGATAAGGTTCGAGTTGAAGAACAGGTTGGGAAGAAGGATCAGACGTAAAGACTGAGGGCTGGTTTCCAGTTGCCAGCACGCCAAAAGACACAAGACACAATAAGCCGGCATGGAAAAAGACAATGCGTTTCATGGGAAGAACCTGAATATCGAAGCATCATCCCACCGATGGAGTTCAGCGAATGATACGTAAAGACAAGGAGGCCATTATACCCTCCCAAACATGCCCACAATCCGCAAATCCCCGTTATTAGAGGTGTAAAAGCAATAGCTTAGTTTCCGTTTCTGAAAGGGTAAAACTCATCATGAAGGTTAACGTTCTGACATAGCGAGGTTTACACCCAAACCGGCAAATGCCGCTGCAAACATCTTTTTCATCCGCTGTTGTAAACGTTCAGAGCGCATCACAGCATTTCTGAAACCACTTGCCACCAGACCATAACCCAGGAATACCACAAAGGTCATCAGCATAAAGACGCTGCTTAACACCATCATTTCCGTAACCGGCGTTGAGCTAACCGGTGAAATAAACTGAGGCAGAAAAGCCAGGAAGAAAATCGACAGTTTGGGATTAAGTACATTTGCCAGCATCGCCCAGACAGCGATTCGCCAGCCTGCACCCGGCTCCGTCTCGCCATCAAATGAAAAGCCCTGGTTGTCTTTCCACATCACTACTGCCAGATAAAAAAGGTAAAGCACGCCAAGATATTTCAGTGTGGTGAATGCCACGGCACTTACATGCAATAAAGCCGCTAAACCAAAGATACTTGCCAAAAGATGGGGAACGATACCTGCCGTACACCCCAAAGCGGCATAAAACGCAGCGCTTCTGCCCTGAATCAATGCATAGGTCACAGTGAAAATAACGCCTGTACCCGGAATAAGGACGACAACGAGTGCGGTCAACATAAATTCCATTGTGAGCATAGTTTTCCTCCGTGATAGCAAATCAATCAAGATCTGGTCTTTTAAAAGACTGTCAGAATTTGCCCTAAGTTGGAATCACTCATGTCACCCACGCGGTGTAGATTTTGCAGCGATTCAGTGCTGTTTTTACTTTTGACACAAAAAGGCGGCCCATGAATCAGGCCGCCGGGTCTTCCTAGCCAATGAGGTGGTTCAGATTAAAGCTCATTTAACAGGCTTGGGAACGAATTGATTGCGTACTCAACCTGCCAAGCCAACAGCTGCAACGTATCTTCCGTCCAATCGATATAAAATGAAGCACGGAACGAATTGATGTCATTATCAATGCTGTCGTAATCACTGGTGTTGTTACGGTAGATTGGCTGTGCCAGGAACTGGAGCTCTTCCTTGATAGAAATCGTAAAGTGACGAGTCAGGCCAGTATCAGCCAGCGGGAGTGGATTAAAGCGGTCTGCTGACAGGTAGAAAATGTCACCGTATTGCTTGGAATCCACACCCAAGGTATCGGCGTCTTGCTGGAAGTCCAGATCAGAGACCATTTCCCCTTCCAGGTTGTAATTTACCAGCCCTTCGGAGTTGCCTCTCCAGGCACTTCTTGCTTGACCGTCTGCTGCAAGTGCATCTTTGATTTTACCTAGTACCGCATCACCGACACCTGCTGCGTCAAATACGGTGGCATCCTCTCCGGTACGCAACGCCGCAACTGTTGCAAGGCCACCACCAAGACTATGGCCGGTGAAGTGGATGTTGTAGCTGCTATATCGGTTCACAAGATCTGCAGAGTCAGTGATTGCACTCTGGTACTGTGCTGGTACTTCCCCTTCAACCATAATACCGTTAGTCACCCAGTCATCGGTTCCCAGTTCACTGCCACGAAATGCGATAACTGCTGAACTGCCTTTTGTATAAACAGCGGCATAATAGCCGGTAGAGGCATTGCTGATGACTTCTTCACGGGTCCACCCTCGAGGTGCGCCTGAGCTTTTATAAACGTTTTCAGAGAATGAAAGGTAGAACAGCGCATCTCCCGCCTGGTTAACTGAGGGGGGCTGGTGCGTTTTATAGGTTGTGCCAGCCGGATTGGCCGTAACAGACATATTCGGATTCAACACTGAATCCACATATGAGCCGATATTCCCTAACTCCTCAGAGGTAGTTGCCGAAGCAGTATGCACAGTAAAGCCCAAACACAGGGCGAGTGAGTAAGCGGATATATTTTTCATTTTACTTATCCTTGTAATATTAAAACACGTCGTACTGGGTAATATTGATACTTCTAGTATCACTTTTAATTATTATTAGAGTATCAAATAGTCTCAATAGAAAACCAGTATCTTATGGAGGAGGGATAGAAAATGAATTTGTATTACCATCGCACCGAGAATGTTATTAACTTGTTATATTTCTTGGGAATTGAGAAAATATTGAGAAGATAGAAGCATTTTCTATTAGATAATACGAATTTAATCAATTGTGAGACAGATCTGATAAATGCATGACAAATAAATGAAGTTCTACATGATATTCATGATGTTGATGTGACTAGTAAAGCATGCGGGGTAGTATGTTTGGGTGTATATAAAAACCTCCCGGGTGCTTGCCAACCAGGAGGTTCTTTATTAATTAGAAAAAATGCGGTTGGTTTAAATGGTTCTACGGCGACGATAGAGAGCAAAACCCAATAGGCCAGCCCCAAACAACGCGATTGTTGCAGGTTCCGGAACAGTTGTAATTTTGAGCCTGAAATCAACATTAGACGTGTCATTTTCTAAGGTCTGCACACCACGACAGCCTGCAGCCACGCCCGCAGCAGCACAGGTATCGTCAGATAGAAGAATCAGGTTAGGGTCGATGATCGATGCCTCATAGTTCGTTCCCATATAGCTGAAATTCTTAACAAAATCTGTAGACGTCAACACGAAAATATCGTCACATACGGAACCGGCTGGGAATCCACAGGGGTCAGAGTTGCTTGTTTCCGCGAAGCTGAACGAAAAATTCTGTGTTATCGGCGCAAGTACCCCCCCCAGAGGGTCGATTGCATTCAATACAACAGAAAAGGACAGGACACCGGTCTCGAGGATAGAAAATGCGCTCGAAATTGCGTTATTCCAGTGTGTAATTGTACCCACAGTTTCCAGTGCACCATTGGTAAATACTGATCCCGCAGCAGGAGAACCTGTAATTTCAAGGGCACTTCGGCTATCGCTTGGGTCAGCAAGCAGATCAGTATGGTCTCCCCCTGTCGCACCCCAACTTAACAGCGATGGGGTATTTCCCGGTGTTCCGCCACCTGCCGTAAAGGTCGTTTGAGTTGTGTCCCACTGAAGCGAAGAGTTGTACCCCCACTCAGTTACGAACGTTGCATTGGCCACACCGGATACAAAGAATGCTGCGGCTGCAAACGCGGATAATAAAATCTTTTTCATTTAGAAGGCTCCTTTCGTTCATCCAGAACTGATTGCATAGTTGCACAGGGCAACACTGCATACAAAGCAAGTTGCGTACCTTCTAAATAAGCAATTAATTAATATAAATTTTATTCCGGGTAATATCCTTGCCATGTAAAAAAAACCGACAAGTATCCCGATATGCATTTTCACAAATCAAGTATTCCCTAGAGTCTTAATCCATAATTTACAAAGTCTTAAACGTGAAATCGCATTAATTCACACCACCAGACATGGTCAAATTCCCTGACAACTCAGAGAAGCTCTGCTGACTTAATGACTCAGTAAATTTACCTTACAAGGCATTGCCAAACCGGCAGTGGTAATTAAGTAGAAATGGAAAAATCTTGGGTAGCAGGAAAGAAGCAATACATGGCGATTACTCATTCACAGCTCAATACACAAACAGACCCATATATAATACGAGGAAATGTTTAACCATCTGTTTTTAATATATATATGACTCTACCCACTTACATTAACCCAAGCTGTTCGTAAACAAAACTAAACATTTTATTTCCTGATTTGGAAGTGTGATGAATATTTATTCATCATTTTTAGGGCTGCAGGCATCTCCCTGATATAAAGGCTGTTGGATAAAAAAAAGACAATACACACAACATCCCCACCAGCAGTTTTTGCATTCATGACAGGAGTTAGCAATGAACGAAGCGACACTTAAAGACGCCTTTTTGGCTCGTGTTGCCACCAACAACCCTAATCAGCCGGAGTATCTCCAGGCTGTAACTGAAGTGATTTCATCAATCTGGCCATTCGTTGAAAAAAATCCGCAGTACATCCAAGCCGGTATCCTTGACCGTCTGGTAGAGCCGGAAAGATTAATTCAGTTCAGAGTAAGCTGGGTTGATGACAACGGCAGGGTGAATGTTAACCGAGCTTTTCGCGTTCAGCACAACTCAGCTATTGGTCCCTACAAAGGAGGAATGCGATTCCACCCTTCAGTTAACTCTTCTGTACTCAAGTTCCTCGCGTTTGAGCAGACGTTTAAAAATGCCCTTACCACTCTCCCAATGGGTGGTGGAAAGGGTGGCAGTGATTTTGACCCTAAGGGAAAAAGTGACAACGAAATCATGCGGTTCTGCCAGGCGTTGATGTTTGAACTTCACCGTCATCTTGGTGCTGATACCGATGTTCCCGCCGGAGACATCGGTGTAGGAGCACGCGAAGTCGGCTTCATGGCTGGTATGATGAAAAAGCTTTCAAACAGTGCCGAATGTGTCTTCACGGGTAAGGGCCTGTCATTTGGTGGCAGCTTGATTCGACCAGAAGCAACCGGCTATGGCCTGCTCTATTTTGTGGAAGCCATGCTTAAAGAAAAAGGCCAGATCTTGGCAGGTAAGCGAGTTGGTGTGTCAGGTTCCGGCAATGTAGCCCAATATGCTATCGAAAAAGCCATGCAAATGGGCGGAAGGGTAATTACCGCCTCTGACTCTTGTGGCACCGTCTATGATCCGGATGGTTTTACTCAGGAAAAACTCGCACGGTTAATGGAAATCAAAAACGTGCAGCGTGGACGCGTTGCCGATTACGCCCATGAATTGGGTCTGGCTTACACCAAGGGCGGCAAACCCTGGCAGTATGAAATGGATGTAGCCTTGCCGTGTGCTACACAAAACGAACTGGACGGGCACGATGCTGAAACACTGGCAGGCAACGGCGTACAACTTGTGGCTGAAGGTGCAAACATGCCGAGCACAGCTGAAGCTGTTTCCGTCTTCAACAATGTTGGTATTCTCTACGCGCCCGGAAAAGCGTCCAATGCTGGTGGCGTTGCCACATCCGGATTGGAAATGAGCCAGAATGCCCTCCGCCTTGGATGGAGCAGAGAAGAGGTTGACCTGCGCCTTCAAGACATCATGCGCCGTATCCACGACACCTGTGCAGAGTATGGCAGGGATGAAAATGGCCGCATCAATTACGAGCAAGGGGCAAATATCGCCGGTTTCGTGAAAGTCGCTGATGCCATGTTGGCTCAGGGCGTTTGCTAAAAAGCCTTCAAAGGCTCGTGTCAGACGGGCCTTTTCATCGAACCTGTTTGTTGCTCTTCGATGATCGACCTACGCTCTTCCGCTACCTTCTCATTGAAATTTTCCAGTAACGTCTTCAACTTGGGGACAATTCTCACCTGACAAAAAGGTTTTCCAGGATCTGCATAGAAGTAGTCCTGCATCTTTGAATCAGAGGGTTTAAATTCGGCAAATTCACAGACTTCGGTAAGCAGAGGATCCGAAAAATCTGCCTGTAATGCCTTTACTGCTTCATTTGCTCGCGCCAAATCTCTTTTTGCTGTTACATAAACTGCCGAGCGGTACCTCTCCCGCAGGGAATGATGTGAAGTGGCACTATGAGTATGAACATGGATTTCAATCAGGTCGTGCAATGAAATATGGTTTGCATCATAAGTAACCAAAACGCCTTCAACAAAGGTATCATTTTCGGTTGTCGGAGCAACCCAACCCTGAACGACATCGCTCACCCCCTTAAGGGAGCGAAACACAGCTTCCATACACCAGTAACAACTCCCGCTAAAAGCAACCTGACTCATGCGTTACCCTCTGAAATTGTGTTGATTAGACCGGATAAGGTTGCCGCTTTATTTCACCGTTCTTAAACCGAACATCTGACAGTACTTTTCCAAATCCTCTTCAATGTAGAGATCACTGCCTGCCCGGGAGATACGAATTGAGCGTGATTTACTCGAGTGTTCCAGCCAGATGGTGTAGATAATTGCGTTAAACACACCGGATTTCTCTGACTCTTTCTTAACCTTTAGACCTTTGTAGCCGGATATTCGTTCTTTCCACCGGGTTGTTCCAAACAGGTTTCGGTAGTTACACTCCACAGTCTTGGCGGTGATTTCCAATGTTCCAGTCACTTTCAGCTGATCCAGCCCTAATACAAACAATATACAACCGAGTACCAACCAGATTGCGTTAACCCACCCAAGCAGGTAAAAATCAGCCGCCATAACAGCTTGCACAAACTGAGTAAGGGGTTCGAGCCCGACCATCACTGCAAGGATAATTCCTACCCAACCAATCCACTTGGAGCCGGATATAACGTAGCTTGCAGGGAGCTTGGCGAGGTTATTCCTGCTGTTTCCTTTTAGAGTCAGTATGTAGAAGCGAAGCAATGGGAAACCTCTTGGTTTAGGCAATAATAAACCATGGTAACAAAGCACCTATGTGACGTTCTACTTTCCCTGTTGGAGCCAGTGCCGTTTTGGCATTATCATACTCCAGCCTTATTTACGGCCATCAGGCCGCCTGCAAGAAAGAGACAATTAATGAGAGCTTTTGTAGTTAGAGCCCGAGCCGCCTCCACAGACAAGAACACTTTTTTGGCATCCGTTGGTCAGGAAGCGCATGGTGAGATCCTTGCCCATGTACTGATGAACGCCATTTTCACCGCCCAATCGCATCGTGATGACATCGTGGTTTACCTGGTAATGGAAGCCACCAATGACTATTCCCGGACCATTCGTTTTGAATCCAGCCTGTTGCGTAATATCGGTGGGTTCCATGAGCAGGCGCTGATTGAAAAGATTGCCAATGCCTTGGGTGCGTCTGTCAGCATGGGCAAGGAAGAACACCGTGAGGTAGAGTCCGGCATAACAGTCGAAACTATAAGCTTTGAGAAACTGGTAAAGCGCCTGGCAGAAGACTATCAACTTTACCTGTTGGATAAAAAAGGCACTTCATTCCGCGAGCAGGAAATTACCGGCAACCCGTGCTTCCTGCTGACAGACCACATCCCGATGCCGAAAAAGACACTTCCGACCCTGAAGCGCCTTAACACCCAGCATATCAGCCTGGGGCCGAAGATGTTGTTTGCTTCCCAGTGCGTGACCCTTATTCAGAACGAACTGGATATTCGTGGTTACTGATTACAACTGCGATTAAACGAGAGAGGCTTGGATCGTTCTGAGGATATCGTCAGCCAATTGGTGGCTGGCGATATTGCGGTTAACCACCCGGGTATCCAACCGGCCTGATTCAGCGACCCGCAACCAATCCGCAACCATATGTTCAAACCCTTTTCCTGCCAGCATTGGCGTCCAGTCTTTCAGCGCTAGGCGGGTTTCGGTATTTTCCTTCCAGCACTTCCCTTCTACAAAAGAATCAAATTCATAAGCCCGGTTTTGGTACGTCGCAGCCACCCTTTCGGTGGTTCTGCCAAACTGCCGATTCATTGATGCTTGAATAAGTGTGTTTCCCGCCTGCCACTGTACATCCAGACGGGCAAGACTGGAGCCCTGCATATGGTGGGTAATACAGACATCTTCAACATTCGCCCTGGCATTCAGGTTTACGCTATCGAGGGGATGGATAAAGTCATCGAAAATAAAAGTGCGGAGCTCACCCGGCAGGTCGAACCGGTGTTTTTCCCATCGCAGGGAAAACAGGTCTCCACACTCGCCGTTCGCTAACTCCGGTACATAATGATTAAACAGCGGAATATGGCGTCGGTTGAATCCGATATACAGGGGTTGGTTGCGCTTTTCAGCCAACTCGTAAAGTTGTTCAACACTGTTTGCATCATCAGCCAATGGCTTATCGACAAAGACCGGTATCCCTTGCTGCAAAAAGAATGAAGCAATTTCAACGTGGGCCCGTGTTGCAGCATGGATCATCACCGCATCAACACCCAGTTTGGGTAATTCCCGGTAGTCAGTCGTATATTCCGCAATACGGTATTTCTGAGCAAGCTCCTTCACGGAAGCCTGAGAACGCGTACAGAAAACGAGTTCAAGGTTCTCTAAAGTCGTAATTACCGGAAGATATGCTTTCCGGGCAATGTCCCCTAACCCAACGATACCGATTTTCATTCTGACCCTGTCCTTTTGCTCTTTTGATTAAGGCCATATTGTGCCATCAATCAGGGGATTACAAGGTACTTCCCACCCGCTATTCAATGCGAATTCATTCCATCCAACAAAACAACTAACCAGAGTCATAATCAAGATAAATGGCTGTTTTCCTTATAATTACAACCACTCACTTTCTTTCAGATTCCTTTAGTTTTGCTCACTTTACGCTGACATTGACTGCGACCTGACCGCTAGTATCGCTTTCATATCTTACTCAGCGGATGTTTACCTTGAAAAAGCTCACTTATACCTCTTTGTTAGCACTGGCTTTGACCGGATGTGGCGGAAGCGATGGCGGCTCAGAATCAAAGCCATCTTCTTCTGTAAACGCTGCCTACGGTTCAATATCGCAACTTGATGAAAGCAACCAACGCATCACAGTTAATGGACAGAGCTTTGCTGTGAATTCCATTCAGTTAGGTAACAATTCACTGTCATTCGATGAACTGGAAAACAACGTTACTGTTAAGGTAAAAACTGCCACACGCTTTGGTGCCGCCGTACAGGTAGACCCAACTTTAGTAGGCCAGGTAACTTCCATTGATACGGAAAGCAATACGCTGGTGGTTAACGGCATTCACCTTCACTTTACCAACCTAAGCCGGCATATCCAGCTCAATGACTGGGTGATGGTTTCATCATTGCCAACAGCCAACGCCGGATACCACGTATTGTCTGTGGTGAAGCTGGATACTGCACCACATGCCGGTGAAATAGAAGGACTGGTTGCCAACCTGACAAAGTCAACATTCACTATTGGTGCTACCAAAATTAATTACGCCAATGCAACCATCCAGGAAGGTTTGTCCCTGCACAACGCGTTATGGGTAGAAGTTGACGGTTTTTATGAACCAACTTCCCGCGAATTTCGCGCCAACTACATTTCACGTGCTGATCTGAGTGATGTCACCGGGGATAGCGAAATCGAAGGCGTCATAACATGGGTAGCGAACGATTATTCATCGTTTGATGTTAACTACCGCGTTCGATTTGCGGTGAATGCTGCCACCGATTTTGACGATGACGGCACAAAAACTGATCTTCGTCCCGGCCGTCTGGTAGAAGTTGAATCAAGCCAATCTGGCGATACCCGAATGGCAACAGAAGTGGAGTTCGAAGACTGGGATTTTGATGACATGGACGATGCCTGGGACACATTGGAATTTGAGCGTACTGGTATTATTGAAGAATTTGAATCAGGCAACACCACAACAGTGCTGCTCAAATCCGGCATGAGCAATATCGTACTGACCCTCGACCGAATGACTGAAATTGAAGACGGCCCTTTGCACAACCTGTTCGGCCGTGAAGTAGAAGTGGAAGGTATCAAGATTGGCGAAACCTTTCTGGCTCGCGAGATTGAAGCGTCAGACGATTGATTTCTGCTTAAAGTATATGTGAAATCTGCGCCATCCCCACTCTGGTGAGGATGGCGTTTTTATACCTGTCAGGTTAATCAGAGAGGTAATACTCAACTGTCGAAACCACCCGGACTTTCTTGATATGCGGGTTGTTTTTATCCCTTGCAGTGATGACAAATTGCCCCTGTGAAGCGCGTTTGATTTTCCCCAGTTTGCTGTCTGAGTCTTCCGCAAACTTTCTGGCAACTTCCCGCGCATTCCGGGTGGCCTCCTCAACCATTGCCGGTTTTATCTCATTCAACCGGGTGAAGAGGTATTCAGTCTGGTATTCATAACCGCCGGTAAAGACTATTCCTTGCTTGCCAAGCTCGGAGAGTTTTCCCATTACGGCTCGCACCGCCTTAATGTCTTTGGAGTATACCGTCACGGTTTGCTGGCCGGAAAAACGGAAAGTAACATTGTCATCGCCCCAACTCTGGGCCGATTTGTCCGTTACACTCGGGCTGGAAACAGAAATATCACCCGCCGGTATGCCGTTTTTTACTAAAAAGGCATCTATCTTCTGGGTACTTTCATCCAGGGTGTCATAGAGCTTCTCGAGATTATTGTCCGCGCCGGCAAACTGAATCGGCCAGATAACAATATCCGCCGGGTACTCCTGCTCCGACAGCCCTTTTACTGTCACGGTTCGCTCGTATTCCTTGATGTCCAATGCGGTACCTCCCAGCACCACGCCAAGCAGCACAAGCCCGGCACCCACAAGACCGCCAAGAAGCCCTGCACTGGCAATACTTTTCTTCTCCATAATCTGTTTCCCAATCCGTTTAACTCACTCGATTTTAGGCGAAACCGGGGGATGAAAATTGCGTAGTGTGAGGCATTTTTCAACAGCGAGAGTCCTCAGAGATTCCATCCGTGCAACCACACAATGGTTAGCCGTTAACTATACTTTCCCTTCATCGAGTAAGGAGGCTCAGCCATGACCCGAATTTCTGCATTCCTTTGTTTCTTGTTCACTGTCGTTTCCCTGTTAACTGTCAGGGCAATTGCCGGTGAAGCCGTCATTTATGACGTCAACGGTAACGCTTATGAAGGTTATTATTCACCGGCAGAGAAAGGCGCGCCGCTGGTGCTGTTAGTGCACGACTGGGACGGTCTCACCGACTATGAAATCAAGCGGGCAGCCATGCTCAATGAACTGGGCTATTCCGTCTTTGCGGCCGACCTGTTCGGCAAAGGGATCCGCCCGACTGAGGTTAAAGACAAGCGGCAGCACACCGGAGAACTCTACAAAGACCGGGAGAAAATGCGGGCGATACTGAACGGTTCTGTCGCTAAAGCCGGGGAACTTGGGGCAAACACATCAAACCTTGTGGCTGCCGGGTACTGCTTTGGCGGTGCGGCCGTTTTGGAGCTTGCCCGTTCCGGCGCTGATCTTAAGGGTTTTGCAACGTTTCACGGGGGTTTGATGACCCCGGAAGGACAGGACTACTCTCAGACAAAGGGGAAAATTCTGGTGTTGCACGGCAGCGCAGACACCGCCATTACGATGGATCAGTTTGCTGACTTAACTGAGCAATTGGAACAAGCCGGCATTTCCCATGAAATGATCACGTACAGCGGCGCACCCCATGCCTTTACCGTCTTTGGCAGCGACAGATACCGGAAAGATGCTGACCAGGCATCATGGGCACGGTTTAATGCGTTTCTGGAAGAAGTGACCGCAAAATAAGTAAACTTTTGCAATCTTTCTAAATCAAAATCGAATACCCGTTAAGGTTATTCAAGCTGCTATCCCGAATGGAAATCATCCGGGACAGTTCATTACAATTAAGTTTTCCTTTAAAGCTAAGAACAAAATGACACAGATGCTGGATTATTATCCCTAATATCAATACATTCTTGATTCGTGCATCGCAACACATCATTCAACTCATCTTCGGAATATTTCCTTTTAAGCTGACGGAGCATTTGTAGCGAAGTTTGGTAGTACTCGCACTTTTGATCTTCCAAAGTTTTAAAGTATTCCAACTGCTGTTTTGTTTTCGTCAATTTGCTGGCTAAATTCCTCTCTTGTTGTCTCTCTTCAACAAGCCTTTCTTGAATTTCATCAATCAGTTCGTTGTTGTAATAAACATTACTAACCTTCAGTTTTTCTTCCTTAAACTTTACAGGGAAGTATTGCTTTTGAAATGTTACCAGCGGGTGAACATCTGTCTGCCAGAAGCCATCAAAATTCCAGAGAAATACAGCAATCGCGACTAAAGCTAGCAGCAATTTTGTCAAAGCTTGGAAAAAGCCACCACGGCAGGCTGGTTCAATTGGCCTATCTTCATTACTCATTGTTGAATCCAGAAATGCATTGAAAAAGGAAATACATCATACAAATAAAATTCCGTATATCAATGAAATCATGCACTAACGTAAATGGTAATGAGCGTAATACATCCAACTGAACCAGCTCTGTGTGAGTTTAATATGCGTGAATCTGTGTCAGCATTCCCGCATACAGGTCGAAAGCGGTGTTCATCTGCTTTTCATCAAAATCAAATTCAGCCTGATGATGCCCCGCTTTCCGGTCTGCACCAACAATAAAGAACAGCGCTTCTCCTCCTCTTTTCTGTACACGTTTTGCCAAAATGGTGGCGTCTTCACTGCCACCAAACACCTTGTCTTCAATTACCGTTTCGATTGAGGGGTGTTCACGGGCAATGGCTCCCAACCGTTCAATAAGCGCCGGACTGTTGACCAGATCCACCGCTTCGCCCATTACTTCAGTTTCAACGTCTACACCAAAACTCATTGCGCAGCCTTTGGCGACAGCCTCCACCTGCTCGACCATATAGCTGTTTATGCTTTCATTCTCGCCACGTACTTCCAGTTTTAACACTGCGTGTGACGGCACCACGTTACGCCCCTCTCCGGCATGTAATTCGCCAATGTTTATCCGGGTCATTCCCTCTCCGTGACGGGCAATCCCCATAAGCTGCACACTGGCATTAGCCGCTGCCGCAAGCGCATTGCGCCCTTTATGGGGCTCTGCACCTGCATGGGCGGGTTTACCGCTATAGCGAATATCTAACTTGGTGGTACAAAGGAAATGGGTTGGGTTCAGCACCACTTCGCCACTGTTGGCAATAAAACTCAGGTGCATACCAAGGAAGTTGTCTACGTCATCCAGTACACCACTTTCGGCCATTGGACGGGCTCCCCGAACGCCTTCTTCAGCCGGTTGGAACAACAGTTTGATGGTGCCGCAGAATTTCTCCCGGTTTACCCTCAGCCAGGTAGCGAGCGCGATACCAATTGCAGCATGCCCGTCATGCCCACAGGCATGCATCAAGCCCGGCCGAGTTGAAGCAAAACCCTCTTTGCAGGGTATATGGTCATCCGTTTGTGCTTCTGTCACTTTTACACAATCAATATCAAAACGCAGTGCTGTTACTGGCCCTGGCACACCGGTTTCCAAGATGCCAACACAGCCTGTCAGCCCCTCCATTTCATCCAGAAATTCTGCTTCAATACCAGACTCGCGGGCACGTTGTTCGGCTTCTAACGCCAGCTTTTCATCACGGCCGCGAATATACTCCGGGTTAATTACCCGTTGCCCACTCAGGACATCAAAGTCCAGTTCACGCAGTGATTCAATAATCCTCGCAGTGGTCTGGAACTCAGTCCAGCCTTCCTCTGGTACACGGTGGAAGCTGCGACGGGATGTCTGCATCAGTTTTTCAAAGGGATGTGTCATTGGTTTTGCTTCCTTGTTAGCCCATGATGAGCGCCAGAACAAACACCGCGAATATCATCGCCGGAGCCGTGCGTTTCACAACTTCTATAGGAGAAATCCCTGCAATACCGGCACAGACGATGGTTACACCGGCAACAGGTGACATAGTCCGGCCCAATGACCCGGCTATCGCTGCCAGCATGCCAAGGTCAGGAATGGTGTAACCGATATCTGCAGCATGGGGAGTAACGGTTTCATTAAATGCATATGCCGCAGCATCACCGGAACCGGTCAGCACTGCCATCAGGAATGGACCCAGAGAGGCACCCCATTGGGCAATCTCATTGGAGGATTTGAGGATTTCAATAAACTCCCCAATCAAACCGGATACCTTCAGGCCCTCTGCAAATACGGAGGCCGCAATGATAATACCGATAACCTCACCATAACCGTTCGCCATACCGGAAAAGAACTCTTTACTCAATTTTGCCGGGTTCACCCGGGTTAGCAGCAGCGCGAGTAAACAGCCGATAACCATGGCCTGGGGTACACCTGTTTTCATCGCAGGGTAAAACGAGTTGCCCGCAAGCAGAATAGCCAGCGGTACGAACGGGCACAGAGCGTAAATAACATTGGGAGATGTTACGGCGTCTGGCCCTTCGTCTGCCGTTTCACTTATCCCCTCATACACATGATCTTTCAGGACCAGAGCCACGATGGTGACTCCTACAACACTGATCGCCATGACCGTCAGAGAAAAAGGTGAATGGTAGGCAATCATTTCAACCACTGTCATGTCCGCCATATTAGCAACGAAGGCATTGTGGGACATACCTGGACTCAACAGCGAACCAATGGTGCCTGCCAACACTGCGCCGGCAGCCATTGCCGGGTGAATGCCGGCCCTCATCATCAAGGGAATCAAAGTTGCACCGGCAGCCGCAGCACAGCCTGCAGCTGAGGGAATGGCAGTATTTATCATCAGCGTAGAAACAGTTGCCGCCGGGATAATCAAAACACCTACTTTGGTCAGTCCTTTTGAAAGGAGCTTTACCAAATGTTCATCACACCGGGTATAACGCATGACGAAAGCAAAACCCATACTGGCACAGATTGCCTGTATCAGGCTGCCGGAAGTCATCCGTTTGGCAAACGCATCCAGCGCCGCCATGGGGTCAAAAGAGAACAGGGCGAGTACCAAACCGGCGCCTATCAGCACCATCCGGGTCTCGAATTGTTTGAGTAGAAAATAGATTGTGGCGAGAACAACAAGCAACGAAACGAGTAAGCCAATATCCATAACGCAATCCTCATCAACAAATGACGATACCGCTAACTTGGTACTTATAATTACTGCTGTTTCTGAGAATTAAGCTATGCCTAAAAAAGCAACAAAACCTTGAAGTAAAACACAAATATCATACATGTGTTCGAATGAGTGTTTACTGATGAAAAAATAGCGACCTTCCCGGTCGCTATTCTGAAATTCTGGTTTTCTAATTCTTCCCGCTCGCTTCCGCAGAACATTCCACCATGCATTCGGTAATCTTCTTCTTCAACTCGTGGGTAGATATAGAGGAATTCCACTCCATCACTCGGTAATGTACTTCTACCTGTTGACCCAGATGAGCTTGAATAGTGTGTGAACAACTGACCAAAATCAGTTTCTTCAGGCGATTGGCAACCAGGCGAGCTCCGGTGTAATCCGTCCCCGGAAGAATAATACCGAACTCGTCCGAGCTGAAACGGGCTATAAAATCGCGGGGGCGGAAAAGCCCTCTTCGCATGCAACGAGTGATTCGACGCAGCATTTTGACTGTCGCAGCATGACCATAGGTCATCCGGTATAAACGCAAAGAGTCGATATTCATAATAATCACTGTGAGCTTGGCGTTGTCACGGCGCGCAGCCATCACTTCCTTGGTCAGTGAAATATTGAAGTGTTTCTGGTTCTGCAGGCCGGTTGTGGCATCGATTAGTGCAACAGTGCCAAGTTCATCACGCAGGCAGTAAGACTTGTGGGTATTTTTTACAGCCGTCCGGTACCAAAACGTCAATGAACGCTGAAGTAACACACAAAGGAGTACACCCGTCATCAGCAACATCGCGTCTATCTTAAACAGGTCGGTATGGTAATCCGGCGGCATGATAAAAAAGCTGCTGAACAAACCGCTGACCAGTCCGAGCCCAAGGCATAAATAAAGTGCAGGTGGGTAGCTGAAAAAGGCCAAAATGGTGGAAACCACAAAGATCACACCATAAATACAATAAGATGGCGTACTGCCATTCATTTTTAGCAGTGCCCCGATGGCTAACCAGGAAAGCGCACTTATTACTGCAACAGCGATGGAAACAGTCTGCCACTTAATAATTTTAGCTTCTGACACGCTCCAAACGACCAGACCCAAGCTGAACAAAATGCCGTACACAGAGGCAAAGTAGGAAAACAGATCATCAGCATCATGGCTGAAATAGTGTTCAACTCCCACCAAAATGGCTAACACATTAAGAATAATCAGTAGGAGTTTCCGGCCCTGCTCCTGCTGGATTTGATTTTGCCGGTCGACATATATGTCGCTTTCAGAGAGTTCTTGTTTACTTGGTATCATAGGGTCTGCGCAGCGTAAGGACTTAAGTCGAGTTGTTAGGACGACCACTTTCCCAGAACACTTAAACACTTTCGTGCATATTTTTGTCCCAGCTCCAAAACACCACAACCCCGGCAGAGCAGCTATACCTGATTACACAGCAATTCCTACCTGCACCGACCAAAAAAGGACATAAAATGAACAGGATTACGCTACCGGGGTTAATCCTCTGCTTTTTTACCCTGCCAGCCTTTGCCAACGAAGGCATCATTACGCTACAAAGCAAACACAATGTAGAAAATACTGTTGAACGTCTGTATGACGCACTTGGTGCTAAAGGCATGCGAGTATTTGCGGAAATTAAGCATGATGAAGGAGCAATGAAAGCCGGTCTTGCCCTGAACCCCACCCGGCTGGTTATTTTTGGCAACCCCAAGGTTGGTACCCCGTTGATGCAGTGCGATCAGAAAACCGGTCTTGACCTTCCGCAGAAAATGCTGGTCTGGCAAGACACTAACGGCCTGACATGGCTTTCCTACAATGACCCCGCTTACCTCGGCAAACGTCACCAACTGGAAAAATGCAAACCGGTTCTGGAAAAAGTGAAAAAAGCGCTGTCAGGCTTTGCAAAAGCGGCTACGGATTAAAGATCCTCTGTCACTCCACTTAGTAAGTTGGGATGAAGTTCCAGCAGCTTCCCCGCAATTTCATCAATCTGTTGACGCCCGGCCGAATCTCCCAGAAATCGGGCTGGTGGCTGGTCGATACCTATTTTGTGAATAACTTTCGCGGGAGATCGGCTCAGGAACCAGATCTCATCTGCCAGAGATATCGCTTCCCGAAGATCGTGGGTGACAAACACCATAGTGGTTTGCTGTTGATACCACATTTTAAGCAAAAGGTGACGAAGCTGATCAGCGGTTGGCGCATCAAGAGATGTGAAAGGTTCATCAAGCAGCATCAATCCGGGTTGGTAGACAAATGCTCGGGCAACACTGACCCTTCTCTGCATACCGCCAGAAAGTTGGGACGGGAAGGCATCGCGTTTGTCCAATATATCCATCGCATCAAGCGTGCTGTTAATATTGGGGTTACCCTTCCCGCAAACCAATTCCATATTCTCCAGCACTGTCAGCCAGGGCATAAGCCTTGGTGTCTGGAAAACATAGCCAATACTGGGATTCGGTTCCGGCAAGCTGCTCGCTTCAAAAATCACGTCGCCACTGGCTGAACATTCCAGCCCGGCTATCATATTGAGAAGCGTAGATTTGCCACAACCAGACGGCCCGATTACTGCTGTGATTTTTCCGGCTTCAATGGTTTCCCGTATTTCACCAATAACCATTTCGCCATTCCCATATCTTTTGTTATTGATGTTCAAAGTAACGGATATCATGCCCGCCCCCGGGATACGATGTTATCCAGCGGCCTGAAAATCACCGCCTCAAGCAGGAAAATTATCGCCACAAAGGCAAAGGTGTACGCCAGTATCCCGGCAATATCAAAGAACTGAAACATGGTATGAAGCTTAAAACCGACACCATTACTCCTTCCTATCAATTCCACCACCAGCACGATTTTCCAAATGAGGGATAGCCCGGTACGGGCAGATGCCATCATGTAGGGGTACAGTTGTGGCAGGAACACACGGAAGAAACGCGCAGGACGTGAAAGCTGGTACACCCGGGCAACATCCAGAAGCTCGTTATCCACCACCCTGGCACCTTCGCGAATCATGGCAACCACCATAGGGATTTTATTGAGTGCAACCGCGGTAACTGCTGCAGCTTCTACCAGCCCAATGCCCAGATAACACAACAGAATGGTAACCAGTGCAGGAATATTAAGGGTGAGAATCAACAAGGGGTCTGAAAGTTCATTTAACCGAGGAAAACGCCCCATCATAATTCCTAGAATCACCCCCAGGATCATCGAAATGATGAAGCTCAGCAATACCCTCCACAATGTCATGGAAAGATGGTAAACCATCTGTTCGTGGGTCAGTTCGTAGACAAGAGAATGAATGACCAGAATGGGGGACGGATAGTCGGGACTGCCAGTCACTGTTGCTGTCCACTGCCACAACAGCAACAATAACACTGGCAAAATATAGCGTTTGTAGTTAGGCAAATTCATACTCAGGCAGAATTACTCACCATCAAGTCGAACCGGTATCGCCGTTTAAGGGGCATTCCAGAATGTGCCCTCACTCAAGGTAGGTGACGCCCCCACCAGTGCTTGTCCTCCCTCTTTAGCCAAAATGTCGAAAATCTGGCTTGCTGCCTGTTCCTGAACAGTACCGAAATCACCGGCAAAGCCACGTCGGTATGCCTTTCGAAGCTCATTGAAAACCGCATCGGTTTTAGCTTTGGTCAGAGGACGGATAACATCCCATTCACTGTCTGACGTTCTCAATATTTCCCTCGCCTGGGAAGATGCATTCAAAAATGCTGACACCAATTTGGGGTTGGCTTGGGCCCATTTATCATCAAACACCCACCCAAGCATGGGCACCTGGGTTTTAATGCCAAGTCCGGCAACAATCTGGTCCAGGTTAATTACCGGTATGAAACCAGCCGCTTCCAACCGGGCACCGTAGTGCCAGAAGTTAATTCCCACCGGAACTTTGCCCTGTGTCATCAGTTTATTGAGAAGCGGAGGTGCAACAAACTGTTGTTCGGTAATTTCCCGGACATCCTTTTTATCCGTAACCCGGCAATAGGCCTGGTAAAGCAGCCAGGTTTTATCAACCGAGCCACCTGCAATACCCAGTTTTTTGCCGGCGACATCGCAGGGACTTTTCATTGGAATGTCAGATGCCGCATAGATCCCACCTGCTGTCGCTGAAGTCGGCGATATGGTGTAAGTTTTACCGGATGCCCGCTGGCGGCTTACCCACACCCAGTCAGAAAGGATAATGTCTACCGCATTGCCCTGTAGTGCTACAGAAGAGGCATTTTTGGACGCCAGTGGTACAACTTCCAGAGAAACACCGGCTTTTTGATCCAACTGGTGCCTTTTAATGACATCCATTTCCCAATTAATGGTGCCAAACTTCAGTACTCCGACCCTTACCGTAGGCAACTCGTCAGAAAAGCTGAACAAAGGCATTGTTATCAGAGCAATAGGTAAAATAACAGTTCGAAAAGCACGCAGCGCTATATTCCCAGTCATAGCAGATAACCTCTTGATTCCTTGAGGACATCTAAAACCCTAACCATAGAAAGTAGTACCCGCAATGCTACTTTGTGACGAAAAACAGCCCCTTCTTTAGAATAAGACGGGTATCTGGCCAGCCAATCCCAAAACCCTAACCCGCGGCAGAAATGGAATATTCACTTCCCCTGAACACGACAACGCCGGGGATTCCCCGGCGTTAGTTCTTGAAAAATCTTCCGTGTGGTTAGAGCTTCGCAGCTTCCACTCCTTTGATCTCAGGCCAGTTTCCGTCTGCGGTCTGGATATAGCCGTTGGTATCTGTCAGCCAACGTTCTTGTACTGATTTATCCAGGTTCAGGTACAACTTGCCATCCACGATTTTCCACGCTTCAGGATCGGTATCGAACTTTTTCTCCATTGCGACGCCGAATGCACAATATCCTCCATACTGAGGCGCGTACGCAGCCGGATCCTTACGGAAAGTATCGCGGTTATCAGCACTGGTAAAATGGAAGATCGCATTTTTGTAAGTTGCTGTGTACTGGTCATCACCTTTCACCGCTTTACTGTCGGTGAAGTAGGCTACCGGGTCATATCCCTTAATAGCCAGGTCATTAGCATCCGCACTTACATCAATATCTGCAGCAAATGCTCCTGCAGAAAAGCTGAGCAAACCGGCAACAGCCAGCGAAGTTAAAAGGCTTTTACGTTGAGTCATCATCTGTTCTCCATAACATAGCCCGACTACCTGCGGGCTTGAATTGTTTCGTTCACTAAATCGGCAAAACCGTTAATTGACAGCCCATATAATAGAAACGAGGGGAATCACGTTTCTGTCATTGCTGTCGTGCAGGCAGGAGAAATAATAGATAGGAATGACTGAACGATGAATGCTATAAAGTGTTTATAATTTGCTCCATCGTACAAAAATCAAAACCGCCTGAAGATAAAAGCCAACATAGGGAACCAAGGATGCTCGATGACTTAATGACACTCTTCCGGGTTGAAGCAGAGGTTTATCACAATGCAAAGGTTTGTGGGAACTGGACTATACGGGAAACCCATCCCGGACAAACGTGCTTCCATCTTGCAACGGAAGGAGAATGTGCCATCCAGTTACCTGGTGAAGAACGGCAAATCCTGAAAACAGGGGATTTGGTCATATTCCCACGGGAAATCCCTCACACCATGTGCCCCATCCAGCCTCTTGATGGTCATGAGGCCCACCTCCCTTACGATAACGACCTGCCCGGAACCGGCCTACTTTGTGGAAGGATGCTCTTCAGTCACCGTGGTTTTGAAGCAGTTCTGGATGCCTTGCCGGCGGTTATCATTTTGCGAAGGGAAGACATGCAAGGTTGGCTTGAGCCAGTATTTACTGTCATTAAAGCGGAATGCTACCGCTCGACATCACCAACAAGCGTGGTAATTAACCGATTGGCAGAACTCATTTTCATCATGGCCTTGCGCCACTTCATTAGTGCGTCAGAACAAAGCATTGGTCTTTTGTCAGTCTTGGCTGAACCCAAGCTGGCAGCAGTTTTGAAATGTATCCATGATTCCCCTACAGAACCCTGGACAATAGAAACCCTGGCCCACAAAGCCGGGCTCTCCCGTACAGCCCTTGCGAACCAGTTCAGGGCAAGCAGTGGCTGGACAGTGATGCAATATCTGGTGTGGTGGCGAATGCAGCTTGCCTGGGCAGCTTTGCAAGAAGGCAATGATGTAGCGTCTACGGCTGAAAAGGTCGGATACCGCTCTGAAGCTGCATTCTCCCGAGCATTCCAGAAAGCATTTGGTATCAGTGCCGGGGCTGTAAGGCGAAAGGGGAAAATATAAACCCAGTTGAATTATGACTAAAATAGCAGCCCAGATTTATACGTTATTTAGCACCGGGCTGAATTGATATTCCTCCGTTAGCGGCCGGATACACCCTCATCCAATGCATCAAATCGCATGATCTTGAATTCACCTTTAGTATCGTCTTTCCCACTATTTAATACCGGTGAACGATGGAGTTCATTGACCGTCACATAAATCTTGTGGTCCGGTCCATACGCAAAGCCATCCGGCCAGGAAATGTCATCGCGGGCATACAAGGTTTCATAATTACCATTCGGACGAATAACGCCGATGGAGTCATCAGTAATGGAAGTAACATAAACATTACCTCCACCATCGACAGTTGACCCGTCTGAAATAGGCTTGCTCCCGTAGTTTTCAACCCGCATTGCCAGCTCATCGTCCGTCAAAGAAAAATCAAGCAAGTCTGACGTTTTGATTCGATACATTGAAGAAGCCGTCATAGGCGCAAAATACACCCAGGTATCTGTTGGATCGACAGTAATTGGGTTTGCACCAATTTTCGCAGGCGCTTCACCAAGCATGACAACTTTACCGTCAATTACCATTTTCTTATCTTCCGGTCGTGTAAAGTCTGAACCCTCCAGAACCCTTCTTGCCTGGCCAGTATCTAAATTTACAACAATTAACGCGGAAGTATCAGCAGACGCAGTATCTGTAATATATATCGCTTCGTGGGTACGATCGACCGCCAGATCGTTGAGAAAAGAAGTGGGTTTGGTAATAGGCGCTCCCAAGTATACAACACGGTGAAGAGACTCATTTGTGGTATCCCAACCCACAATACGGCCACTGTGAGTTTGAGTTTGTGCGTCTAACATCCAAAGTATCCCCTGCCGATCTGCACGTAAGCCAAGGACACCATTTAGTCCCGGACCGTCTCCTTCGGGTATCTTTGCCCAATCACTATTGGGATACGGTGTAACAGCTCCTCCGGCTTTAACCTCTACGACCCTGATATCTTTACCATAGAATTCATGCACACTCATAAACATCCTACCCGACGGCGCAATTGCAATATTGCCGGGGGGTACCTCCGTTCCAAACGAATAGAGAGTTTCAATCTCCCCTGCGGGTATCCTTTCTGATGCCATCAAAGCTGAACTTGCCAAACCTGTGACAAATGCAGCACCAATTGAAATTAGTTTCCTTTTATTCATGTCTTACTCCATGATTAAAAAATGCCATTAACCCTAGGTGAAATAAAGTTGGCGCGTTAAAAACTTTATTCTTTCACTCAAGCCTACTCAATTAGGTAAATATCGAATGCAGGATTTGAAGATTTCGAATGTATAACATTGAAGATTTAAAGGCCTTTGTAGCAGTCATAGACAAACAGGGAATTACCGCTGCTGCAAAACACCTGAATCTGGCAGCGGCCACTGTCAGCCACAGAATCAGTAAACTGGAAAAACACTTAGGTGTTCAGTTAATTCACCGAGATAGCCGCCATTTTTCATCCACGTCAGAAGGTGATATTTTTTATCGGCGTATTCTCATTACACTGGCAAGCATTGAAGAAGCGGAAAGTGCAATTGGACTGGGAGAATCAAGTATTAAAGGTAATATATCCCTGACTCTTCCACCTTGGGTATTGGCGAAATATATAATCCCAAATCTACAACAGTTTTTATCTACGTACCCCGACATTTCTATTCAGTTTTACTCCACCGACCGTATGACCAATATTATTGAAGAAGGAATAGACGCAGCAATCCGTGTGGGGCAACTGGCAGACAGTAATTTGCTGGCACAAAAGCTGGCAGACAACGACCGCATTCTCTGCGCATCCCCGGATTATCTCATGCGTTACGGGACACCCGATTCTCCAGAAATATTGGTTCAGCACAATTGGGTTTGCTTACCATGGCAGGATACATGGGTGGTAAAAGACAAGAGTGGAAATGCACTTCCTGTAAAAGGTAACCGAAGGGTCACGGTCTCTGATTCAAATTCACTTACGGAGTCCGCTATTGCAGGCCTTGGGGTTACCATCAAATCCCGGCTGGCTATATGTGAAGCGTTAGCGGAAGGTACACTTGTAGAAGTAATGCCGAAACAACTCTTTAACGAAAAAGCACCGGTATGGCTGCTTCGTGCCCCTCAGGGAACCCGCTCACGCAAGCTGGCATTATTTTTTGAATTCATTAAATCTGCATTCCAGAACACCCCATATTAAAAAGCCCGCCGGTCTGGCGGGCTTGAATTACTTACCGGTACAGTGATTACTCACGATCCTGGTCAAAGTCACCATGGAAGTGACCGTGGTCAGCATCTTCCCTGCTGGCCGCTTTGATCTGATCACCTATACGGTGTTTCTGGGTAGGTGCTTCCAGACTACGAAGGCCAAACGGCTGCGCTTCAGCTTCCGGTTTAGGCGGGAACAACTGCTCACTCATCGCATAGTAGGTTGTCACATAGGAAAGTGACCGGGTATTGGTGACAAGAGCTTGGTGGCTCACGTTAGTGAAATCATCACACGCCTGGTGGTAACACTTGTCATAGGCCACACCGGCTTCACCGCCAAAGTCCACAGCTTCCTGCTCAGATTTCACACGCTCTGCACCGGTGAACAAACCACCAAATGCAACACCCCACTGAGCAAAACCGGCGTAGTCTGAACGGTTGGAAAGAGCCTGCGGTACGGTTTTTTCACCGGCGTTATCGAAGAACTCGTTGAACAGGCTTTCAATATCAGACGTACCATACGGCGGCTCAAAATCACCGGGATAAGCATTGTCTGGACTGTCCTTGGTATCAGACAAGTCTCCGTCCATCACACCGAAGATATAGTTAGGTGAGCCGATCATGTCGAAGTTCAGGTATAGCTTCACATTGTTCAGTTCACCATAACGTGCATCAACCAGCTCCCACTGCGCGTCTGTCAGTTGGGAGGGGTCATCCAGTCCAAGCTCATCCAGAATTTGCTGAACAGCCTCATCATAAATAGGTGAGAAAAGTTCGTCGGTGTAGTAGTTTGACCCCACCAACCCCGCTTCCTCTGCCGCCCACCAGGCAAACCGAACCTTGTTCTTTGGTTTCACCTTCATCTTTTTCAGTGCAGTCGCATACTCCAGCAAGCCTGCAGTGCCTGATCCGTTGTCGTTGATGCCCGGCCCTTCCGGAACAGAATCCAGGTGGGCTCCCAGCATAACTACCTGATCCGGATTTCCTTTCCGCGTTTCAGCGAGCAGATTATGCGTAACGATATTTTCATCTTTCACTGCGATAGCCAGCTCTGCAGAATATTCAGCGCCACCCTGCAGCGCATCATACCAGCCCTTACCCAGGTCGAACCTTGCACCGAATGCTGGGATGGTTACTTCGGTATCGCTGCCCAGCGTTCCGTTTACCACACCTTTGCGGCCGTCACTGTTCCCTTGGTTAAATACAATCACAGCAACAGCGCCTGCTGCCTCAGCGTTTGACGCTTTGGTATCAAAGGTACAGGCCCCACGTTGAATGACCGCAACCTTCCCACTGACGTCGACTCCGTCAAAGTCCGAAGCCTCACAGCCATCTGAACTGTCGTAATCCGGGGAATCAAAATCAAAATCGGGTGTAACAAAAGCGATAGGTGCACTGACAGTGCCATTGGACCCGCCGGAATATGACATGGCTGCATAGTCTGCCGGAGTATCATCATCTGCATCACGAATATGCACCAGCATTTGGCCATTAACTGCAAGACTTGTATTCGCAAGTTCGACCCAACTGCGAAAATCCAGTTCCTGCGTCCATACCTTGTAACCCATCTTGCGCATCTTTTTCTTGATGTACTCAATTGAGTTTTCATAGCCTTCTGAACCTGCTGCCCGGGTGGTTGATGAACCATCCTCGGTCGGTGTAGCACGTACCTCCAAATCGGTAAGAATTCTGACTAACCGTTTTTCTTTAACAGCCTGACTGACCTGATCTGCTACCCATCGCGGATCATCCCAAAGACAGCCGGCTAACAACGCCGAACTGACCGCGACAGTAACCACTGATTTATTAAATATTTTTTTGATAAGCATGTTGGTTTTCCCTGTTGAGTAACCGACAACAGTGAATCACCCAAATAATTAGACAGACAATCAATTCAATTCTCGAAAAAACCGAGAGATGATCTTTCTTCAAATTTCTTAATAGTTAGGTTAGACAAATTGCACGAAAGCTGTGATTTCGAGTCAGATATAAACAGATTTATTCACTATAAATTAAAGTAAATACTAAAATACATAACTACAAATAGAAAATTATTTGGTTGCTTATTCTAAATTATCCCTGAGATACAAAATGGAAAATGAATAATAACGCGTGACGAATAACATTAAAATTCTTTGGAAATCATCCTCTCGTTTAAATTTATCCCCTCAACCTAAAGTTTTCAGCAACCGCAATATAAGTTACATGTTTAAGACACTTTGATGTTATTCATGCCATGGTTAATTTTTGGCATAAAGTAATCCAGATTTTTTGTGCTTCAGCAGACCAGAAAACTGTATGCGCTAATGCGTCATTTCACACAGATCTTCATCTCCTTTTATTTCCGTTCGGTTAATTCCTTTGCTTAATAGATGTGTGTGCTGTCACAACTTCACAGGTATATTTCATATCGGGGTCAATATTCTTATCAGTGAGACACAGAAGTATGCAATTGGCAGGTTACCGTTTTAGATGATCTCATCGGAGGTCTTATCACCTAAAGGAGTAATAAATGAAAAAAACAGGGATAATTCTGCTCTCATTACTTCTGTGGCCGGTGTTTGGTTGGACATCTTCCAGCACCTCTTCCCTATCTTCATCAAAGGGATACACAGAAACACGTTACCCTATAATACTGGTTCATGGTCTGTTTGGTTTTGATAACATTGCAGGCATCGACTATTTCTACGGTATTCCCCGTGCGCTCAGCCGCAGTGGGGCCAAGGTCTATGTCGCTCAGGTTTCTGCTACCAACAGTAACGAAGCACGTGGGGAACAACTGCTTCGCCAGGTCAGAAAGATCAGGGCAATTACCGGTGCATCCAAGGTTAATCTCATTGGTCACAGTCAAGGTGCACCAACAACACGTTATGTGGCATCGGTTGCCCCCCAGTATGTAGCGTCCGTAACCACTATTGGTGGAGTGAACTTCGGTTCAGAATTTGCCGATGCCGTGCGTAAGTCGTTACGTCCTGGATCAGCCGGAGAAGCCTCAGTTGCTGGTGTAACCAAAGCATTTGCGTCGTTTGTCAGTGCCATTTCCGGTAGCCCTAACCTGCCACAGAATCCGGTAAAAGCATTGAACTCATTAACTTCCGCGGGTATGAAGAAATTCAATCGACGTTATCCTGAAGGCTTGCCTTCAAACCGTTGTGGCCAGGGGTCTCTTGTTGCAAGCAATGGCGTTTATTATTTTTCCTGGTCCGGGACAGCAAACAAAACGAATGTCCTAGATATTTCTGACATAGCCATGTCAGTGACAGGGAAGTTCTTCTCTGAACCCAACGACGGACTCGTGGGCCGTTGTGCGACACACCTTGGGCGGGTAATCCGAGACGACTACCGGATGAACCACCTGGATGAGGTAAATCAACTCCTCGGCATTCACCATGTGTTTGAAACGGATCCGGTAACACTTTACCGCCAGCACGCTAACCGACTGCAACAATACGGGTTATAAAATGAAGCCAGCCACTACAACACTACTACTGGTAGTAGCTGCTACCCTGGCAGTTTATATCTGGCAGGGCAAGCAGCCTGAACAGGTACAACAACTCCGAGCTGAGTCGCAACAGGATACGCGAATCGATACAACAACTCTCGGTGATACCCTCGCTTATTTCTCCTCAGCATTGGGGGAGGCAACCATGGAAGATATTGAGAAAAATGTAATGAACTTCGCCAGGCAGCAAGGTGAGACCATATTGGATGAAGAGCTCTTTGCCCGTTTTCAGGAATATAAAAAAGCATTAATGACCATTGATCCAGGTTACCAAACGACTTCACTGTCACTGGATGAGCTTTGGAGTCTGCACGATAAATTAATCGCTATGCAAGCCCGGTATTTCTCAATTGAAGAACAGGAAAGCCTATTTGGTGCCGAAAACAGGGAGCGTACCCAATCACTGGAGAAAATGGCTATTCGCGAGCAGTTTGACGATGAAGAAGCATTTCATCAGGCTTGGGAAGATGAACTTTTTCAGCATTCCCCAGAAGACGCTGCTGCTTACCGCCGACAGACACTACTATCCCGCCTGAATAAGAATGCAACCGGCGATACACAGGACACTCATCTCACGCGCGTGGAATTGGTTGGTGAGCAAGCCGCAGAACGGCTTCGGATACTTGACGAAGAAACGGCTCGTTTTGAGGAAACATTGGACGCTTACCTTCAGGCCAGGGTTGATATTCTTGACAACCTTTCACTGTCAGACGCAGAAAAAGAAGATTTGGTTTTAGCGTTGCGTAGCCAATATTTTGATGAAAGTGAACATCGCCGCATTAAAGCACTGGAGAATATTCGGGATCACTAATGCATGAGTATTTCACTGAATTTCGCTTTTTATATGGCAAATTTTCAAATCTCACTTATGCAATATGATGAATTTTATGGTGTTTTAATTGACCTTTCAATTGACAGAATACTTAATAAATTTATGATCACCCTTGAAAGCAGGAATCGCAGTTAGCAGGATTGACGGTGCAAAAAGTGTTGGTGGTAGAGGACAGCCTGCCATTTAAGAAGCTGTTGGAAAGAGAATTGTTCCATGGAGGGTACGAGCCAGTCGTTGCTACGTCAATTGCTGAAGCCGAAGCCATCCTGAATTCATCAACGGATTTCCTCTGTGCGATTCTTGACTATTGCCTTCCTGACGGTGCTGACGGAGAAGTTATCGATCTATGCCTGTCGATGAATATCAAGGTAATCGTCCTCACAAGCATCATGGACGACAGCACCCGCGAAAAAGTGCTGGCAAAGCCGGTTATTGATTACATTCCCAAAGACACCCGTGCCTGCGTGGATTTTATCGTCCCGTTGCTCCGCCGTCTGGAAAAAAACCATGGCCACAAAGTACTCGTTGCCGACGATTCCCTGATGGCGCGTCGCTATATAACCAATCTACTCGAACGGCAAAACTTGCGGGTTGTTGAAGCGTGTGATGGTTTGGAGGCACTTGAGTACCTGGAGTCAGACCCGGAAATCAGCCTGGTTATCTCTGATTACAATATGCCAAAAATGGACGGTATTGCCTTTATCAGAAGCGCACGCATGCGTCTTCGCCACCGTCGGCTGGCTATTATCGGCCTTTCTGCCAGCGACGAGCATGCCTTGACTGCAAAGTTCCTGAAAGTTGGTGCAAACGATTTTCTTACCAAACCACTCAACCAGGAAGAGTTTTACTGCCGCTTGCATTCCACCCTGAATGCGCTTGACGCAGAACGACAGGCTTTCCAGCTGGCCAACACAGATTATCTGACTGGTTGCTGGAACCGTCGTTATTTCTTTGAACACCCGATGACAAAGAAGCACAACCCGGATATGTGCCTTGCTATTTTGGATCTCGACAATTTCAAACACCTCAACGACGCTTTTGGGCACTTGGCTGGTGATCAAGTGTTGAAGTCTTTTGCCAAACTACTGACAGAACATTTCCCTGATGACCTGATTTGTCGATTTGGCGGCGAAGAATTCTGCGTGCTGACTGAATGCAACATCGCAGAATTTGAAAAACAGATGTTTAAGGTACTCAGTAAAGTAAGGGAAAAAGTGGTTCACTGGGGTGAGCACTACATCACTTTTACACTCAGCGCCGGAATTGCCACCGGGTCAACGGATATCCAACGCCTGCTACAGTATGCTGACAATGCCTTATACCGTGCTAAAACTGCTGGACGAAACCGAATCAAACTGGCCGTAACCAACCAGACTGTTTTAGAAATTGACTAATTCTCCCATACTCATCCTGTCACTTAAAAGGCCCCGCAAATCAGTGCAATACTAATACAAATACCTTTTAAAACCGGGGGACTGGTTTGCCGTATTCAAAGGGATTTACGTTAGTTGAACTCGTAATGGTCATTGTGATTTTGGGTATACTGTCTGTCACAGCAGCCCCCAAATTTCTTGATTTTTCTTCTGATGCGAGACGTGCAACCGTAAAGGGATTCCACGGCGCAATGTCAGCCCAGGTATCCATGCTTAATGCCACTGCAATGATCGCTGGAAAATCAGGGGATAACGTTACCGTCCAAACTGATTTCGGCCCTTACCAGTTCTGGCGCGGATACCCGGAGACAAAAAGTGAATCAACAAATCCCAACCGTTACTTCATACAGACATTTATAAACCTTGGCACACCAACAACAGAAACTGCTGATAACAGTTCCCGTCAAGCGACACACGGTGATGTAAACATTTATGAAAACAACACGCTTTCACGCATAGGTTATGGCACCGGAAATTTAGATGCCGGGAAGTGTTATGCGCAGTACCTGCATACAGGTTCAACGGAAGCAGTAACGTATATCGTTGATGGTTGTTGAAAAACTCTGACCCAGTATATACACCCCAATTCTTAAAACCTTATTTGATGCAATGCGATAATTCTCCTTATGGACTGAACAAAGATCACCCGGAGTAAAATTTGAGCACATCAAAGGGGTTCACATTAATCGAATTGGTCGTCGTCATCGTTATTCTTGGAATACTTTCGGTGACAGCAGCCCCCAAGTTTCTTAATTTTACGTCTGATGCCAAGAAAGCCACGATCAGCGGGTTTAAAGGTGTCATTTCTTCGCAACTATCGATGCTAAATGCAGTTGCAACTATTGAGGGTAAATTGGGGAATAACGTAACTGTTAATACAGATTATGGCCTTTTTCAATTCTATCGCGGATATCCAGAGCCAAAAAGTGAATCAACCGACCCTAATAAGTTTTTTGTACAGACTTTTATTGATCTTGGGCAGACGGATTCAGAAACGGCAACCAATGATCAGCGAACGGCGGTTCATGGTGACATCAATGTATTCGAAAACAATGATTATTCCCGTATCGGTTATGGCTCCGGAGATCTGGTGGCGGGTAAATGCTATGTTGAATATTTCCATTCAAGCTCAACAGAGAGCCTGAAAACAGTAACAGATGGCTGCTAAATTCACCGATTGTATTTTACTGACATGGTGTTTTTACACAGATTAATGCGTTATGGATAAGCCATTAAGTACCTCAGATTCGCTTTTATATGACATATCCTATGGTGCATCCTGAAAATAATTTGTCTGACCAATAAATAAGTTACAACTCAACATTCCTTGTACTCTTTAATATAAGCTTGAATGCTTAAAACTATCTCTAATTCATTGCTACACTTTGAAATGCAATGATGTACTCAGGAATCTTAGAGGTGTTTGTGCGCAGTACAAAAGGATTTACTTTAATTGAGTTGGTCGTTGTGATTGTTATTTTGGGGATCCTCGCAGTTACGGCAGCACCAAAATTCCTGAATTTTTCCAAGGATGCAAAAATTGCGACCGTGAAAGGCTTCAAAGGGGTGATTTCTGCTCAGGTCTCAATGCTGAACAGTAAAGCGATGATCCAGGGAAAAACGGGTGATAATGTGGATGTTGAAACAGATTACGGCTTGTTCCAATTTTATGGCGGCTACCCGGAATCGCGCAGTGAGTCGACATCACCTCACAAGTTCTTAATCCAAACATTTATTGATCTTGGCGCCCCGGAGTCTGAAACTTTGGACGGTTCAACACGCTCTGCGACACACGGTGATGTTGTCGTCTATGAAGATAATGATTATTCACGAGTTGGCTACGGCTCAGGCAATTTGTTGTCCGGTAACTGCTATGCCGAATACCAATCAGACACTGCGGACAGTGTGAAAGCAGTAACCACTGGCTGTTAATTAAAACCCCAGGAGCAGTTTTTATTAAAGGTTCAAAGATCCCGTCCGATTTAGCTATGATGACAGTTACCAGTCAAACCAAGTGGTTGAACGGATATGGACTACAGGCCGGTACAGGGAGACGTTGGTGAAGGCGGAATTTATCAGGTTTATTATCCAGAACCTGCAATGCGTCATGTGGTCGAATGCTTCTGGCAACTGACAGTCACAGCAGGAAGCTACTCTTACCGGAGCATTCCAGATAATTGTGTTGACTGGGTAACCGAAATTGGTACGCCAGATATCTCCCTTCTGGTTCCTCCTTTTAAAGCCCCTGCATTTTTTGCCCTTTATGGTCCGGCAATTTACTTCGGAATTCGCTTCCAGCCTCTGGGACAGCACTGTCTGACAGGTACGCCTGTTGGGGAGTGGGGTTGTTCTACGGAAGGGATATCCGCCTACGACCTGCTTCCTGCTCCACTGGCATACCACATTAATGAAACCTTGGTTGCCGTAAATACCTTCGAACAACGTTGTACTGCCCTTTCATCATTGCTTTCACGAGAAATCTCAGACCCATTAGCTGACAGGCGATTTCATCAATTCGTCCGCCAGACACTCACGTTACCTAGTACTGACAATCACCATGACCTTGCTGCAGCGTCAGGTATCAGTGAGCGTCAGTTGCGAAGGCTCAGCCATCTATACACCGGGCTTTCCCCAAAATCCCTCCAGCGTATTTTCCGTTTCCAGCAGACCCTGGCACGTATGCATCGGTGTAACGACCCTGCGGCATGGTCAACATACTATTACGACCAATCCCATTTCATCCGAGAGTTCCGAGCGTTTACCGGTATGACTCCCCTCGCCTTTCGCAGAAAGTCCGTTTTATACAATAAAGATGAACACTGCTGACCTATTCTGCTCCTTTCACATCTGAATAAGGAGCCAACAGATGATTGAAGTACAGTCAATGTTTCCGGTAATGGTCACGCCACAACTCGACGCAGTAAAAGAGTTTTACGAGACCCATTTCGGGTTTACCACGGCATTTTACGAAAAAGAGTTCTACCTTCACTTGGTATCATCAAACGGTGCAGTTCAGTTGGGGTTTCTGATGCCGGGCCACCCGACCCAGCCAGATTTCCTGCACCCGCAGATGAACCCAGACGGCTATGTCATCTCATTGGAAGTGCAGGATGCAGAAAAGGCCTATGATGTTGCAAAGTCAGAATCACTTACCATTTCCCAGCCGCTTAAAGAAGAGGTATGGGGGCAATATCACTTTATGGTGACTGACCCCTCGGGGATACAGGTTGATATCGTACAAAACATCGACCCTCAGTGAAAAACTATTCATTCGGGGTCAGCAATACTGGCCCCGAAGGCTCAAAACCAAGAAACATGCTCATCATAAATTCCCGTCGCTTGTGCTAACCTCTTTCTAACTGACTGACTCACCACCGGAAGTTAACACTGATGCGAATATCCGCCAGTTTCTTTGCTGCCCTTCTGGGTATTTCAGCATTGTTCAATCCAATATCGGTTTCAGCTGTTACTCAGCCTTGGCAGAACCCGGCGTTTATCCTTAATGCTTTCCATCAGATAGCACTAAAAAACGAATACTCTCCCGGGGAACAGAAGGTACGTAAATGGACACATCCAGTCAGTGTGTGGATTGAACACAAGGTTGGCGATCGCCAGCTTCACAACGAGCTCGTCACGTTACACTTGCAGCATTTGTCTGCTCTAACCGGGTTGCAATTTACCAAGGCAGCATCCGAGCAATCCGCCAACCTGTCAATCCTGTTTACCCGGCAATCCACCTGGTTTCGGGATGCCCAGAAATTGTTTCGGACAAAGGACACATCTTTTTTGAATGGTGCTGTATGCGCGGCACATTTCGCCACTAACGGCCGGGGAAGCCTGACCAAAGCCGCAGTCGTTATTCCGGTTGATCAGGCACGAATGCATGGCAAGCTTGTTGCGTGCGTAGTGGAAGAGATCACCCAGACAATGGGGCTCCCGAACGATTCCGAACAGGTTTACCCCTCTATATTCAACGACAGGACACCGGAGGATTTGCTTTCAGGGTTGGACAGCATCCTTATCCGTATGCTCTACCAACCGGACATTAAACCGGGGCAAAGCTGGAATATGGTAAAACCCAAGCTGGAGCAGACCCTGAAAACCTGGCAGAAAGATGGCACCCTTGCCCGGGCGAATGCGGAAATCCGACGTGGCGGTCTCTATAAACTCATGGGCCTGTAATTGTTTGCCCGCCCCACTATAGTTAATCAAGCTCATATCCACATTGGTTACCGGCAATTTTTACCTTTCATCCAATTTTAAAACTTTGATCCAAGCGTTAACGAAATCAATACAACCAGAGGATAATATTGAAAAATCGCATCAGATTTGGATGCGAAAACAACACTCCAAGCAATGTAGTGGGCCATTATGTTCAAACTTCTTGTCCGACGTCTGGGACCCTTAGTCATCCTTGCTGCTGCCATCGGTGGAGCCTCACTGTTAATGGCAACCAAAGAAAAGCCGGAAAAGCGTGAAGTTAAAGCCTTACCTCCGGTAGTCGAAGTCATGACTGCCCATCCCACAACCCTCACATTGGATATCAATTCCTACGGGACCGTTGAGCCCAAATTGAAAACCCAACTGACCAGCGAAGTCCAGGGGCGGATTATCTCGCTCTCCGACAAATTTGTGGCCGGTGGTCATGTTGTGAAAGGTGAATTACTGGCAAATATTGAACCGGCAGATTACCAGGCTGCTGTACGCCAGTCTGAAGCGGCACTCGCCCAGGCCCAGGCCTCACTGAATGAAGAAAAAGCCAGGGCGGAGGTAGCCAAAACAGAATTCCGGGATTTCAAGCGCGGTGCAGTCCCCGCACTCGGACTCCGTCTTCCGCAGTTAAAGCGTGAAGAGGCGAACGTCAAATCTGCACAGGCTGCACTGGAAAGCGCCCGCCGTAATCTTGTCCGAACCGAAATCCGCAGCCCGTTTACTGGACTGATTCGTACCCGGAACATCCAGCTCGGGCAGTACGTGGGAATTGGCAGCAATCTTGGTGAGATTTACGGCACTGGGATGGCTGAAATCCGGCTTCCAGTGACACCGGACAATCTTGCCGCCCTGTCAAATGAAGGTATGAAGGGAATCCCAGTCACATTTGCCATGAAATCTGTGGGGGAAACCCTACTCTGGCAGGGCACCCTGGTGCGTTCAGAAGGCATTGTCGACCCACAAAACAGGATGATTTATCTGGTTGCGGAAGTAGCTTCACCTTATGACCAGCCTCAAGCAGGGTCTCCACTTAGATTCGGCGCGTTCGTCAACGCAACCATTGAAGGGAAACAGGCTCAGGGCATTACCCAACTGCCACGCTACGTTGTCAGCAATAACCAGGTTGCTGTGATAACGGCAGATAATACCGTCGCATGGCGCGGCGTTGATGTCATTGGCTCCAGAGGAAATAACCTGCTTGTCTCCAGTGGTCTCAAGGAGGGAGACCGCATTGCGCTGACTGGCCCTGCCAATCTTAAGGATGGCATGAAGGTCACTGTTGCGGAAGACAACCGCACCGCCACCGCCAAACCGGACAAGTGAGGGGTCAGTCATGCAGGTACATAACACCTCATCCGGCATCATAAGTTGGTTTGCCCGCAACCCGGTGGCGGCCAACCTGTTGATGATCATCCTCCTCGTAGGGGGCACGTTCAGTGCCCTGTTGATAAACAAAGAAGTCTTTCCCCGCTTTGAGCTTAACCGGATACAAGTCTCCGTTGCCTACCCCGGCGCCACCCCCGACGACATTGAACAGGGCATTATCCTCAAGATAGAAGAAGCCATAGAAGATGTTACCGGGATGGAGAAAATCACCTCCATCGCAAGAGAAAGTGTTGGCTCTGTTACTATCGAAGTTGCTGACGGTTACGAAACAAAAGAAGTCCTCGACGACATAAAGCGCCGGATTGATGGTATATCCACATTTCCTGCCAGTATTGAGACACCAGAAGTTTTCCAGCTGGAACCCCGTAATAACGTGATATGGGTATCTGTCTACGGTGAACTTGGCGCCCGTGAACAGAAAAACCTCGCCAAGGCAATCAGAGATGAGCTGGCGGCACTGCCTTCACTTTCAGGTGCTGACCTCAGCAGTGTACTCAAGGATGAAATTGCCATAGAGGTGTCCGAAAACCAGCTGCGTAAATTTGGCCTGACATTTTCACAGGTTGCCGCCGCGGTGCAAAAAGCCTCCCTGGACCTGCCGGCAGGAAGTATCCGCACGGAAGGGGGGGATATCCTGCTACGTACCAAGGGACAAGCCTATTACGGGGATGATTTTAACAACCTTACACTGGGTACCCGGCCTGACGGCAGCCGGCTGCTGCTTTCAGATGTCGCGACCATCAATGATGGCTTCGAAGATCGGATGAGCTATACCCGTTTTAATGGCAATCCGGCCGCAATTATTGAAGTCGTCAGTGTTGACGACCAGGATGCACTAGCCATTTCAAAAGAGGTTAAGAAGTACATTGAAAAACGCCGGGCTTCGTTACCGGACGGAGCCAAGATAGATACTTGGGGTGACCTGACCCATTACCTTGAAGGACGGCTTAACATGATGCTGTCCAACATGTTTTACGGTGCCCTGTTGGTATTCCTTATTCTTGCACTGTTCCTCGATCTCAAATTGGCGTTCTGGGTGATGATGGGCTTGCCGGTCTGTTTCCTCGGTACGCTGATGGTTATGCCTATGGAGCCCTTTAACCTCACCATCAACCTGTTGACCCTTTTTGCCTTTATTCTTGTACTCGGCATAGTGGTCGATGACGCCATCGTCATCGGTGAGAGCTCCTACAGTGAAATCGAACGCAATGGGCATTCTGTAGGTAACGTTATAGTCGGAGCCCGGCGGGTGGCACTGCCTGCAACCTTCGGTGTACTCACCACTGTCGCCGCTTTCCTGCCTACCATCATGGTGACAGGAACCATGAGCGTTATCTGGAAATCCATCGGTATGGTGGTCATCCTCTGTCTTTTATTTTCGCTTGTTGAATCCAAACTGATTCTCCCGGCCCACCTTGCCCATATGCGCTACCGGCCCAACAGGGGAAGAAACCCATTCTCCCGCGCCAAACTTCGCTTTCACAAAGCACTGGACCATTTTATCCATCACAGTTACCGGCGTTTTATTAAAACCTGTATCAGTTGGCGTTACCACGTATTGGCTGCCTTTGCAGGCGTGCTGATCCTTGCCGGTTCGCTGTTGGCCAGCGGGCAGGTGCGGTGGGTATTTTTCCCTAATATCCCTTCGGACTTTCTTCAGGTCAGTCTGGATATGGAAACCGGTACTGCAGAAAAGGATACCCTGAAAGCACTACAGAAAGTGGAACACGCCCTTTATGCCACAGATGAGAAACTGGCACAGGAATTTGGCAGCAGCGTGGTCAAACACAGCCTGGTATCCCTTGAAAGTGCAACAAAGGCATTTCTCTTTATCGAATTGACCAAATCCGAAACCCGGGAGATTGACGGTATCAGTATCTCCAATGCCCTGCGTGATGCCATTCCACCACTGGCGGGAGTGAAAAAGCTATCCATGGATGCGTCCACCAACAACGGAGGCGGGGCCATTGCTTTCCGGTTGCAAGCCGACAACCTTGAGGCGCTTTCAGGCGCATCGCAAGCACTCAAAGAAAAGCTGGCAACCTATGAAGGTGTATTCGATATCACTGACAATTTCGGTGACAGCAGTGAAGAAATAAGGCTTTCCATCCGACCGGAGGCCGAAGCCCTGGGGCTGACCCTTTCAGACCTTGCGACCCAAGTCCGTTACGCCTTCTATGGTTTCGAAGCACAGCGTATATTGCGCAACAAAGAAGAGGTAAAGGTAATGGTACGCTACCCCAGCGATCAACGCCGAAGCCTCAGCCACCTGGAAAGCATGATGATCCGAACACCGGACGGCATTGCCCTGCCATTTTCGTCTGCTGCCAACATGGAATTATCAGAAAGCTTTGTATCCATCAACCGGATAGACGGGAAACGGGCAGTATCCGTCACCGCTAACGCGGATAAAACCCAGGTTGAACCGGGAAAAATCGCTGCTGAAATCAGTAAGGAATTTCTGCCGACATTACCCACCCGGTTCCCTGGCGTGACCGTGTCACTGGAAGGGGAAACAGAAGAAGAACAGAAAGCCATATTCAGCCTTGCCCAGGGCTTCTTCTTTGCACTGTTTACTGTTTATGCCCTGATGGCTATCCCGCTGAAGTCCTACACACAGCCACTTATCATTATGTCGGTCATTCCCTTTGGGGTAATTGGGGCTGTGGTCGGGCACTTCCTGCTTGGACTCTCCATGAGCGTCCTCAGTATGATGGGGATCATCGCGCTGGCCGGGGTGGTTGTTAACGATTCCCTGATTTTGGTGGACTTTGTCAACCGGGCTCGACGGGAAGACGGGGTAGACAAGCAGACCGCTGTGGTCGAAGCCGGCTGTTACCGCTTCCGGGCGATCATGCTGACCTCTCTAACCACCTTCTTTGGCTTAGTGCCGATTTTGCTCGAAACCAGCCTTCAGGCAAAAATTGTCATCCCGATGGCCACGTCCCTCGCCTTTGGCATTCTGTTTTCTACCCTGGTAACCCTCATTTTAATCCCGGTTTTGTATATCGTGATGGATGACTTCCGCCGGTTTTTTGTATGGTGGTGGAAACCCGGTACTGGCAAATCAGAGCGCGAAAAGGCCTGATTGCCAGCCAATCAACGCTCGCTGAAACCTGCACCTTGAAGGAGTTTGGGGATATAAATCCACTTTTTAGGGGTAATAGCCACGTTGCCCCTCATTTCATTAATTTGTAAAAGCCAGAGCATAATTTCATTTTAAAACAGTGAATACTAAACATTTTCTGGCTATCTCGCGTACTATCCAGATATCTGAACCAGACATCCAATATTTATAACCATATGGAATTTATAGATAATTTTTTATAAATTTTTAATTTGATTTCCCGAATCAAAAACCTTAGGATTCATCGCGAATTCCGGTCTCTCTCCCGGCGTTCACCATCATTTGGGCGATACAACATCCCCCGATCAACTCGCCGTTCCCTACCGGGTTTTCGCGCGACACTATTTCCGTCTTCGACGGTTTCAACGGGTTAACAGCGCGGTTTTCGCACTATCCCTTATTTCATAGTCTCTGCCACGGCGAGATCACGACAACCGGCTCAAATTGCTTTGTCTATAGCCGGCACATTGTACCCCTTACCGACAGTCTGTCGTTTCACACAACAGGCAGGTATTCGCTTTGCCCATTCTGAAGGCAAATCAGGTTCGTGACCTCCCATGGCGGCATCCGCCTGACCTCTGTCAGCGCGTCATTTTTTAGGAGGAGCATATGCCAAACGGCTTGATGCTTAGTGACCTCGCCATTGCCGGGGCTTTACTGTTACTGGGAAAAATCCTTCGGGTTCACTTTTCCATTTTCCAGCGTCTTTACCTGCCCTCTGCCGTACTGGCAGGCATCATGGGGCTTGCTTTTGGCCCTGCCGGGTTTGACATTATTCCGTGGACCAGTGGGTTAGCTTCAAACGCCGGCCTGCTGACCGCTGCCCTGTTTTCGGCTCTCGGCCTTGCCACAGATCTGCCTTCGCCATCCGTTGTGGCAAAGCGTGCAGGATCACTGTGGGCATTCAACCAGGTTGCATCTGTTTCCCAATGGCTGTTTGCCGCTTTGCTGGGTCTTTTTCTGGCTACCTACATCTGGCCTGACCTCAGCCCGGCTATTGGTATCACCCTGTCGGCCGGTTTTATGGGTGGTCACGGTACCTCCGCGGTTGTCGGTGACATCCTCGGCAATATGGGCTGGCAGGATGCATTTACTCTCAGCCTGACCTTTGCAACCCTTGGTATCTTTGTATCCATCTCCATTGGAATGCTAATTCTCCAGTTCGCCCTGAAACTGGGCCTGATTAAACGCTTCACGACATTCGCCAGCATGAGCGAGCATGAACGTAAAGGCCTGGTACACCCGAACGATCAGGAAGCCGTAATGAAAGACTCCATGTCTTCTCTGTCGGTGGATACTTTTGCCGTACATGCGGCTCTGGTTTTAGTGGTTACAGCGTTCTCTTATGCATCAGCACACTACCTGTCATCGTTCCATGACAAAGTGCAGATCCCGACCTTTGTTACCGGTTTCCTGGGCGGGATGCTTGTCCGTATCATTGCCAAACGCACCCGCGCTTCCCAGTACCTCTGTGACAAAGTTTTCGACCATGCAGCAGGAATCTCCACCGATTACCTGATTGTGTTTGGCATATCAGCCATCAAAATCACGGTGCTGGTTAACTACCTGGCCCCTATGGTGATCCTGGCTATAGGCGGTATCTGTTTTACCCTTTTCCTGGTGCTCTGGGTTGCGCCGCGAATTCTGGGCGATGACTGGTTTGAAAAAGGGATATTTTCCTGGGGATGGCTGACCGGAACCGTTGCCATGGGTATTGCATTGCTCCGTATCGTTGACCCCAAAATGAAAAGCCGGGTACTGGATGACTACGCCATCGCCTATGTACCTGGGTCGATTACTGACATCTTCATTATTTCCCTGATGCCGGTTGCCATGATGACTGGCATGCAGTGGGAAGCCATTGGTGTCGGTGTGGCCTATATCCTGTTTGTACTGTCCATCTGGCGCTTTGTGTTTAACCGCCGCCAGACTGCATCACTTTCCAGCCGGGAATCCATGTCATAACGGGCCCCCAGGATACTTAAACAGCGTTCCACATCTGCCCCCTTTCGATCCCCCTATGCGAAGGGGGGCAGACCATTTTATTCAGCGGTTTTTTCTTTTTTCATCACGGCTGGCGACCCTGTCACTCCATTGCCCTCTTCAGGTTGAGGCTTTTTCCGGCTCATCCTCACCACGGAAAACACCACCAGCGTCATCCCGATTGCATGGTATAGCGTAAACGCCTCCCCAAGCACCAACACTGCCAGTGCGGCAGTAATCGCCGGGCCAACATTGCTGGCCAGGCTCAGTTGTGTGGCAGAAAGCCTTGCCATCCCAGCTGCTATGAGAAATGACGGCAATACAGTACAGAAAATTCCAATCGCCACACCCAAAGCAATAAAATCCCCGGACATGACCGTCACATCAAAATCAGAAAAGGTCGCCTGCGTAAGGATCACCAGCCCGGCGCTCCCCATGCCGACACAGGTGAACAGTAAACTCCCCATGCGGGTAATGGCCTGTTTACTGAAGATCAGGTAATGGGCAAAGATGAACGCAGAAAGCAGGGCGAGCCCGGAACCCAGGCCGACATTCAACCCAGGGTTGCCAACATCGTGCACCACAATAAAAGCAATGCCGATATAACCGCCAACCACAGCAGAAACGACACCCGGTGCCGGTTTTTGCTTCATGTATAGCCAGCTCAGCAGCACAACAAAGCTCGGAAACAGGAAGATAATCAGCCTTTCCAACTGCGCAGATATATACGCCAGTGCCTCAATATCCAGATAGGACGCAAGGTAGTAACCCAGAATACCTATAGCCGCTGCTTTCAACCCGTGTTTCCGGAGTTTCTGCCGGTTATCCGGGAACCGGCAAAGCCAGAGAAGAATAATGAGGTACAACGGCACAGAACTGCCCGCCCTCAGCGCCATTATTGCAACAGCATCGCCCCCTGCCTGGTAGGCCAGTTTGATCAATACGGGCTTGGCGGAAAACAAAAAAGTGCCAATCAGGGCGTAAATAATCCCTGTAGTGATTTGCCTGCCATCTTGCTGATTGTCAGCGCTCACGGCTATCTCCTTGATGGTAGTGAAGGGAAGGAGACTGTGAGCAAATGAAGTGATAGAACAAAACCGGCTGCATCTCTCACAGCCAGTTACACGTATTCGCTACCGGCTGATCTTATCTGCCAGTAGTAGCCACAATGTGCTGAAGAATACGCCTTTCATAGGTAAATCCTTTTTGTGCCCATTAAAGGAACAGTGAATTTTCAAGCTAATGGTTCAGCACAAAAATGTAAACACCTTGTGAGATATAATTTGCATTAATTCCGTAACAACGGTCAAGCAACGCAAAAGGCAACCACGCACGAATTGGAGGGCGTCCCTTCCACACGACTGAATAATCCCATCTCTTGATTCATTATCAAAAAATAAAAAAAGATTAGCTTTACAATGACCAAAACTACTGTACTATGACCCTCGTTAAGAGTTATTCAGTGACACTATAAGTTTAGTTAAGCCTCAGATTCCTTCCTAGCCGATGTTAATTCTGCGTTTTCCCTTCTCTTTATCGTTGCATTAAATAATTCGAAACCTAACATCGCATAAAGCGATAAATTAAAAACAGTTGAAAGAGAAAAAAGACATGGCTAAATCTACTGGTCTGGTAAAATGGTTTAACGAAGAAAAAGGTTTCGGTTTCATCACTCAAGACAACGGTGGCGCAGACGTATTCGTACATTTCCGCTCTATCGTTTCTGACGGTTTCAAGACTCTGTCTGAAGGTCAAAAAGTTTCTTTTGACGTTGAGCAAGGTCAAAAAGGCCCACAAGCAGCTAACGTAACAGCGCTGTAATTGCCTTTAATGAAGGAATTGGCACAAAAGCCAATTCCTTCATGCTCCTCCAACACCTTCTTAACCCTCTGTTTTACCTCTGTATTCCATCTCATTCTTTGTTTACTCCCAAGTCCCAGAATACTTGTATCCACATGTTTTTATATAAGGAAATCTATGGCACGCTCAATCAGCCGCCAGCGTTTTTGGTTTTATCAGAACCGCCAAACCAATACCAAACAATCACTAAAGGACAATAAATGATCGTCAAATATCATATGCTTCAAAATCAAAAAGTCTGGGATGCAACCATGCATCAACTCAACAGCGACACCCTTCTAAGACATATTCAAATGAAAGGTGGCGTTGCTGACACCAACCTTAATGTTAGATATTGTGAAGAAACACAGAAAGGTGAAATATCTGACAGCAATCACGCAATTATCGGTAATTTCCAGGTTTTCTTCTAATTACAAACCCTAAAAAAGTTAATCATTGAAAGTCGTGTATTAACCGTAAGTTTCACATGATTTTCTAATTAGCTTCCTTTCCTATACTGCAAGCAACATTAATTCACAATCTGATCCCAACATTTAGTCCACATTCAGAATAGCTCAAGAATATTCAGACAAAGCCGGCCACACATCAGCATTCCCGTTAACCAAATGTACGGGTTGGTCGGCTGAGACTATCTTTTCCCCCGACTGTTCCAGAAATGAAAACTGAATTTCTAGTTACAAAATTCGTTGAATTATTCAAATATCGGCGTATTACTAAAAAACAGTTTCTTCCTCCCAAGTTATAGAACAGGAACGGGTCATGAAAAAGATGTCTGTGGCGCTGCTGAGTGCTGCCATATTGTCTGCGATCAGCATCAGTGCTGATGCCTGTACAGGATTGATTGTTGGCAAGGGTGCCTCAGCAGACGGCAGTATCATCATCGCCCGAAATGAAGATTTTGGCGTGAATAACTGGAATAAGCATATGGTCTACCACCCGGCCCAGAAGAACCAGGGCGGCGAGTGGCACCTGGGCAACGGCCTGGTGGTACCCATGCCTGCACAATTTTTCGGTTATTCCGCCATGCCCGACTGGGATGCAGGCACAGTGACACCGTCTGGCCGGTATTATGAAGAGCGTGGAATCAACCAATTCAATGTCGCGGTATCAGCCACAACCAGCGCTGAGTCCAACAAAAAAGCGCAGGCGGCTGATCCTCTGGTGAAGCACGGGATCATTGAAGCCGTTATCCCTACACTCATCTTGCCACAGGCACAATCAGCCCGCGAAGGCGTTGCTCTGCTGGGTCACTACGTCGAGCAATACGGCGCTGGCGAAGCTAACAGCCTTTACATTGCTGACACCAAGGAAGTCTGGCTGGTTGAAATCGGTTCTGGCCACCAATGGATTGCAGTAAAAGTGCCTGACAACAGCTACGCTATCATGGCAAACGGCTTGCGGGTACATGGCGTTAACCTTAACAGCGATGATGTGATGCATGCCAAAGGGCTGTTCGAATTCGTCAAGCAACACAACCTGCTGGATAACCCGGATGCTAAATCCTTCAATTTTGCCAAGGCATTTGGCGTCGTCGGTGATATCTACAATACTGACCGTGAGTGGCTGGGCCAGTCCATACTGACACCATCTCACGATCAGGAAGTCCGCCAGCAACAATACCCGCTGTTTATGCAACCGGACCAGAAGATCTCTGTCGCCGATGTGGCAGATGTACTTGGAGCAACTTTCAAGGGCACAGTACTGGAAAAAACAGGCCAGCGCCCAATGCGGGTAGACCGCCAGTTGGAAAGCCATATCATCCAACTCCGCCCTTACATGGAAAAGCCTTTCCAGGGTCTTATCTGGCAAAGTCTGGGCGTGTTGCCTGAATCGGTTCTGATGCCAATTTACACCACGTTGCACCAATACCCTGCTGCATACACAACCGGTACCGACCAGTACAGCGACAACTCTGCCTTCTGGCAATTCCGCAGCCTCACCACGCTGGCTGAAACCAACCCGAATAAGTACATGCCGGTTATCAAGGGCACCTGGGACAAGCAGGAAACCGAGCTATACAGACAAGTATCCGCCATGGACAAAATGCTGAACCAGACTTACAAAACCGAACCGGCAACAGCCAAAGAAATGGCAGCAGATTTCTCTTACGGACAGCTCAATAAAATGCTTTCAACCGCCACCCAGCTTCGCTACAAGATGATGACGGACCTGACCAAACACACCGAGAAGAAATACTCACCGGAAGAGTTCAAAAAGATAATGAGTTTGTAGTCACTCTGAAAAAGCCGGGTGGCGAACCTTAGCCATTCGGCTTCAGGTGCATATAGACACCTGTGCTACAAATCAGACAGCACGTATAAAAACGCAACACTCTTGCAGACATTTGTTGGCCAGTAAAACCGGCCGGTGTTAATGGGAGGCAGGGATGGAAAACATCGCGTTAGCTGTCGTTATTCGATATGGCCGGGTGCTTATTCAGGAGCGGTACCGGAAAAATCGGGGAATGGTATTTGAGTTTCCCGGCGGGACCATTGACCCGTCAGAAACCCCGGAAGCAGCCGCATTTCGTGAGCTTTGGGAAGAAACCAGTGTCAAGGCAGACGCCCATATCGCCACCTACTCTGACGAGAACGAGTTTGGCGGTAAAGTATTCTTCGTTGTCATGGCGATTGATGATGCTGCCCTTCCCCAGCCAACTGACCCTTTACGCTTGCAATCCTTCCACTGGTGCAAAATCCCGGATATCCCGCTACATACCTTTCACCGGGCTGATATCAACTTTATTGTGCGCCACCTGCCCAAATATATCCGTCATGCCAGAAGGTGCTAAATATGCCCTTCAAAAAACTTATCAGTTTTGTATCTGTCATTAACCTTCTGGCGGCACTACTCGTATTTGTACTGTCGCAATTAATATCCTTTTTCCGTATTACACATTTCAGTGATTTTTTGTTTTATATGGTTATCGTGATATGGGGAATCGCGGGACTGACATGGATTGGCGGTGCCGAAAACAAAAACTGGGACAAAGATGACGCTGCCTATAAAACCCGGACTATGGTCTCAGGGCACGACTTCGACACCGAGAAACATACTATTCAAAAGCAAAACTATAAGTTCGGATTTATAATGTTCATCGCAGGCCTCCCAGCAACCATTTTACTTACTTGCATCCAAATTCTTGAATTATGACTTTTTAGTCGTATCAATGTATTTCTCACGATTTCCCATTCAACATTCTTTTCCCCAATACAAAGTTACCTTCTGTTCATACAGCTGTCTGGAAAAAGGAAATCATCACGAGTTAACCAGTGAGTTTTTCCTGGTGTGTTAGATCAGTTAACGGCGCACCAGTAAAACAGAAAAAAATTTTTTTTTGCTGGTGACCTTTCTGTTCATAATACAAGAAGGATACCAAATGAAACGGATATCTATCCGGCCATGGCTGGCCGGGACTTTATCAGTGGCTCTGTCTGTGACCCTGGCTTTCAGTTCAGCATATGCACACGAAGACGCCGTCGCTGATGGCAGCAAGGCCGATAACAAACACCTTCTCCATGATACTCCCAACCCTGACGGACATATCCCCAGTAACGTAAATTACGGTTTTTCCGTCATCGGACACGATACCCTTGGAGGTATTTCTGATGGCAAATATACCGATGTCTGGGCGCACAAAGGGTTCGCTTATGTGGGTACCTTCCAGGAGCCTACCTGTGACCGATCCGGTGTTTACATATCGGATATTCGGGATCCGGCAAACCCGGTGACCATAAACATGATCAAATCGCCGCCCAACACACGTATAAACGATGTGAAGGTTTACGAGGTAGCAGGCAAGGATGTACTGATTCATTCACTTGAACCCTGTGGGAAACTGGCAGGTAAGGCTCCTCAACGAGGACAGCGTGGTATCTCTCTCTGGGATGTTTCCAACCCTTCCCGGCCACATGCTCTCAAGCAGAATTTCCTCGATTTCCCTGTACACAACACGTTCGCATGGACACCGGCTTCAGGTAAAACTTACCTGCTGATTGTGGACGATATCGCGCTCAACGATCTGAAAATTGCCGACATTTCCAAACCGCAGACGCCCAAATTGCTCGGTGAAACCGGTATTGAGGACTGGCTGGTCACGAACCCCGAAATTGCTGATGACGGCCAACTGTTTACCGGCTCATTTGCCGCCTCTTTACTGCATGATATCTGGGTAAATGACATGGACCCGGGTCCCGGGGAAAACTGGCAGGCAGTACTTTCTTATTGGGATGCCGGTTTTGTGATCCTGGATGTTAATGACCCGAACAACCCGGTATTTATCAAAGATTCGACCTACCCGGACCCGGATCCTGTACTAGGTAAAAGCCCGGCCGAAGGCAATGCCCATGCAGCTGTCTTTGGCGGACCTGGCTTCGACAAGATTTTCGGCGGTGACGAAGATTTTGACGCATTGTTCTCGGCGGTAACCGTCAATGGTACAGACTATGCGGCCTCACAGGGAAGCAATGTACCCCAGGTTGGCCCGGGCGCTGACATTGAATCACTGGTTGGGCAAACCGCTTATGTAGGCCTTGCCTGTAGCGGCCCAATTCCAACTGCGGCAGATACCGGCGCAACGATTGCACTTATCGAGCGCGGGACCTGTGCTTTCACTGCCAAAGCGACAACCGTGCAGGAAGCAGGTTATGAGGCAGGCATTGTATTTAATGCTGCCGCCGAAGGCCGGTGTGACGCCACTGTCTCCATGCTGGTGGATGGAAGTATTCCCATGCTCTTTGTCCCCCGTTCCAGTGGCTTTGCCATTCTTGGTATCGAAGGGTATGACCCGGCACTGTGCCCGGCTAACGAATCCGACAATCCTCCTCTGCCGTCAACCGGCTCCCTTGGCCTCATCGCAACGCTAGGCGCAGCATTTGACGGTTGGGGGTATCTGCATGTCCTGAACAACAACACCCAGGATGTCACCGTTAAATATGGCCGTAACGGGGAGACCAGAACTGTTGGCTACCTTGGGGAAATGGGTTACTACGCGCCTTCCGAAATTACCGACCCGGCACTGGCAACCGGCGCGGGAGACCTCACTATGCACAACCTGGAAATTGACCCCCAACAGCCTAACCGTGTGTTTATTTCCTGGTATTCACTCGGAATGCGGGCCGTTGAATGGCGGGAAGGGCACTTGCATACCAACGCAATGGGTGAAGGGGTTAACTCCTGGAACATGCACGAGGTAGGACGCTTTATTGCCGGTGATGAATATGGTGATGCCAGCGGTTCAAACTTCTGGGGTATTCATGTTACTGAAGTGAATGGGGAGCAGTACGTACTTGGCTCAGACCGAAATACTGGATTGTGGATTTTCCAGTGGTCCTGTGAAGATGTCAGTAATGTGCATTACTGCAATGCACCGGTACCTTCACAGTAAAACGATGAAGCCGGCATTACGCCGGCTTTTTCCCCTTTTTTTGAATTGCCACTTTTTGTACCTCAGCAAAGACTCTCTGCTGTATGGAAAACGGCAATCCTTTCCAGCATCTCAAGCGATAACCGGTGGGCATCTGCTGAATGCGCGGCACAGGCATCAATAACCAAGTGCGCTTGGTAATCCCGGTCATGGGCATCGCGCACTGCGCTTTGAATTGCCCAACTGGTGCTCACACCACAGAAATACACTTCTTCCACACGATTCGCCCTTAAAACCGAATCAAGTGTCGTGTTGTAGAAAGGGTTAACCCGCGGTTTAACGACCAGCAGATCATCTATTCGGTAGTCCAAGTCTTTATGGAAATCCGTCCCCCAACCGCCAAGGTCCAACGCTCCGAATTCCGCCGCCTTGCCGAAAATAGCCGACTGTTTTGGCTGGTCCGCATAGCTGGAGTGAAACCCAACTTTTACAAAAATAACCGGGTGTCGGTTTTTCCGCGCCCACTGGATGGCAGTATTTGCCTTTGCAATAACCCCCTGGTTTGCAACCATGGCGGCACAGCTTGGGATTTTGCCCTGAGGGTCAACAATATCGTTGATAAAATCGATAACAACGAGTGCTTTTTTCATGGTAACGCTCGCCTTGGTAGATATAGCAGGGCGATGAGTATAATCCCCGCAGAAGGTTACACAAAATCGCCTCCTCAATGACAATCCACTATCCATTTACATCATGGATTTTGATTGCGTCCACCAAAGCCTCCAGATAAGTCTCCAGCACCAAATTGGCACGCCCTCCCTTGCGGGTAATCGCACTGAATTGTGTGGTGTATTGGTATTGCTCCGGTACCAGGGGTTTCATACGACCGTCAATTACCCAAAGGTCTGCAAAGTGGTCAGGCAGATAGCCAATATACTTCCCGGTCAGAATTAAAAAGGCGACCCCCTCCCGGTCAGTAGCCGTTGCGGTGCCATTCAGCCTTGCGTGAATTGCTTTAGTCTCTGCGGTTTGGGCGTAAGCTGGAACTACCGCGTCCTGCTGTTCAATGGTATCCGCACTCAGGTTTGTTTGTTCAAAAAGCGGGTGGTTCTGGCTGCAATATAACCGGGATTGCTCTTCATAAAGCGGCAGGTATTCAAGCCCAGCCAGCGGACGCAGTGTTGGGATAACCCCGATGTGTAACCGGCCATCCAGGACCGCCAGTTCAATCTCATTGGGCGGAATCATCCGGATATTGATAGTCACATCCGGCCCCTGCTCCTTCAACTGCGCCAGCGCATTGGTAATTTGCATATGGGGCATGGTGACCAGCGTATCGGTTATACCGATATTCAGCTCGCCTTTCAGTCTGTCATGCAACGCATTCACCTGGGTACGGAAGCTCTCCAAAGAAGAGAGCAGTTGCAGGCTGTATTCGTAAACCTGCCTCCCTTCTTCCGTTAGTGAAAATCCGGAACGGCCGCGCTGGCAAAGACGCAACCCCAGCCGGGTTTCAAGATCCGACATCGCGATGCTGATAGCTGCTCGGCTGATATTCAACTCTACTTCTGCGGCAGAAAACCCGCCACACTCCACAACTTTCCGGTAGATCCTCAGAAGCCGAAGTTCCGCATCACTTACCAGCCCCTTAAATTCTTTTTTCTTGACCATCCCCGGCTCCGGCGCTCTTTAACGCCCTTCTAATATGTTAAGTAATGAGTTAACTGAATGTTAATAAATTGAGATTTATCTAAACTAATTATTCAAGCAAAGTGTGTCAACAGAAGAGGGAAGCAGCATTGCGCTTTCTTATACACAACAATAACAATCATGTTCACTGCAGGAGCGCCTATGAACCACGATGGAATGACATCTCTGGACGCGATGGAACCCGGTTATTTGGATTCCCACTGGATGCCGTTTACAGGCAACCGTGAGTTCAAAAAGAACCCCCGCATCATTGTTGGAGCGGAAGGCAATTACTATCAGGACATTGAAGGGCGCAAAATTTTTGACGGCCTTTCCGGCTTGTGGACCTGTGGTGCTGGCCACAGCCGGCCGGAAATTGCAGAAGCGGTCAGCCAGCAGATAAGGCAACTCGACTATTCCCCTGCGTTCCAGTTTGGGCACCCTAAAGCATTCGAATTGGCGAACCGGATTACCGAATTGACCCCTCCTTCACTCAACCGGGTCTTTTTTACCGGCTCCGGTTCTGAATCTGTCGAAACTGCGCTGAAAATCGCACGCGGTTATTGGCGCAAGAAGGGACTCTCCACCAAAACTAAACTGATTGGCCGAGCCCGTGGTTACCACGGGGTCAACTTTGGTGGGATCAGTGTTGGCGGTATTGGGCCTAACCGGGCTTTATTCGGTCAGGCCGTCGAAGCTGACCACCTCCGCCACACGGCCCTGAAAGAAAACCTGTTCTCAAAAGGCCAGCCGGAACACGGAGCCTGGCTGGCAGACGATATCGAAGACATGGTCGCCCTGCACGATGCCTCCAACATCGCAGCAGTTATTGTCGAACCATTGGCAGGTTCAACCGGTGTACTGCCACCGCCACAAGGCTACCTGCAGCGACTCCGGGAACTTTGCACCAAACACAATATCCTGCTGATTTTCGATGAAGTGATTACCGCATTTGGCCGGATGGGTGCCAAAACCGGAGCAGAGGCGTTCGGCGTGGTGCCGGACATAATGACCACCGCCAAACAGCTGACTAATGGCGCAATTCCCATGGGGGCCGTCATTGCACGGCAGGATATTCACGACACCTTTATGGAAGGCGGCGGCGCGGATTACATGCTTGAATTCCCGCACGGCTATACTTATTCGGCCCACCCCGTTGCTTGTGCAGCTGCACTGGCATCGTTGGATGTCATTAAAAACGACGGCCTGATTAGCCGGGTAAATGCGCTTGCACCGGCATTCGAAGAGCGCCTGCACAGCCTGAAAGGCACCAAATATATTGCGGATATCCGTAACTTTGGCCTTGCGGGTGGACTGACCATCGAAGCCAGCCCCGGTGAGCCGGCACTCAGACCATTCCAGATTGCGATGAGCATGTGGGAAAAAGGGTTTTATGTCCGCTATGGTGGCGACACCATCCAGCTGGGTCTGCCATTTACTGTCGAACTGGAAGAGATCGACAGCCTGATTAACGCGCTGGGCGATTCGATTAACGAATTGGCCTGAACAAAAAGAGAAAAGGAGTGATCTATGCCCTTAGTTGGCCATCTGATTAACGGCGAAGCACGCACGGATGCAGAACGTACCCAGGATGTTTTCAACCCGTCCACTGGTGAAGTATCCAAGCAAGTGGCTCTCGCATCGAAAGCCACTGTTGAAGAAGCCATCGCTGCTGCACAGGCCGCCTACCCTGAATGGCGAAACACCCCGCCGCTCAAGCGTGCCCGCGTAATGTTCCGGTTTGTGGAATTACTTCAAGCCAATTCAGAAAAAATCTGCGAGATGATTGGCGAAGAGCACGGCAAGATCGTCCACGACGCGGCAGGGGAATTACAGCGCGGCCTTGAGAATGTCGAATATGCCTGTGGGGTGCCAGAACTCCTTAAAGGCGAGCACAGCAAAAATGTTGGCCCGAATATCGATTCGTGGAGCGAATTCCAGCCGCTTGGCGTTGTTGCGGGCATTACCCCATTTAACTTCCCGGTTATGGTTCCGCTGTGGATGTACCCAATGGCCATTGCCTGTGGTAACACCTTTGTCTTGAAACCGTCTGAACGCGACCCGAGCTCTACCTTGTTTATTGCCCAGTTGCTGGAAGAAGCCGGCTTGCCACCGGGTGTGCTGAACGTGGTTAACGGGGACAAGGAAGCGGTGGATACCCTGCTTACCGACAAGCGCGTCAAGGCGGTCAGTTTTGTTGGCTCAACGCCGATTGCTGAATACATATACACCACTGCCAATGCCAATGGCAAACGCTGCCAGGCGCTTGGTGGCGCGAAAAACCATGCCATCGTGATGCCGGATGCAGATATGGACAATGCAGTAAACCAACTGCTTGGCGCAGCATTCGGTTCATCCGGCGAACGCTGTATGGCACTTTCTGTGGCTGTTGCTGTGGGCGATGCCGCCGCGGATTCGCTGGTAAGCAAAATGAAAGACGCCATGCAGGGTCTCAAAGTCGGCGCGTTCTGCGACAAGGACAATGACTTCGGGCCGGTCATCACAAAATCCCATCAGGAAAAAGTGCTTGGCTATATCAACAGCGCGGAAGAACAAGGGGCAGAAGTGGTCGTTGACGGGCGTAACCCGCAGGTTGACGGTTATGCTGGCGGTTTCTTTGTCGGTGGTACCCTTATCGACCGGGTAACACCGGATATGGTCAGCTACCGCGAAGAGATCTTCGGCCCGGTTTTGCAGGTAGTGCGTGTTAACACCATGCAGGAAGCCATGGACTTAATCGACGATCACGAATACGGGAATGGTACCTGTATCTTCACCCGTGACGGCGAGGCAGCCCGCTACTTCTCTGACAATATCCAGGTGGGTATGGTCGGCATCAACGTTCCGCTCCCGGTACCTGTGGCCTACCACAGCTTCGGTGGCTGGAAACGCTCTCTGTTCGGAGATCTCCACGCCTATGGCCCAGATGCCGTGCGTTTCTACACCAAGCGTAAAACCATCACCCAACGCTGGCCCTCAGCCGGTGTGCGTGAAGGGGTACAGTTTTCGTTTCCTTCCTGAGGAACAACGTAGACTTCTCAAAAGCGCTGTCAGATGACGGCGCTTTTTTGTTTGTGTTTTCCTCTTTTCCCAATTGCCGCACCCGTCTCCTTTGCTAAAACAATCTCGTGATACAATTTAGGACTACCTCGAATATGATGATGAGCCGTAAGACATGGAGATCAAACTGCATTCAAATGCCAGTACCACGCCTCGAACACGTAAGTACATCAAGAATTCGGATAAATCTGATACTGAGCTCGCCAGTGAACTCAGTATCTCAATCGAGACGGTCAAGAAATGGCGTAACCGGAGTGATGTGTATGACAAGTCGCACCGCCCCAATGTGATCCACCGCCGTTTAAGCCCAGAGCAGGAGTGGTTGATTGTTTACCTGCGCTTCAGGCTGTCACTGTCGCTCGATGAGCTGCTGGAAGTATCACAGTTGCTGGTCAACCGTGACCTCTCACGTGCAGTGTTGAACCGCTGCCTGAAGAAGTACCAGGTACCAAGGATGGCAAAACCGGCCAGCACTTCATTTGGCAAGGTCATAGTCGACAAAGTGCCACTGCCGGATAGTGTTTCTTCAAAAGCAATCTGTCTTCTTGTATTCACAGAATGCTTCACTACACACATCAGTTTTGCGCTTGTCAGCGAGAAGTCGGAAAGCACCCGGTCACATTTGGTGGACTTCTTGAAATCCGTACTACCTTACTCTGTCAAAGAGATGGTGCTGCCGGATGACGAGTTCGTGATATCTCTTGCAACATCACTTGGTGTGCCTTGGTCGACGCATAAAGATGCTACCGCTTACTCACTGGACACCGAGGAACCCGCCGATTTCAACCAACCGATAGACAAATTTTTAAACGGCGAGTTCTATGATGCACGGCTTGGGTTGCCATCTGTTTTGCTTTGCTACGAAGATCTGCTGAATAAGCGGGTGTTGCGTAACCGATTGAAAAATATGGCACCACACGCTTACTGCAAGCAAATAGCCAAAGAAAAAAACACATAAAGAAAGAGGGGAGCAAATGCTCCCCTCTACTTTATTGCTTTGGTTTAGTTTTCTTTAAGCAGCTCTGCGAAGGTCAATAATTTCGCCGGCCAGATCCATCAGAAGTACCGCATTCATCAAGTGATCTTGTGCATGTACCATCACGATGTGCACAGGCAGTTTGCCCTCTCCCTCATCAAATTCAATCAGCTGGGTTTGAATATGGTGCGCTTCCTTCAGAGCCTCCTTGGCCTGACCCATCAAAGCATCAGCCGATTCGAAATTCCCTTGTTTGGCTTCACGCATGGCGTTCATCAGCATGCTGCGGCACTGGCCAGCCTGCACGATGAGCGTCATAACATATTCTTCGTATTTTTCTTTATCCATGACTGATTACGCCTCGATCAGGGTCAGAGCCTGGGAAAGGATCTTTTTGCCGTCAGTCATACCGTAATCCATCATATTGATCAGACTGATTGGACGGCCATGGCTTTGCGCGATACCCTGGAACTCAGCCAGCTTGTAGCTGATTTGTGGCGCCAGCAGGTAGCAGTCAAAGTCGGCAGCGCAATCATCAAAGTCCTGAGAACCCTTCGCTTCGATCTGCGCTTCAATACCCTGAGCCTGGGCAGCTTCTTGCATACGTTTTACAACCAGGCTGGTAGACATACCCATATCGCAGATCAGCAGAATTTTTTTCATTTTTGTACTCCTTAGTTATTCGATAGGTGCCGTAATTCGCGCCTGATATGCATCCAACCATTCCTGTGAAGCCGGTTTGTAGTGCGTTTCATTACCGATTCGCTCACAGACATAAATGGTTGCCGGATGCTTAGACGTCGCGACAGAAAATGAGAAGTTGTCGATATTGGTTGCAGCGCCAAAATCGCCATCTTTATTGATACAAACAACAGACAGGTCACCTGCCCGGCCGTAACGCGCCTTGAGTTTGGCTTCCAGGTCGGTAACCGTGGTGTCAGCAGCCTGCTGAGGGGTCATCCCCTCGCCCATACGGCGGACGATTTCGTAGCTGATACAGCCCTTCATCAAGTCTTCGCCCAAGCCGGTAGCTGTGGCTGCGCCAATATCGCTGTCGGCGTAGTAGCCAGAGCCGGAAACCGGGGAATCCCCCACACGGCCAGGGCGTTTCATAAACAGGCCGCTGGTTGAGGTACCCACGCAAATGTGGCCGTCCTGGTCAAGTGCAGCTATGCCAACCGTGTCGTGTCCGGTATACGGAGACAGCCCGCGGTAAAGCGTTTCCCTGCAGCGCTTTTCGTAGTGCTGCTGGGCACGCTCAGTAAGCATGGTTTTCTTTTCAAAGCCTTGTTCGAACGCCCACTGCTCCGCACCTTCTCCCACCATGAAGCTGTTAAAACGTTCACGGCTCAGCTTTTCGGCAACCAGGATGGGGTTAGCCACGTCCTTTACACTGGCCACTGCGCCCAGAGCCATGGTTGTGCCATGCATAAAGGCCGCATCAAGTTCCACCACCCCTTTCTCATTAGGCAGGCCGCCGTAACCCACACTTTTGTAATATGGGTAGTCTTCTACACGCTTTACTGAGGTCAACACTGCATCGCTTGCCGGTTTGCTGTCCTCCAGCATGTCAGCACCTTCGCTGATGCCGTCGAAAGCCATTCTCCAGGTAGCGATGATGCCCCAATTCTTGTTGTCCATGATTAAGCCTTAACTGGTTGCAGTTGAGCGTCTTCCTGTTTTTCCTCAGCAGGAACTTCAGTCGCCCGGTATTGTTTGTCGATGATGCGAAGGAATGGCAGGTAAATCATTGCACCGATGGCCAGGTTCACAATCTGCATGATTGCGCCGGAAATACTCGCTGTCACAATGAAGCCAGACAGAACCGGAGGCAGTGTCCAAGGGATGAATGCGCCTGTTGTGGTCGATACCAGGCCGATAGACATCGCAACGTATTGCAGGGTAACCAGAACCAGGGGAACCAGGTTGAACGGGATCAGCATGATTGGGTTCATGATGATTGGCAGGCCAAACAACACCGGTTCGTTGATGTTGAACACTGACGAGCCCGCAGCTAGCTTACCGACCTTCTTGATATGTTGTGAGCGAGCAAACATCAGGATAGCGATGATGAGAGATAAGGTCGCACCGGCACCCCCCATCCAGATGATGTCAAAAAACTGCTCGGTAACCACGTGCGGAGGTGCCATACCGTTGGCAACAGCAGTCAGGTTATCCTGTTGGTTTTCTGCCCAAATAGGACGCATGATACCGTTAACCATCGAACCACTGTTGATACCCACAGACCACAGCAAAGTGATAATCAGCGAAGTCATCAGCGCACCGAAGAATGAGGTACCCAGGGAACGGACAGGCGTCGCCAGAACTTCATAGATAAACTGGTGGATGGTTTCGTAACCGGTCGATGCAAATCCCAGGCGAATAGCCAACGCAAGACAGAGAACAGCCGTCGCAGGAACCAGTGCTGCAAAAGACTTTTCTACCGCAGGTGGTACGCCATCGGGCATTTTGATGGTGATACGTTTTTCGATAAACCAGCGGAAAATTTCAGTCCAAAGTAATGCGCCGATCATCGCAACAAACAAGCCTTTCGAGCCCAGCCACTCGGTTGGGATGACGGTGCCCACACCTTCTACGTGTGCAAACGGCGTTAATACCATAAACGCTGAAAGGGAAAGCACACCGGCTGAAATTTTGTCCACTTTGTAACGTTCTGCCAGACGGTAGGCAACCATGAACGCAATAAACAGGGACATGCCAGAGAAGATGACGGAGAACGGAATTTCAATGTTCGTACCCCAGTTCGGGCCGAAAACTGACGCCATAAACGCTTTATAACCGGCACTTGGGAATGAGCTGATAACCAACAGCACAGAACCCACGATAATAAATGGCATAAACGAGATATATGCATCTCGAATAGCACCTAAATGCCGCTGCTGGGCAACCTTACCGGCGATGGGCATCATCCGCCTTTCAATGAACTGCATTATCTTTTCCATAGAACCCTCAATCCAAGCAATCATGTGATACTTCATTTCGATGAGGGGAAAATACACTCCAAAACAGAGCGAAAATATAGGACCTGATCACAAACAATAGACTAAAGTATCACATGATTATGGAATAAATTCCGTAATGTGATCCCCTGTGCAAAAGCGATATTCACCAAATAAATGCAATTAAAATACACCCATAGCAATCATCTATTTATCATCACCCGTGTGCGTGAAGGTGATCAGCTTTCTACCCCTTCCAGAGAATAATTACAGACGATCGAAATTCAGTTCCTGTTGAAGAGGCTTTTTGTTTTCCGTTTATTCATCCAGAATAAGGACTCTATATTTGACAATGTATTTCAGGGGGACACCGGCAATGCCAAGTGAAAGTCTGAATACTCGAATACCAGCTTACAAAAAGGCTTTAGCCAGTGGTGATATACAGAGTACTTATCAAAGCCTTGTCGGCATTGTTCAGAATCTCAGAACTGAATTTCACAAGAAGTACAAAGGCGAATTTTCTGTAGCAAATGTACTGCATGGGTACATCGACGTTACTTATTTCTATCTCCAAAACGACTATTTAAAAAAACACAAGCTCAAATTCGCTATTGTACTTAATCATCCAGAGGCTCGTTTTGAGCTATGGTTGCTTGGCCAAACAAAGAATGTACAAACCGATTTCCGGGAAAAATTAAGAAATATAAAGTGGGTAAACCAAGACACTATGCCGGAATACTCAATTTTTGAAATTGTCATGCTTACCAACCCTGATTTTGACAACGCCAAAAACCTGTCAGATTCCATCCTTCGCACTTTTAGGAAACTATCTAAGGAAATCTTTAACGTACTCGAAGCCAACGAGTAATATCGCCAGCCCTTTTCCGTTGCCCCAAATGCTGACCCAAGCCTCTACAGACGTTGGGCCAGTTCCAGTTTCAATTAGTGGTCCAGGTAAAGGTAGTTCTGCCAGCTTTTCATTCGAATCAGAACCTTGCGCATGACAGATACGTGAGCAAAGCTATCAGAATACACGGCAACTTCTACCGCTGTTCCTAACGGTAAATTGAATACGGTAAGGTCATCAGACACGATAAGTTTTACAAAGACTCTTCCGCTTGAAAGCAACGACGTAGTGCCCTGCAACGAACCTCTAGCCTGAAATTGACTTTCACCGATAGCCGGGAGGACTTCTACCACGGAGCCCTTAAACACCTTGCCCGGCAGTGCCTTAAATATAAATTCTGCATCGAAACCCGGTTGAAGCCGTTGAAGTGAGTTTTGCCTGAATGCACCCACATAGAAAATCTGTTCTGTATGGATAAAAGTCATAACGGGGGACAGTGGCAACGGGACGGCCATCACCCCCGGACGCAGGGCAACCTGAGTAACAAAACCATCCGTTGGAGCCCTGACCACCGTTTGCTCCAGATCGAATTCAGCCTTACGCAAATCCTCAATCATCTGGGCCACTGTGGTATTGGTACCGCCAATTTCGGAATCCAAGGCGGCTTGTGTACTTTCCAATCTAGCCGTAGTCGACTTAACGATCGCTTCTGCAGCTTTAAATGTTTGCCTGCGGGAATCCAGCTGTTGCTCTGTAAAAGCACCTCTATCGTAGCCCTGTTGATAGCGGTCATACTCACGTTTCGCTTTGTCTCGATCAGCAATGGCTTTTTCCCTTGCTGCAATTGCTTCTTGATAGTCGAATTCCAGGCCAAGCGCAGCCTGGCTGGCTTCCTTGATTTTGGCTTCGAGTTTTGCAACCTCTGCTTCATAAGGTGTAGGGTCAATTCTAAATAAGACATCCCCTTCCACGAGCGGCGTATTGGGCTCAACCGGAACGTCGATTACCCTCCCCCGAACACCGGAAACAATCGGTGTGCTTGAATAAACCTGGCTGCCAACCTGGGTAAATGGATGGTTATAGTTCATCACGAGAATGAGGGTACCAATCAGCACAATACCTCCCAATACAGCCGTGGGTACCGTCCATTTATTAAGAGGAATATTGAAGATTTTAAAAATAGTAATACAAACCGCAGCATAGGTAAGAATTAAGAGTAAATCCATTACTTACCCTCCCCGTCGCGATTGACGCTTTGGGTTGACACACCTTTGGAACCCAACCCCGACTTCAATTTTTCCATATCTTCCTGGAGGCGGGTAACCTGATCTATCAATATATCGACGCGGTGATGGATATCGTGCTGTTCTTCCTCAAGCTTTTGAAATCCCCAACCACGCTCTTTCCGCCACAAGGTTGCCCATATCCAAAGAAATGGCCAGATAGCATGAAGGGTAAATAGGCTGACCCATCCGGCATAGTGGATAGCATCCTGGTGCGGGTGTTCGCGCTCTTTGGCAATTTCATATGGAATATCATGAATGACGATGACACCGTAAAAAATCACTAACGCAACAAAAATCAGCAAACCTAACGCGAAGTAATCCAAAAACATAAAACGTCCTTATTGTGCTCGCTATTATTCATAATCAATATAGCCATGTAACACAGATATCCCCCTGAAAAATGCGGTTTTTCTCAAAGCAGAGCCTGTTTAATCCACTCTCTATTTAAATTACGCAAAAACAACCTGTTAGGTGACTCACAGACCCTGAACACGACCCGTGTTAACGTAGATAGCGGTAAGTTATTTGATGAAATTTGGGGTTCGGTTAACCCAAGAGCGATAGCGAACAAACCTACCCCGCTATCCACGGCTTTTTTTGGAGATATACCGTGAGTGTTTTTGACAAGCTGCACAGCCAGGAAGTGTACTTTTGCGATGACGAAGAATTGGTTGCCGAGCAGGTGAAATGTCTCGATCTCCTCTACGACTTCAACCAGACCCGCCCAATCGAGATGGCGAAGCGCAATGAGATACTAAGCCGCCTGCTGGCTGAAGTGGGAAAAGATTGCTACATCGAGCCTCCCCTTCGCGCCAACTGGGGCAGACACACCCACCTTGGCAAAGGTGTTTACGCCAACTTTAACCTGACGTTGGTTGACGACACCCATATCTATATCGGTGACCATGTGATGATCGGACCCAATGTGACGCTCGCCACCGCCGGGCACCCCATTGAGCCAGGACTGAGAAGGAAAGTTGCCCAATTTAACATCCCGATTCACATCGGCAATAACGTCTGGATTGGTGCCAACTCGGTTGTATTACCCGGTGTCACCATAGGCGATAACTCCGTCATCGGTGCCGGAAGTGTGGTAACCAAAGATATCCCTGCCAACATGGTCGCCATCGGCAACCCTTGCCGGGTATTGCGGGAAATTGGGGAAAAGGACAGAGAGTTTTATTTTCGGGAAAGGCGGTTTTCAGAAGAGTTGTTGAAGTCTTTTTAGGTTAAACACTGTCATTCCGTCGAAGGCGTGGCAGTATTCTAATTCAATGAGCGGCAAGCTGGTGAAACACTGAAGGATTATCCTGAATTGTAGCAAGAACCTTCGCAGCTAACCCCGTAGGATTACGTCGCTTTTTTTCCCAGCTTTTAATCGTGTCAACACTCGTACCAAGGGCTTCAGCAAACTCCTTCTGGGATACATTTAATTGCGTCCGAATCGCCTTTACATCGGCAACCTGATAACGGGTTAAACGGGATGCGTCCTGCTTACCATGTTCAATATCGACGGCTTCATTCAGGGATGCTTTCAGATCTTCAAAAATACTCATCAGCTCTCTCCTTTCAGTTTGGCTGAGCGTCCTAACCAAAAATATGAAAAAACTGTTACCCAATTATTCGATGTAAACCTCAGTGCTTGAACAATCCATATAAAAAAGTACAACTTAGGTTTGACTTACCTCCTTATCAAACAATGATTAGTAGGCAAACATCGCCGTTATTATCAATTATGCCGAATCCCCGCCTTCCCTGGAAAACTAACAGAATGAACGGCATTCTTTGAATAATCAGTTTGTCCCTACTCACTCTTTTTAAGGCATAAAAAAGGCGCTGTCACAGCGCCTTACAATCATTCCCAATCTTAGCCATTCGCCTCAGCATCTTCCGCTTTGAGAACTTTGTGGCCCTCTTCGGTAACGCCCCGTTTCCAGTAGCTGCTGATATAGATATTTTCCCGGTCGACATTGCGCTCATTCCGAAAATAATCACGCAAAGTACGCATGGTGGAGAATTCGCTGGCGCTCCAGATAGAAACCATCCCCTCCTGCCAAGGCAGGGCTTTTACAGCGTCAGCTAATACGTCCTTATTTTCTGTCGCCACCACCCATGTCAGGGAAATCCCCTCCGGCGCATCCAGATCCTGAATGTCGTCAGCGCTTTGTACCTCGATAACCGCATACCCTTTTACTGAAACAGGGAGCTTTCGCAGTTTGCCGGTCAAAGCCGGTAAAGCTGTCATGTCTGCGCAAAGGAAAAACCAGTCCGCATCCGGGTTCAGGTTCTGGATCGTCCCTGGTCCGGCGATACCAATGGTGTCTCCGGCTTTGGTGGTGACGGCCCAGTTTGCGGCCATTCCTGCTCCTTCGATTTTTTCACCATGTTCCGTGTGGCGAACCATATCAATTTCAATCCGGCATTGCTCAGGGAAGAAACGGCGGATGGTGTAAGTACGCATCCGCGGGCGATCACCTTCCGGCAAAGCACTGATATCCGTTGTACCGGACGGGCTAAAAAGCAGTTTTACGTAACCGCTTTCACAGTCTTCCGGATAACTGCTAAAGCGCTCTGACTCCAACGTAATGCGTTGCATATTCGGTGTCACGGTTTCTGATTTCACCACGGTTGCGATAGCCGGGTTTGGACGTTTTTTCATGTTCACTCCCCGTAGAAAAGACAAATACGTTTGCCTTCCATTTCATGAACGGTAAACGGCGTTTCATAAATTGCCGTCAGCACGTCGCTTTGAATCACCTCCTCGACCGTTCCCTGAACCATCACTTTGCCTTTTTTCAGGGCGATGATGTTGTCAGAGAAGCAGGATGCGAAGTTAATATCATGGATCACAATGACCACAGCTTTCCCAAGCTCCCGGGCAAGGGTACGGATATTTGTCATGATCTGGCGCGCATGCTTTATATCCAGGTTATTCAGTGGTTCATCGAGGAACACGTAATCGGTGTCCTGGGCAATCACCATGGCGATAAAGGCAAGCTGACGCTGGCCGCCACTCAGTTTATCCAGGTAGTTGTGTTGGATAGCTTCCAGGTCGAGATAGCGAATTGCCCTGTCGATAATCACGTCATCTTCCTTGGTGAGCCGCCCACCACTGTGGGGAAAACGACCAAAGGAAACCAGTTCACGCACTGTAAACCGCATGGTGATGTTGTTGGACTGGCGCAATACAGCAAGTTTTTTGGCCAGTGTTTTGGTATCCCACTCCACCAGCTCTTTACTTTCTATCCACACCTCACCCTCATCACGGCTCAGAAGGCGGCAGGCCATAGACAGCAGGGTACTTTTCCCAGCACCGTTGGGGCCAATAATCGCAGTCACCTCCCCTTTTTTGAAAGAAGCCGACGCCTTGTCTACCACAGCAGTATTGCCAAACAGTTTGGTCAGGTTTTTTAGGGAAATCATGTATTGCCTTACTGAATCTTCTGACGCACCAGCAGGGAGAGGAAATACAGCCCACCGGCAAAATTAATGATCACGCTGAGCGTGGTTTCAAAGCTGAACAGGTTCTCCACCAGCCACTGCCCGCCCAGAATCATGCTGACAGACAGCAGGGACGAGGCGACCAGTAAGGTCCGGTGCCGGTAGGTGTTAAACAGCTCCCGGCTGAGGTTGGCAACCAACAGGCCAAAAAACAGGACCGGGCCAACAAGCGCGGTGGAAATGGCGATAAGGATGGCAGACAGAATCAGCACATTACGGGTCACTTTTTCCACCGGGACACCAAGACTCACAGCGTTATCCCTGTCCAGCCAGAACACATCCAGTACCCTGTGCATACGGAACATCAGCACACAGACCACCAATAATGGAATGGCGTTGTAATACACCAGTTCCCGGTTGATGTTGTTGAAGCTGGCAAACATATTTGCCTGCACAGTGGCGAAGTCGTTCGGGTCCATCAGCATGGTAAAAAACGAGGCGACATTGCTGAAAAGCTGGCCGAATATCACACCAAGAAGCAGCAGAACGAGAACATTCCCTCCCTGCCCCCGGAAATAAAAGCCGAACAACAACATGGAAAACACCACCATGACAACCACTGACAGGCCGAAGTTCAGCATCGGGTTGAGAACCGCAGCACTGGTGGCTCCAAGCAGCACCACCACTAATACCTGGGTAAGCAGATAAAGGGAGTCAAAGCCCATAATCCCCGGCGTCAGGATGCGGTTGTTGGTGATTGTCTGGAACGTCAGCGACGACTGGGCGATCGCGATACTCGCGAGCACCATCGCAAGCACTTTCGGTGTCCGTCGTGACAGGAAGTAGCGGTAGTTATCTGCATCCAGCCCGGCAAAAAGGAACAGGCCAGCCAGCACAATGGCCATCACGGCAAGAACATAAAGCTTAACGTTGTCAGACAGCGTAATTCGGTTAAGCATCCCGCTGCCCCCGCACAATCAGGTAGATAAAACCCGTCCCGCCGAGGATGCTGATAATCATGGAAATCGGCATTTCATAAGGGAAGATAATCAGACGCCCGGCGATATCACACGCGAGCACCAGCAAGGCACCGGCAATGGCAGTAATGGGGATATTGCGGCGCAGGTTGTCACCGTAAATCCGGCTGACAAGGTTCGGCACAATCAGGCCGAGAAACGGCAACTGTCCGACAATCATCACCACACTGGCAGACATCACCGAAACCAGCAGGACACCAATAAACACCACCTGCTGGTAATTCAACCCAAGGTTCAGCGCAAAGTCTCGGCCAAGGCCCACAGCAGAAATACGGGCAGCATATAGATAGCTCATGATCCCAACCGGAATCGCGATATAGAGCAGTTCAAAATCGCCTTCAAGAATGTTGGCAAAGTTCGCTACCGACCAGCCGGTCAGGTTTTGCAGCACGTCATATTTGTAGCCAATAAAAGACGCCATTGCCCCAACCACATTGCCAAAAACAATTCCCACCAGCGGGACAAACACCGCGTTCTTAAACTGGAGTTGATGGATAAAGCGAATAAACAGTAAGGTGCCGCCCATCGCACAGGCAAAGACAAGCCAAAGTTGATTCCCGTTTCCGAAAATAATCAGGCTAAGCACATACCCAAACATTGCGCACTCGATGGTGCCGGATGTCGACGGTGCGGCAAACCGGTTCTGGCTGAGCTGCTGCATGATAAGCCCGGCAATACTGAGCCCGGCACCGGCAAGCAAAATGGCGATAAGTCGTGGAAGTCGGCTGGTATACAGCAGAAAAAGCGCTTCGTTGTCACCGGCAATGATTTTTTGGGGAGTGACGTTTGCCACACCAACAAAAAGGGACGCAACACTCAGTGCGACAAGGAGGAAAAGTAACGTTCTCAAACAAAAACCTCGGCGTGAGAACCACGCGGGAAAACACCTCCGCAGTGACGGAGGTGGTATACCCAAACCACCTCTAAGTGCAGTTTTCAGCAAGAGTGGATTGGGTATATACCTTTAATTGATTAGTTGGCAGATACGCCGGAAACGTCGTTGATCATCTGGTCGGTCGCAGTCACACCCGCGATCGCCAGGTACCACGCATCCATATCCAGGAAGGCAATACGGTTTTGTTGGTAGGCCTTGGTGGTCTTAATCAGATCATTGGCAAACTCTGCTGCAGCTGTGCTGTTATCCGGGTTGAACAGGGCATCTTTATCCAGGACCAACAAGGTACTAGGGTTCTTCTCCCGGATAAATTCATAGGAAATCAGGTCACCGTGGGTTTTGGCCTTTACTGCCTGAACATTTTCCTTGAAGCCAAAATCACTGTAGATAACGGCAAATCGTGAACCGGGGCCAAAGGTTGAAATGTTGCCACCGGAGCTCATTACTGTCAGGGCATCATAGTCACTGGACTGGTTATTACTGCGGATTGCGCTGAATTTGGCATCTACATTGGTAATTTTTGCTTCAACCATGTCTTCAATTTCGAAGATTTTGCCGAGCATACGCCACTGCTTCTGGGTTTCAGGCCAGTAGCCTTTTTTGTTGTCGATGGCAAAAACAACAGTCGGGGCAATTTCAGAGAGCTCTTTATAAGATTCTGAAGCGCGTGGCCCGGTAATGATCAGATCCGGTTTCTGGGTGAAGATAGATTCAAAATCCGGCTCATGCAGGCTGCCGGAAGAGGCATAACCCTGAGTGTATTTTTTCAGGTAGTCAGGCGTTACGGCTGATGTAGAGACAGCAACCGGGTCGATACCAAAGTAATCCAGTGCATCCAGTGGGCCGATGCCCATAACCACCACACGCTGTGGCTTGGATTCCAGTTCAGTGGTGCCGAACATATGTTCAACGGTGACCGGCTTGGCCATCACCTGGCTGGATACGAGGGCGAGCAGTGCTGTCAGAAGCGTGGAGATACGCTTGGTGTTCGTCTTCATATGGCTACCATCTACTATCGTAACTAATAATAATTCTCAGTAAGATTCGTGAATGTAGCCGCCTGCCTTTGATCCATCAATACACGTTTACGTTATTTACATTTACAACTGACATGCCCCACAAAAAGGGGGCTGGAAATGGGAAAGTTGAGTGTTTCAGTCACCCTGAATAACCCCGGCGAATACCGTGTTTAAAGGCGATTGCCGGGGAGGGTTAGGCCGTCAGCCAAAGCAGAAATGTTGCTTACCCACTATGGTTCCCCGTTTGGAGAATGCAGCCTGATTTCCCTTCACCGGCGTGAAGTAAAAGAGCTCAGCCGGTAGAGCAGTTTCCAACGTGGCAACCGGAAGGGTTGGGAAGACTTCTAAGCTGCCCTCTACCAAGCGCGCCACCATGTCAGTTAGTGTCTGCTCACTATACATCCATGCCCGGTGCAAAACGGTAGTAAAGGTGTCCGTATTGCGCGGATGGACCTGACCAAGGCCAAAGCTGTCTGACGCAATATAGGTTTCCGGCTGGTTGAGCAGCCAATTTAAATCTTCCGGCAGGCAGAAATCACGCTGGTAGGTACCGCCACCGTTCAAATCCCGGCAGATCACTAACAATGCCTTTTCAATACACTCACCGATCTCTTCACTGATTTGGCCAAGCAACTTTCCGTTGTAAGCCGGGTTTTCACACACGATGGTGGTCAATGGCAGTTTTGGCGGCGGGTTCTGTTTCAGCCAACCGATGAATTCCGCTTCACTCTTTTCTTGCCAGAAGTCAGTGGTTGGGAAAAACGAGGTAATGGTGCTTGATGCAAAGGCAAACGGGTAGGTATCCCAGCTCAGCGGAAACGCGCTTTCCTGTTGCCAGTTCTTCAGTACCTCATAGCGTGCAGGGAATTGTCCCTCATGACTTGCCCCACCGAACTTCAGGTGGCTGATATGGCAGCGTGCACCTGTACCCTCATGCCAGGCCATCACTTCCTGGATACTTTCCAGTATTTTGTCTTTCTGGTCACGGACATGGTAGCTGCAGCAAACCGGCATCTTGCACAGCAACCCATTCATAAAGCGGTACAAACGCTCAGCCGGGAGGCTTTTTACCGGGTGGTAGTTAAGGCTGAGGCTAAACCCGTGGAAGCAACGGCTGGGATCAGCTTCGCCTTCCAGCGCGTTGTATTGCTCGAGCACCTGATCAATCCGGGTTTCGATGACTTCATCGCTGTCGAGCGGGAAGCTGTAAAGGAAGCTGTTCAGCCCGAAAAGCTGGTAGCGAGTAACCGGGCAGCCTGCATTCAAGCGGTTAAAAAAGCGGTGCCAGTCAGTATCCAACATCGCAATATCACCCAAGAACCCGGTATACCGGATGTAGTCTTCCTTCGGAATGGATGAATCATAAACCGGGTGGAATCCGCACAGCCCGCTAACTTGCCGGGTAACACCCTGACGGAGTGCATAGTCGCAGGAACGGGCATCACTGGCCGTGAAATCCGCATGGGTATGGATGTCGGTAATACCAGGAATGATGTACCCACCTTCAAGGTCTATACACACTCCTTCCATCCCTTCACTGTAACGGGCATGGTGACCGGCAATTTTTCCGTCCACCACACTAAAAGGCCCAGGTTGGGTAAACCGGCCATTTTGCCAGACTCTGGCATTCAAAAAGGTAAGCACTGATTGCGACATCATTTCCTCTACACGAAGATTCTGCAATGTGCCCAAGGTAGTGTGGTGGAATAAATCAGTGAAATGCCGTTAGTAGCGAGGTAATGCAAAAATTGCATCAGAGCATAGCGGTGATTTGAAAGTTTGGCCCTTGATAAATGCAAAACACCCCGGGCATGCCGGGGTGCTTGGGTTTTACTGAAAATCGTTATGCCTTGGCTTCTTCCAGGACAACGCTCTCTTCCGGTTGCTTGAGGAAAGCATACAGGAAGCCGGTCAGTAAAGTACCGGCAACAATTGCCAGCAGGTACAGCATCACCGGGTGAATAGCATTTGGAATCAGCAGTACGAACAGGCCACCGTGTGGAGCCATCAGCTTGGCGCCGAACAGCATAGACAGGGCTCCGGTCAGTGCTCCACCGGCCACACAGGATGGAATAACGCGCATTGGGTCACGGGCGGCGAATGGAATCGCACCTTCAGAGATAAAGCACGCACCCAGTACAAACGATGCCTTGCCCGCTTCACGCTCTGACGCTGAGAACTTACGGCGTGCCAGTACAGTTGCCAGACCCATACCCAGCGCTGGCACCATACCCGCAGCCATGACTGCGGCCATTGGGGCATAAGTTTGTGAAGCCAGCAGGCCAACACCGAAGGTGTATGCAACCTTGTTAACCGGGCCACCGAGGTCGAAACACATCATCGCACCCAGCAACAGGCCAAGCAGTACCGCGTTGGCAGAACCCATATTATTCAGGAACTGGGTAAGGGCTTCCATCAGGCCGGAAATCGGGCCACCGACGATGAAAATCATCACCAGGCCAGTCACCAGGCTGGCGATCAGCGGGATAACCAGAATCGGCTTCAGTGCTTGCATGGACGCAGGAAGCGGCACTTTCTCTGCAACAAACTTCGCGGTATAACCTGCCAGGAAACCGGCAATGATACCGCCGATAAAACCGGCACCGGTGGAACTTGCCAGCATACCGCCGATAAGGCCCGGTGCAAGTCCCGGACGGTCAGCGATAGAAAACGCAATGTAACCGGCCAGCACAGGTACCATCAGGGCAAAGGCGCTGCCACCACCTATGGTCATCAGGGCTTCAGCCAGCGTACCCGGCTGTTTAAATGCTTCGATACCGAACACGAATGACAGGGCAATGGAAAGACCGCCCGCTACCACCAGCGGAAGCATATGAGACACACCTGTCATCAGGTGTTTGTATACACCGGTACGTTCCTGCTTACCTTCAGAGCCTGAACCGGCTTTCGCGGAATGCTGGTAAACACTCGCTTCGTCAAAGGCTCGCTCATATTCCTGACGGGTTTTCTTCAGAGCCGCACCGGTACTGGTGCGGTACATTTTTTTGCCGTTGAAGCGGGACAGATCCACTTCGATGTCAGCCGCGATAAATACCAGGTCAGCCGCTGCAATCTCTTCATCAGTCAGCTGGTTTTTCGCACCTACTGACCCGCGGGTTTCAATTTTGACATCATATCCCAGCGCCTTGCCTTCCTCTTCCAGCGCCTCGGCAGCCATAAAGGTATGCGCCACGCCGGTTGGGCAAGCGGTGATACCGACAACTCGCTTCTTACCGAAAGAAGCCTGCTCTGCAACGGCAGCTTCTGCTGGTGCTTTAAATTCAGAGGCCGCATCAACCGCACCGGTCAGGAAAGCTTTCGGATCGGCGTAACAATCCGCTGGCTGGGCAAGGAACACACGTTTGCCGTTGAAGCGCGCCAGATCTTTTGCCGGGCCTACAACCACAACGGCATCAGCATCAACAATAGCGTCAGCCGAAACGGGGACGATTGGGGTGACACTGCTCTGGCATTCAAAGTTGGCCTTCCAACCCAGATCTGCAGCGGCTTTTTCAAGCACTCCCTTTGCCAGGATTGCGTTGGCAATCCCGCTCGGGCACGCGGTAACAATAACAGTTTTCATAGTTCGACCCTCGTTCACGCCTTTCCTGCTAATGCATTCATCTCGACGCGATCAGCCAATGCTTTCACGTCACTAATATCCGGTACACCCACACCAACCTGGCTGACTGCCAGTGCAGACAACGCGGTGGCAAACGCCAGTACGTCTTGTGGGGTATTTTCTTTATAAAGTCCCCAGCACATCCCGGCGACCAGGGTGTCACCCGCGCCAACGGTGCTGACCACTTTCATTTTCGGCGGTACAGCTTTGAGCCAGTTTCCGTTGTTCAGCCAAAGGACACCTTCTGCGCCGCGGGAAATCACCACATGTTCAATACCGGTTGCAGCCAGTTCTTCACCCGCTGCCATCAAAGACGCTTCATCATCAAGCGGTTTGCCAGCCCAGGCAGAGAGCTCCACTTCATTTGGCTTCACCAGCCAGGGCGCGACAGACAACCCGGCTGTCAATGCTGCACCGCTGGTATCCAGCGCCACTTTCTTGCCCTGCTCTCGCAAGCCTTTCAGCCATTCAGAGAACAGCTCTGGGCTGATACCCGGTGGCAGGCTGCCGGCAATCACGATGTAGTCGTGGCTGGCTGCCAGTTCAAACAGCCGAGTTTCCATCTCTTCGGCTTTTTCCGGAGACACGGCGACACCGGGGAAATTGATATCAGTCACCCGGCCATCCGCTTCCACCAGTTTGACGTTAATGCGGCTGGCACCATGAACACGGACAAATTCGTCACGCGCATCCATGGATTTGAACAGTTGGATAAAGGTGTCCAGGTTTTCATCACCCAGGCAACCTGACACGGTAACCGGCGTACCAAGGTCACTCAGCACGCGGGCAACGTTCACCCCTTTACCGGCCGGATGCAGAGACCCCTCGTTTATCAGGTTCACTTCCCCAGCTTCCAGCAGGCCTAGGCTGCCGGTCATGTCCAGTGCCGGATTGAGCGTAACGGTAAGGATACGGTTTCGGTTCATGGCTTAGCCCTCACCCAGTCCTGCATCAATGGCCTGGCCAATGGCATCCAGCGCCGCATCTGCATCCGGGCCTTCAGCCACAAACTCAAGCTCATGGCCTTTGGTAACGCCAAGGCCAATCACCTTCATCAGGCTCTTTGCATTAACCTGGGCACTGCCGCTTGTCAGGTTGGAGACCCAAACCTTGCTTTCGAATTTCTTCACTGTCGCAACTAACACGGCACCCGGACGGGCGTGCAAGCCATGTGGGTTTTTAATGGTGAATATGCGGGTGTTGCCTTTAGCCGCAGGAGCCTGGCTGAGGAGTTTCACCACGTTGGCAGCATCGCCGCTGAACAGCGCATCCAGTTTGTTGGTGTAAACAAGCGCTGCCAGATGCTCCAAAGACGCTGCGGCTGAACCGTCTTTACCGGCGACCGCCAGCACACCGCGAACCGGACCTTGTTCGGTTTCCACGGAGTCCTCAGCAGAAACAAACGCCATCGCGGTGTTGTTAACATGGGATGAACCGGATACCAGCCAGAGTCCCTGCCCCAGGTGCACCGCTTGCTGGCTCACCATGTCAGCCACAAATGCAGGCTCGACTGCGCCAGCGTTACGCAGCTTACCGCCGGCAACCGCTGTCAATTCCAAGAGACTGCGAGCCGGGAAACCCGTTTCTACCAGACTGGCTTCGAACATCAGTTCTTCACCGCCTTGCAGCACGGCAATGATTTCGTCGGCATTGGCGGCATTTTTCAGCTTCTCTTCTACGCCATCAGCCGAGAGCACTTTAGTCAGTTGTTTGAGCACCCCAAGGTGTTCATCTGAACCGGCAGCAATACCAATCGCCAGGTATGCCTGTTGGCCGTCATCACCCCAGGCCACGCCATCAGGGAAATGGAAAATTTGCAGGCCGGTCTGCTTTACTTTGTCACGGGTATCTGTGGTGCCATGCGGAATGGCAATCCCGTTTCCAAGGAAGGTGGCACTCTGTGCTTCACGGGCCAACATGCCCTCGCCGTACCCTTCTGCGACCAGTTCGCGGCTGACCATTTGCGCCGCGATCTGTGAAATAGCGTCTTGCTTGGTTGAGGCTTGTTGCCCCATCACGATGTCTTTTTGAGTAACTTGCAACATGGTTATCACCTGTCGTCTTTGGTATGTCGCTGATTGCTTTTACTTCCCGGTGACTTCTTTCGGGAACCCTACACATCGAATTTCAAGTGGCTGACTGAATCGATTCAGCAATCAGTTCAAAAATAAGTGCGCTGTCACAAAACTCAACTTTACGCACTAGCTGAAACCTTTCAGCTATAGATGCTGAATCCTTTCAGCTTATAATGCAAATATCATTTTGACTGATAATTCAAATACAGGATCCCGATCACAGATATAGGAGTGACGATGACACTGGATGAAATTGCGCGCCTGGCAGGTGTGTCACGCACTACCGCCAGTTATGTGATTAACGGTAAGGCTGACAGGTACCGTATAAGCCAGAAAACCCGGGACAAGGTGATGGCGGTTGTGGAAGAACACAACTACCAGCCAGACCATGCCGCCACCTCCCTGCGCATGGGGAGCAGCCATTCCCTTGGCCTTGTGATTCCAGATCTTGAAAATGCCAGTTATGCACGCATAGCCAAACTGCTTGAACGCCATGCCCGACAGGCCGGGTTCCAGCTCATCATCTCCTGCAGTGATGATGACCCGGACACGGAAATCAGCGTTGCCACCCTGTTGCTTGGCCGGCGGATAGATGCCCTGATTGTCGCCAGCAGCCTTCCGGCAGAACATAGGTTCTACCGGGATATTCAGGAGAAAGGCACGCCTGTAATTGCCATTGACCGGGCAATGGATGATGAACACTTTGCCAGCGTGATCAGTGAAGATCTGGAAGGCTCTTTCCAATTGACCAGTAAACTGCTGGACGCGAAGCCTGAGTCCATAGGCTTGATTGGCGCTGTGCCAAAGCTGGTCGTCTCACGCGAACGGGAACAGGGGTTCCGATCGGCAACCGAAAAATCCAGCGCCGATACCCGCATTGTCTACGGTGAGCATTTCAGCCATGAAGCAGGCAGACGTTTACTTCAAGCATGGATTGATGACGACTGTGTACCGGATGCTATCCTGACGACGTCGTTTACCCTGTTTGAAGGGGTACTCGATGAACTGCGGTGCCATCCAGAGCTGATGAACCGCATCCAGCTTGCGACTTTTGGTGACAACCGCCTGCTCGACTTCCTGCCGTTTGTCGTTCACTCCCTGCCCCAGGAATTTGAGCAAATCGCCGAAAAAGCCCTGTCACTGACCCTTTCCGCCATTAAAGGCAACCATCAATCTGGGATTGATGTGGTACCGAGGAAGGTGAAGTGGAGGGAAGCGGCGAAACACTGAGACATACCATTTATAGTGGCGAGTCGTGAGAAACGAGTAGCGAGTAAAAAGCGGTGAGTAAAGAGATAATCAACAGTAAGTAAATTTAGTCTCTGTCTCTTGGCTCACCTCTCACCCACTCGCAACTCACAGCTACCGTTACGCCTCCGAATAATCGTTCCTCTGCCCCGGAATATCCGAGCGGTATTCCACAAACTCAACTTCTATCCCATCAGGGTCGACAAAATAGACATTGCGGCGGTATTCGGTGGGGGCTCCGGGATGATCGACTTCAAACCCGGCTTCCCGAAGGCGGCCAATTAACCCATCGAGGTCTTCAACACTGAACCCTAAATGCGCCAATCCAACTTGATGACCGGCAAGGTCGCGGGGATCTGAATCACCGTTGTTGTTCAGGCAAAGGTAGTTGTAGTTATCACCAAAATGTACCCATTGGCGGGGCTTGCCTGACCACTCGCCGTCCCCCCCACCCCGGACTTCCCAATGGGGGAAAGCTGCTTTATAAAAAGACAGGCTGCGTTCTATATCCCTCACTACCAGATTTAAGTGCTCTAATCTAACCATGTTCTTCTCCTTATGAACCGACATTGCTCGTTTTGGTTATTTAGTAAACTTATTTACTTATTAAACCATAAGTAAAGTATATCCTTTACTATTTAAAATCCACCCGACTATATAAATTAATTACTTTACATAATTAGAAATGGGTAGCGTGCTACAAAAATGTGCAATCCGGCCGCAAAAGTTTCACTCGCGGTACATCTGCTTGCGATCTTCCGGTGCGAGGAATAGGCTGTCGGCAGCAAACAAAAGTTAAAAGGAAATGCTATGACAACTGAGCATGCATACCACATTGGTACCCCAGGCCAGCCTTGGGGAGATGCAGAGAAGGCACAGTGGCTCTCAGAACGGCATATTGCCCGCTCATATTTCGAAGATGTACTGACCAAAATAGAAGCACTGAGCGAAGAGTTTGATGTTGAAGAGTATGGTGCGCTGCCAATCGACGCAGAACGCTACCCGCTGTTTGCATTGAAAAGCAAGAACTGGTCTGCTGGCAAACCGGTAGTTCTGGTCACCGGGGGCGTTCACGGTTACGAAACCAGCGGTGTACATGGGGCACTGCTTTTCCTGCAGACCGAAGCAAAGCGTTATGAAGAGAATTTCAACCTTGTGGTCGCACCGTGTGTAAGCCCTTGGGGTTACGAAACCATTAACCGCTGGAACCCGAATGCCGTTGATCCAAATCGTTCATTCGTAACAAACAGCCCGGCTGAAGAATCCGGCTCACTGATGGCTTTCGTAGCCTCTCTTGGCAGCGAAGTGTTCGCACACTTTGACCTTCACGAAACCACAGACACTGATGAATCTGAGTTCCGTCCAGCTCTGGCAGCCCGCGATGGCAAAGAGTATGAACCTGACCTGGTGCCAGACGGTTTTTACCTGGTTGGTGATACTGAAAACCCACAGCCTGAATTCCAGAAAGCGATGATTGAATCGGTCAGTAAAGTCACCCACATCGCCCCGGCCGACGATAAAGGAGACATTATTGGTTCTCCCGTTGTTCAATTCGGAGTCATCAACTACCCAACCAAATCTCTCGGCCTTTGCAGCGGCATAACCAATTGTGTCTATGGCACTACTACTGAGGTATACCCAGACAGCCCTAAAGTAACAGACGAAGAGTGTAACCGAGCCCAGGTCGCAGCGCTGACCGGTGGACTTGATTTCATTCTCGCCCGGTTATAATTAGCTGAGCATTGTGACCAAGAAACGGATGCCATATACGTGTCATCCAGCCGGGGCCGTTTTATTTCCTGTAAACCTGATGAACTTATGCATGTTAGCGTAATAAAGCTCTTAAGGTTAAAAACGTCCCCGGTACCTTAATTAAGTAGAAAGATATCGTTGTTCCCTGCCAGAATATTCGCAGATTACTCACCGCTGTTATCTCCGTTAGCGATGCACCCTCTCGATTTTTATACGGTTATTCCACATATGCGGCAAAGTTCATGCCTATTGGACTATGCTTCCTTATATAGATGTGGAAGGTAAGGTCACAATGGCGAATCCTATCAGCAACATCATTCATTGGTTTACCAAGCCTTTTTCCCAAGGGAACAGTGAGGCCAGTGCCATTGTCAACGCTTTAGACAGATCGATGGCAGTTGTTGAATTCGATTTAGCTGGCAATATCCTGCACGCCAATGAAAACTTCCTTAAGACAATGGGTTACTCGAGAAAAGAAGTTATCGGCAAACACCATTCGATGTTTGTCTCATCCGATTTGGTCGACTCTTCCGAATACCGGGAGTTTTGGAAAAACCTCAGTAAAGGCCGTTACTTTTCTGCGGAATTCCAGCGCGTTGCGAAAGGAGGGAAAGAGATTTGGATTCAGGCAAGCTATAACCCTGTCCGCAACATGCTTGGCCGACCTTTCAAGATAGTTAAATTTGCTTCAGATATCACAGACCAAAAAATGAAGGCTGTCGATTCTACTGGAAAGATTAATGCAATAAACCGCTCCCTGGCAGTCATAGAATTTAACTTGGATGGCGAAATCATTCATGCAAATGAGAATTTCCTGGCTGTAGTCGGCTACTCACTCGAAGAGATTAGGGGAAAGCACCACTCTATATTTGTCGACACTGAATACTGCCAGACCGACGAGTACCAAGAGTTTTGGGAAGACCTTAAGCAAGGAAAATTTAAATCAGCCGAATTCCGTCGCTTGGCAAAAAGTGGACGTGAGGTATGGATCCAAGCAACCTACAACCCAATATTTGACCCAAACGGAAAACCGGTGAAGGTTGTTAAATTCGCCACTGATATTACTGAACAGAAGAGAGCTGCAGCCGACTTCAAAGGCCAAATTAAAGCCATCGACAAATCTCAGTCCATTATTGAGTTTGCACTGGATGGAACCATTCTCAACGCAAATAAAAACTTCCTGACAACGCTCGGATATACGCTCGATGAAATTCAAGGCAAGCATCACTCCATCTTTGTAGATACAGACACCCTGAACAGTACTGAATATAAAACGTTCTGGAATAAACTGGCTGCAGGTAACTTCCTGACCGGAGAGTTCCGCAGAATAGGTAAGCGTGGAAATGAAGTTTGGATCCAGGCGTCGTACAACCCGATTTTTGACGACTCCGGAAAACCATTCAAAGTGGTGAAATTTGTTACCGATATTACCAAGCAAAAGATGCGAAATTCTGATTTTGAAAGCCAGATAAATGCTATTGGTAAATCGCAGGCCATCATCGAATTTGACATAGACGGAACCATTATTACCGCAAACAACAATTTCCTTAATGCAATGGGATATACCCTTAAGGAAATTCAGGACAAACACCACTCCATGTTTGTCCATCCGGATTATGCATGTTCAGAGGAGTACCAGCGCTTTTGGGAAAAGCTCCGCGGCGGGGAATTCGAGAGTGCTGAATTCCAGCGGCTTGGCAAAGGCGGAAAAAAAGTTTGGATTCAGGCCTCCTACAACCCGATTCTTGATGCCAATGGCAAGCCATTCAAAATAGTGAAGTTTGCAACAGATATCACTGCAAAAAAACGCGCCGTAAATCTAATCAGCAGAAAACTTCTCCAACTGTCTGACGGAAAGCTCAATGTTAGAATTGATGAAAAGCTGGATGAAGAATTCGAACCAGTCCGCATCGCTCTTAACTCAACCGTAAGGCGCCTGAACGAACTGGTAACAGATATTATCCAAGCGGTTACGTCAGTACGTAAGGCCGTACAAGAGATTGAATCTGGTACGGATGCGCTAGGCAGACGTACCGAAGCACAATCAACTGCACTTGAACAAACCGCAGCCAGCGCGCTGGAACTGACGACTACTGTCAAACAAACGGCAAAAAATGCAGAACAGGCCGACGGTTATGCATTGGAAGCGTCCGATAAGGCTGAACGCGGAGGGTTGGTCGTAAAAAGTGCAGTAAAGGCCATCGCAGAAATAGAAAACTCCAGTAAGCGGATTTCAGATATCATTGGCGTTATCAACGATATTGCTTTCCAAACCAACCTCCTGGCACTCAATGCAGCGGTAGAAGCGGCCCGAGCCGGCGAACAGGGACGGGGTTTTGCCGTTGTTGCTGGTGAAGTCCGAAGCCTCGCACAACGAAGTTCAAAAGCCTCTATCGAAATTAAGGAATTGATAAACACCAGTGTTCAAAATGTCCAGGATGGAACAACCCTTGTCAGGGAATCCGGAGAAACCCTGGAGGAAATTGTCGAAGCAGTGACTGCAGTTTCCCATATGATATCGACGATTAATGGAGCCACCCAAGAGCAAAGCCTGGGAGTTCGGGAGATCAGTGAGGCCATAACCAGCATGGATACTATGACTCAGCAAAATACAAACCTTGCGGAGAAAACCAATGTTGTCAGCAGTAACTTGCTAAATGAAGCCGAAAATTTATTAAGTATGGTTAAGTATTTCCGTGTTGATAAAAAGAAAACACGCAAATCAAAAAACAAATAAACAGGGATACAACAAATCATATCACTATCAATCCACCCTTTAAAAACCACAAACTCTCAAGGGTTATACATTTAAGAAACCAAATCGCATTTCAGAGTTTATTAGCTTTTCCCGAATATATATTCACCCACCAGTCAGCATTCCATTGGCCAAAGTTTCTCTCATACCAAATGACACAACAAAGTATGAATCACATCTCCGGTTAAATTATCTATCCAGTTCAAAGAGGAGAAAATGAGATTTAATCTCAATAAAATGAACGAAGTGGCAAAACTTTGTCAGATTTTTTTACAACTTTAAATATTACGAAATTAGATCTTTTTTATATTTCATTATGTTATGTTGCAGGCACTTTAATTGCATTGTACAGGCTGCATTGACCGAGACTAAACACAATAATCCCTTCGGAGCCGAGTATAATGAAAAAGCCATTCCTGACATTTATTTCAAGCCTGATTGCTTTAGTCAGTCTATTTATAACACCTGGTGCATATTCCGCTTTTTACACGGTAGATATTACCGATCCTGCCAGTTACAACGCGATTTACGATCCAAAAGACGGAGCCTCCCTTGATCGCCTTCTGATGGTTTATGATTCTGACAGTGACATGTTCAGCCTTCAGTACGACTTTACTTCATCAAACAGCACCCAACTCGGCGACGCATATATCAAATTTACTAACAACGGTTTGGTGCCAAATGGCAACACCGGTGACGGCAACATACCTTGGTACCGTTTTAATGCCGAAACCCAGACGGTTCAGATCAGTAACGCCAACGTAAGCATTACGCGTAGCTTCGACTACCATTTTGACAATACCACTCGCAAAGGCAGTATTTTCCTCTCTCACAGCGCCTCAGACGTCTTCTCATACTTCCAGAATGAACCGGGCATCACCAACTGGAGTGGTGGTTCATTTTCTGACAAGCTCGGTCTTTGGTCGCACCTTGTAAGTACTGATTTTTATAAGACAGGCCCAAATGGGCTGGAAAGGGATCCCAACGTTTCCCCCGATCCCTGGATTGCATACGATGTACATGAACCCCTTATCAGTGTGGTGCTGACAGAAAACCCAATCCCAGAACCTGCTGGTCTGCTGGTATTTGCAGGAGCCTTACTGGGTCTGTTTACTGCCAGAAAATACCGAAAAGCCTAACAGAAACGAAAAAAGAGGCATGCCTTTTACCGGAGCATGCCTTTATTTTTACTCTTCGGGTTCGCTGCGCCTTTCATAAGGCAACCTGATGTGCCCCCAGCGAATAACAATAACCGTTCCGGCCAGAATCAGGGTTGCTCCTGCAATAGCAGCGATGCGCCAGCTGTCCATGCCCTTCATATCCAGAATAAGGTAGCGTGCCAGGGCAACAATAGCGATGTAGATAGGCATCCGAACCGGCAGTTTTCCGGATTCAACAAAGTTCGACACCATTGCCAGTACCTCCAGGTAAATAAAGAGCAGTAACAAATCAGCGAGCTCTACCCGCCCGGCATCGAATATATGTTTTATCTCCTGCCCGATAGCGATTACCGTTGCTATAGCTATCAGTGCCAGCACAATGTGCTCAGTGGTCTTTATGGCATTCAAACCAAACTTCCTTGTTAAGTTCATAGCGCTCCTTTAAAAGTGTTTACACGTCGAGTTGTCTTTTATAGTTTTGGATATCGGTATCACTGATCGAAATCCACCAGCAAAACCGTAACTTGAGTATCTACCATTAATATTAAGCATAGGAAATATGCAATTAATCCTCTTTTATGATGGCACTTGCCCTCTTTGCGTAGCAGAAATGGGTGAGCTGGCGCAGTTGGATGCCGGAAAAAGACTGACATTGGTCGATATCCACACTAAAGATTTTGCCCGGCAATACCCGGACATAAACAAAGAAAGTGCATCCACCATCCTCCATGGTTATGTCACCGAAGATGACAAATCCATGCGGTTGCTCTTAGGGTTGGATGTTACTTGTACTGCGTGGAACCTGGTGGGTAAAAAGCGCTGGCTGAAAATGCTGCGCTGGCCGGTTGTACGCTGGTTTGCAGACTGGGCGTATATGCGCTTTGCCAACAACCGGTACTTTATTTCTTACCTGTTGACTGGAAAATCCCGGTGCCAAAACGGTAACTGCCGTATTGATTAACCAACTGAAACAAATGCGCCTATTCATCACACATAAAAAGCACTAAAATTCCGCCGTCTGCAAGACATCAACTTTGTGTAACAGGCAGGAATTTATGGAAAAGCTTTTTGAGCGTTTGATGTACTCATCCAGATGGCTGATGGCGCCGATTTACTTCGGCCTCAGTCTGGTTTTGCTAGCCTTGGGTATTAAATTCTTCCAGCAGATTTTTGAAGTGATCCCTCATGTCTTCACAATGAAGAGCATGGATCTGGTGCTAGTCGTTCTGTCTCTGGTTGATATCGCACTTGTTGGCGGCTTGATTGTCATGGTGATGTTCTCGGGGTATGAGAATTTTGTATCCCGCCTGGATTTGGATGACCATGACGATCGTCTTGGCTGGCTAGGGAAACTGGATGCGGGTTCCCTGAAAAACAAGGTGGCAGCTTCTATTGTGGCAATTTCTTCCATCCACCTGCTCAAGATTTTCATGAACACCGAACACATTGCCAATGACAAACTGCAATGGTACCTGATGATCCACATTACCTTTGTACTGTCTGCATTTGCGATGGGATACCTGGATAAAATCACTCGTCACGACTGATTTATTGCCAGCTGCAAGGATGCAGCTATTCCCCCCTCTCTCCCTCTTGAATCTTGTTTACAGTCATCACCCACTGCTTACGGGCTTCCCGGTGCGAGGCAAAAAAACCGTTCCACATTATGTCTCCGGCATATCGGTTATAGCCGGCTTTCTCCATCTGGGTTGCCACCTGGTTTGCAATCCGGGTTTCCCGCTTAGTAACAAAATTGTCCGCTTTATCGAATAAAGGCGTTGCCAAGGGGTAGCGCCGTTTAAGGGAAGAAACCGGCTCTCCCCGCAGGTAATGCTGGACAAATTCTTCCAGGAACGCCTCGTAATCCAGCCTGAATTCTAGATAGCGGTAGATCCTCGGCGACGCCAAAACCTTCTTAGCGATATCAGACATCTTTTGTTTATCTGCTTTTTGGAGAATTGTCTGCCTCCAAGCCTGCTCTGCACTCTGGTCAGACAGCGCCGGGTTTTCAATTTCCATCGTTACAAATGGTGCATACACATCAGGATCAGTCAGCAGCAACACCATGTCATAGCTTTCACCCAGCTCTGGAGAACCACTTTTTCGGATAGTGTCTATCTTAGCGGCGATATCCAGCACACTCTCTGCAGATTCCAGCACCAACTCCTCTTTCGTTGCAGGCAAAAGGCTGTCGGCAGCGCCTTTTAGCGAATCCTGCACTTTCACTGCTGCGGGCACGATTTCATCGCCAAGCTTAACCAGGAAATACATCAGCCCAACAAGGGTTAGCAAGATTAGTTTAATTGCTCCTTTCAAGATCCCCTCACCACAATGATTTTGATACCCAAATCACTTCAAAGTGCTTGATTCAGAGTGATTATCAAATACGTTCTGGGTACTTTGCTGAAGTGCATCAAGGGCACGAAACAAGTCGCGGTACTGGGTACCGGTTAGGCCGTCGAGAATTTCGGATTCCCACTGCAACGCCCGTGGAATAATTTTTTCGTACAGTTCCAGCCCATCCTGGGTCAGAACTATTTGGGTAGCCCGTTGGTCTGATTCCCGCTTTTCCCGGACAATTAGCCCTTTTTCTTCAAGCCTAGCAAGTGTGCGGGACACTTTGACTTTATCCAGGTTGGTAACATCAGAAAGGTCTCGGGCAATCAGGTTTTCACGCGCGCCGAGGTTGGCAAGGATCCGCCATTCCGGGCGGGAAATACCAAATTCTGTCTCATACAGAGCAGCAAGGCTGTCTGCCACCTGCTCCGCGGTGCGAACCAGTTTGTAAGGAAGAAATTCCTCCAGTGAGAATGAACTGTATTGCCCCATGTAATCCTTACCTATTCCACTGTTGACGCGCAGTGTGCCGCCAGCTCCTGGTGCCATTAAAGCATATAATGGCACCGGGAAAACACATTACCTGTCAACTGTAGAGCCAGTGTGGCAACGCCAGTGACAGTGACGGAACCAACGCGATCAGGACAAGCCGGACCATATCTGCTGTCCAGAAAGGAACGATTCCGCGGAAAATGGTCTTGGTGTTGATATCTTTCATCACGCCAGAGAGCACAAACACATTCATACCAACTGGTGGAGTGATAAGGCTGATCTCCGTAACCACCACGACCAGGATGCCAAACCACACCAGGTCAAAACCGAGGCTCTGCACTAGCGGGAAGAAGATAGGCACCGTCAGCAGCAACATCGACATGCTCTCAAAAATACAACCAAGCAGGATATAGATAACCAGGATCGCCGCCATCACCATAAACGGTGACATATCCAACCCGGAGACGACAGCCAACAGGGCATCTGTAAACCCGGCACGGTTGATAAAGTTTGAGAAGATCAGTGCTGAAATCACCACACTGAAAAGAACCGCGGTGGTTTTTGCTGTCTCGACCAATACTTCGCGCAATACCTGGTAGTTAAGTTGGCGTTTAAGGCCGGCAATCACCAACGCACCGGCAGCACCAATTCCGGCAGCTTCCGTCGGCGTAAAGGCACCGGCATAAATCCCGCCCATCACCAATACAAAAAGCGCAACTGTCGAAATCACCCCTTTAAGAGCCAGCCAACGCTCCCTCCACGGCAATTTTTCCATTGGAGGGGCAATCTGGGGTTTGCGGTAAACGACCCAGCGTACGGCAGCTAGATACAAACCAATTCCGAGAAGGCCGGGAACCAACCCAGCGGCGAAGAGTTCACGGATACTGGTTTCGGTTAACAGCCCATAAACTACCAGCATAACGCTGGGCGGGATAAGGATGCCAAGCGTACCCCCGGCGGCTATCGACGCGGCCGCCAGGCTATCCTGGTAGCCATATTTCCGCATCGGCGGCATTGCCACTTTTGACATGGTTGCGGCAGTTGCCAGGCTCGAACCACAAATCGCAGAAAACCCGCCACATGCCAGTATAGTCGCCATTGAAAGTCCGCCTTTGCGGTGCCCGACAAAGGCATTGCTGGCGGCATACAACTCCTGGGAGAGTCCGGCGCGGTTTACCAAATTCCCCATCAGGACAAAAAGCGGGATAACAGAAAGGCTGTAGTCCTGACCGGTGTCAATTATCCTCCTCGCGGCCATCGAAAGGGTTGCCGTCCAGTTAAAATCCACCAGTGCACCAAAGCCGATAAACCCAACGATACCCATGGCATAGGCGAGCGGGATCCGCAAAAGCACCAGCGCCAGTAATATTGCAAAGCCAATCAAAGTAATTGTCATGGTTTCCTCACTGACGGTGATTCAGAGGTGTTCCCGGCACCATTTCCCGGGGACATCGGGCCACGCCTTAAGGCGTACAATGCGGCTAAAACAAGCACCATCACCATGGAGAGCCACCCGGTCGCTGAGATAAAATACATCACGTAGCCAAGCGGGATCGCCAGAATATCGGTCTCTTCACCGTATGAAAGTGAACGTGTTCCCAGCCCCCACACTTTCCATGCCACCAGCCCGAGCGCAAATGCACAGCCAAGGCTTATCAGTAGTTGCCGGGCGTTTACCATAACTTGGGGAAACCAGTCATCCAGCAAGTCGACACAAATATGTTCTTCCTGCCAGGTAATAAGAGGGAACGCGGCAAACACCACAAGCGCCAGCGTCACTTCTATCAATTCAACGCTGCCTTGCAACGGCGAATTGAGAAAATAACGCCCGACCACATCAATGACGGTCACAACCAGCATGGTTAACAGGGACAGTGCAGCCAGCCCTTCCAGGCCTGACCGCACTTTTCCTACCAAACAGAGCAGGCGATCCATTACTTGGCACCCAGCTCTGCTACCTGAGTACGGTAATAGTCAAGCGCAGCCTGAGGATCGCTGACACGCTTTTTCACCGCTTTTTTCAACCAGGCCTCTTCCAACCCGGCGGAGAAGCCTTTCGCTTGCTCAATCATTTCCGGTGTGGCTTTCATGACGGTATCACCTTTTGCCAGAGTATCTTCAACACCGGCTTTGTCAGCAATGTCCATCATCTGGCCAAACAGACGGGACAGCTTTTCACCGGAAACAGACAGCACCGCTTCACGATCCTCCTGCGACATACCGTCGAGAGTGTCCGGGTTCATCAGCAGGCTGAAGCTGCCTCGGTAAAGGCCACCGGGGAAGGTCACCACATTGGGAGCCACTTCATTAAGGCGGAAACTTTTAAGGGTTTCCAACGTGAAAAACGCACCGTCAACGACACCCTGCGATAACGCTTCATAGACTTTATTTGGCGGCAGGGCGACCGGGGCAACACCCATATTTTTACCGATGGTGGACATCACCTCACCGGCAATGCGCATCTTTTTGCCTTTAAGGTCATCAAACGAGGTGACCTTGTCACGGGTAATAATCGAACCAGGGCCATGCACCCCGACGCCCAGCACCACCAGTCCACGGTGTTCATTAGCTTTTTTCAGGTACTTGTCGAAAACACGCCAGTAAGCCACTGAGGCATTTTCAGAAGAAAGGTTGTTATTAAAGGTGGGGATTTCCGGCAGCTTGGTAAGTTCAAAGCGGCCCGGTTTAAAGCCATGGAAAAACCAGGTCACGTCACCGATACCGTCAGCAACGATGTCCGCCTGGGCAGGCGGCGGACCCATGTTGTATTCCACTTTCACGGTTACACGTCCGTCGGTGGCTTCTTCCACCCACTTGCCCCATGTTGGCCATACCATGCTGTTGATACCATGGTTCGGCGAGGCCCACGAACTTATCCTGATAACTTTGTCTGCTGCCGAAGCAGGCAGGGTTGCTCCCAGCAACAAGGCTGATACAGCGGCAAGGGTCAATTTTCTCTTCCACATATCGAGCTCCATTTTGTTTCATTTGTAATTTTTAGTCGTACAGTCCGGCTTTCCGTTCCTGACGATTTGCAAAACGTCACAAATCGCGCCTGACCCTAAAAATAGAATCACAACACTGATTATCACGCAACACAAAAGTTAACAAAATGATAAATTACTGTTGCAAACACCTCACTGTCCGCTCTAAGATTAATTTTATATTTAGTTTCAAATGTAACTTTTACCGGAGTGCGCAATGCCACCGGATTGAAAGAAAACAAGGAGCCCAGAATGAGAAAGTGGTTTTCATTTCCTGTTAGAGAAGGGGAAGCATCCCGCCAGGCACATTGTGATTTGCCTGAAGGAACGTTCGAGCGGGAAGTGGGTAAGGAAGGGTTCTTCGGCCCGGCAACCCATATGTACCACCAGCATGCCCCGACAGGGTGGACAGAGTGGGAAGGCCCACTTCGCCCCCACGCTTTCGATACCACCAAAATGGAGGTATTCGATGAGTCACCGCTTCAGGCTCCGAGCTTGCTGGAAAATGCCAATGTGAAAGTCCGTATCTGGAAGTGTTCAGAGAAAATGGCGCATCTGGTAAGGAACAGTGACGGAGATGACTGCCTGTTTATCCATGCCGGTTCCGGTTCGCTTTTCTGTGATTATGGCCACATGACATTCAGTGAAGGGGATTACATTGTGCTGCCGCGCGCTACCAGTTGGCGTATTGAGCCGACCGACCCTGTTACCATGCTGATGATTGAAGCCACCAACGGTTCGTATATGAGTGCAGAACGTGGTGTGGTGGGCGATCACGCTATCTTTGATCCAGCGGTTTTGGAATACCCACGAATCAATGATGCATTCCGAGCACAGCAGAGCAGTACCCAACCCTGGCAGGTACATATCAAAAGCCGGAACCAACTGAACAAAGTTACCTACCCGTTCAACCCGCTTGATGCGGTAGGCTGGAAAGGAAACCTCACTGTATTTCGCCTCAACTGGCGCGATATCCGCCCGTTGATGAGCCACCGTTACCACCTGCCACCATCTGCACACATTACTTTTGTCGCTGACGGCTTTGTAATTTGTACGTTTGTCCCCCGTCCGATTGAATCCGACCCGGGTGCACTCAAAGTACCGTTTTACCACAACAATGATGATTACGATGAAGTGATCTTTTACCACAAGGGCGAGTTCTTCAGCCGGGACAATATCCATCCCGGCATGGTAACCCTCCACCCTTGCGGCTTCCCGCACGGCCCGCACCCGAAAGCCTTTGCCACCGGGGCAAAACACAGCCGTAAGGAAACCGATGAAGTCGCAGTCATGATAGATACACGCGTGCCTGTTGATATGACTGATGCTGCCCGCGCCGTAGAAGATAAAGATTACGTAAATTCCTGGCAGACACCACCAAACGCAGAATAACCAATAAACAGAATCCAAATGGAGATTGACGGATGAAACTTGCATCCCTTAAACACCAGCGTGACGGCAAATTGATTCTCGTGTCCCGTGACCTTGTACAGGCTGTCAGTGCAGATGATATTGCACTTACCCTACAAGTTGCGCTCGACAACTGGGCAGAAGCGTCGCCAAAGCTCCAGGCAAGATATGAAGCACTGAATGCGGGAGAGTGCACAGGTTGTTTCCCTTTTGTCGCAGAAGATTGTGCTTCCCCCCTCCCCCGAGCCTTTCAGTGGGCAGACGGCAGTGCCTATGTAAACCACGTAGAATTAGTCCGCAAAGCACGCGGTGCAACTATGCCGGAAAGCTTTTGGACAGACCCATTGATGTACCAGGGCATGTCGGATGGTTTCCTTGGCCCTCGGGATCACATTGAGCTGGCTGATGATACTTGGGGCTGTGACTTCGAAGCGGAAATTGCCGTGATTACCGGTGATGTCCCTATGAGCACCCAGCCGGCGGAAGCTGCTTCCCATATCAAGCTGTTGATGCTGGTGAACGACGTTTCCCTCAGAAACCTGATTCCGGCAGAGCTCGCCAAAGGCTTCGGTTTTTTCCAGTCCAAGCCTGCCTCAGCGTTTTCACCTGTTGCCGTCACGCCCGATGAGCTGGGAGGCAGTTGGGAGGATGGCAAGGTTCACCGACCTCTGACAGTCCACCTCAACGGTGAGCTCTTTGGCGCGCCGGATGCGGGTGTCGACATGACATTCAACTTCCATCAGTTAGTCTCCCACGTAGCCAAAAGTCGCCATATCGCGGCGGGTACCATTATTGGTTCAGGCACCGTCTCCAACCTTGACCGTAGCAAAGGTTCCTGCTGCCTGGCGGAGAAAAGGATGCTGGAAATTATCGACAACGGTTCCCCAACCACACCGTTTATGACCTACGGTGATAAGGTGGAAATTGAACTGTTCGGTGAAGACGGCAACTCGGTATTCGGCCGGATTGAACAAACCGTGGTTCATTATTCGAAGTGAGCCCAAAAGAAGGAATCGACATATGCAGCTTTATGATTATTCGAGATCAACCGCTGCTTTCAGGGTAAGGATTGCGTTGAACCTCAAGGAAATCCCGTATGACTCTGTGCCCGTTTCGCTAATTGACGGGGAACAGAATCAGGAGGGATACCGCAATATCAATGCAGCCGGGCTGGTCCCGGCACTTGAAGATGGCGGCCAAACCCTGACTCAGTCACTCGCAATCCTTGAGTACCTGGACGAAATTCATCCCCATCACCCGTTGTTGCCAAAAAACCCGTTGGCCAAAGCCCGTTGCCGCGCATTGGCGATGGACGTCGCCTGCGACATGCATCCGCTGAACAACTTGCGGGTACTTAAGCACCTCACCGGAGAATTGGGGCACAGTGAGGATGAAAAACTGGCTTGGTACCACCATTGGTTAAAACAAGGCTTCGGCGGTCTTGAAGCAAAACTTGGAGGAATAAAAACGCCATATTGCAGCGGTGACACCCCAATGATGGCGGACGTTTGCCTGATACCTCAGCTTTTTAACGCGCGGCGATTTAATTTTGCTTTGGATGCCTACCCGACACTGGTGCACATCGAACAAAACTGCATGGCTCTCCCAGCATTTGCAAACGCGCACCCGGATGCTCCCCTTGCTGTTAATTAGCGCAGCCACTCACACCTTGTTACGCACTGACACACTGTCAGTGCGATTCAGCGTTTCCCCGACCAGCCGGAATTTTGTAGACTACCCTCAATATTAAATAAACAGTGTGTGTACGATGAAACAACTGATCGACTTTATTCCTCTGATTGTCTTTTTTGCGCTCTACAAGATGTACGACATTTTTGTGGCCACCGGTGCCTTGATTGTTGTGACTCTGGTGATGGTAGGCGTTACCTGGGTAATGTACCGCAAAGTTGAGAAGATGCAGTTGATTACTGCTGCCATGGTGGCTGTATTTGGTGCCATGACACTGATTTTCCATGACGACAACTTCATTAAATGGAAAGTCACCATTGTTTACGCATTGTTTGCGATTGGCCTGGTTGTTACCCAGATGATGGGCAAGCCGGTTATTAAAGGCATGCTTGGAAAAGAACTGACGCTGCCTGAAAACGTCTGGCGCAATATCAATAGTGCCTGGGTAGCATTCTTCGCTATCCTTGCCGTGGTGAACGTATATGTTGCCTACCGCCTGCCTCTGGATGTGTGGGTGAATTTCAAGGTGTTCGGTTTATTGGCCCTGACTTTAGCGTATACTCTCGCGACTGGCGTCTATATCTACAAGCAGATGCCTAAAGACAAGAGCTCAGAGTCAACCTCAGAGTAATTCAGAAAGCGCAGTAAGAGTCTGGATAACACCATGAGTGAACAAAACAACTGCCCGCGGGGACAGCTTTTGCTCCGAACCCTGGCGATGCCGGCAGACACCAATGCTAACGGCGATATTTTTGGCGGCTGGATCATGTCCCAGCTCGACCTCGCCGGCGCCATTCTGGCTAAAGAAATTTCCGGTGGCCGCGTGGTGACCGTATCCGTAAACAACATTGTATTCAAAGCCCCGGTCAGTGTCGGCGATGTGGTGTGTTGTTATGGCGAGTGTACCCGAATCGGCAATTCTTCCATGACAGTTTCCCTGGAGGTCTGGGTGAAACCTGTCGCATACCACGAGGTCGGTGAGCGCTACCGCGTCTGCGAAGCGGCTTTTAATTATGTGGCCATTGATGCAGAAGGCCGTCCGCGTCCCGTCAAAAAATAAGAACTCATCATGCCCCGGCCAACGACCGGGGCATTTTTTTCCGCTACAATATCCGCAATTTATCTCATTCAGAACAATCAGGAGTACACGGATGTGGTACGTAATCTTTTCCCAAGACGTTGAGAACAGCCTCCCATTGCGTATGCAGGTTCGGGAACAACACCTTGCCCGCCTGCGCGACTTGGAAGCACAAGGCCGCCTGCTTGTTGCCGGCCCAAACCCGGCAATTGATGATGAAAACCCAGGTGACGCCGGCTTTACCGGTTCTACTGTTATCGCTCAATTCAACTCTTTGGAAGATGCCAAAACCTGGGCTGATGCAGACCCTTATATTGCCGCCGGTGTCTATCAAGACGTTATTGTGAAACCCTTTAAAAAAGTGCTGCCGGCAGAATAACCTTCACGGTTAACCGGCAAGCAACCCAAGGACTTCATCCATGCAGATGCTTACTTCATTAAAATATCTCGTTATCACCGGTGCTGCGTTTGCACTGGCTGCCTGTTCTTCGACCCCAGACCAGCAGGAAATCGCTGAGACTTTTGCAAAGCAACGTGCAGCCATGCTGAGCAACGTTGTCCCGGTTGAGATGCAGGGCTACACCCTGGTTCGAGCCAAGGCAGACGGCAGCCAAATAGAAATGACCCTGCTTTACAGCGGTGACACCCAAAATGCACCAAGCGATCTGACAAATTCCATGGTCAACCGCTACTGCAATGACAACGAGGTGCATTCCCTGATGGAGCAAGGCGTCAGCTACAAGCTGCTGATTCGCGATATGCGCGGTCGCCCGGTAACAGAAAAAGTGGTAGATACTGATACCTGTGAGGCCCGTTAACGGCAACACTCCGACATAAAAACGGTGACCGGTTGGTCGCCGTTTTCTGTTCAGTTTTTCTTGACCACCGGCCAGCTCAAATCCCAGGGCACCGCCCAGCCTTCTATTTCCCGCCCATACCAGTGCTCACCCATTTGCGGAGACAGGACAAAACTGAAATTCTCACCCTTGTAGTGGAAACGCAATGCGTAAGCATGGAGGTAGCCTCGGTCACTGGCTTCACCGCCATAGAGCTCATCACCGAGCAATGGCGCACCAACACTTTTCATTGCCACCCGGATTTGATGGGTTTTCCCAGTGTGTGGCTTACACAACAACGCACGGAATGCTTCACCGTTATTCCCAGTGTAGGCAGTTGAAAAAAACTGGGTAACGGCAGGGTTGGTTTTGCCGTTAGTCAGCTTCCATGCTCCGCGGCGGGCTTTTTCCATGTCCCCGGCCACCAGCCCCTGCTTCTTCTTGGGCTTTTTAGCAGACAGGGCCAGGTAGTATTTTTCAATATCCTTAGATGCAAACAAGCCACATAACAGTGCTGCAGCTTCACTGGAGCAGGCTAAAATCAACAGGCCGGATGTCATCTTGTCAAGGCGGTGTACCAGATAGAGTTTTTCTTTTCCCAGGGCACAGGCGACATCATTCACAAATGCGGTTTCATTGTCGTCTTTATGTACACTGATACCCGGATATTTGTCGATAATAACAAAGTCATTGTGCTGGAACACGAGGGAAAAAGGAGCAGTCATAACAGTGCCTGACGCGGAAAAAAATAGAAGCGGCAGTTTACTGGAACTCTCCGCAACTGGCGAGAGGTACAGAACGGTTTACCATGACAAACGTATCAGGAAAATATCTGTTGCTGATATAAAAAAGCCCAGCGCCAAATCAGGCTTCATGATACAGTCGAGGCATTCGGAGAAAACGCAGTATTCCAGCACCTTAGACCAAATCGATGCATTTCGATACGGATCGTACCGGATAAAGCGAAAGTCAGGGAATGGTGCAAAGTTTGCTCTCAAGAGGTTTCACTGTCTGAATGGACAAGTTTTATGAAGTTCTGACCTGGGTAGGTCTCTTTCTTTACTGGCTGACCGTTGCATCAGTCACGATGCGTGTCGTTTTACGCCGCCGTGCTATGGGCGTGTCTCTAGCCTGGCTTCTCATCATTTTTATCCTCCCCATTGCCGGTGTTATTCTCTATTTACTTTTTGGTGAGCTGAACCTTGGGAAAAAGCGGGCACAACGCGCTAAATCGATGTTCAAGCCATACGCTGACTGGATGCAGGACTTATCCGATTGCCCGGGATACCTCCCCCACCGGATGGGTTTTCATGCGCGTCCTGTCCACGAACTTTGTGTGAACAGGACTTCCATTCCCAGTCTTACCGGCAACGATCTGTCACTGAACAGCAACACCGCAAACTCTCTTCGATCAATTGCATCTGATATTCGTCACGCCAAAGAAAGTGTCAATATGGTGTTCTACATCTGGCATCCGGGCGGACATGCTGATGATGTAGCGAAAGCAGTGTGTGATGCTTCCCGTAGAGGTGTCACAGTCCGAATCATGCTGGACTCTGCCGGCAGCAAAGAGTTCTTCCGCAGCCACTGGCCGGCGGCCATGCGCAACGCAGGAGTCCATCTGATTGAGTCACTTGCGGTTACACCATTCCGGATGTTTTTCCGCCGCCAGGATATCCGCCAACACCGGAAAATCGTCGTCATCGACAATGCGATAGGCTATACCGGCTCAATGAACATGGTCGACCCACGTTTCTTCAAGCAGGACAGTGGAGTAGGTCAGTGGGTGGATGTAATGGTCCGGATCAACGGCCCGGTCGTTCCCTTGCTCAACAGCATTATTTGCTGGGACTGGGAGGTAGAAACCGGTCACAGAAACCTGCCACCACATAACTGCGTCATTCCGGAAGGACATAAACACCTCCATCACGCCGTCCAGGTTGTGCCATCTGGCCCTTCAATGCCGGACGGGTTAATCCAGCAGGTGCTTCACCTTGCCATTCACCAGGCTCAGCGTTCGGTCACCATTACCACACCGTACCTCGTTCCGGGTGACTATTTGCTGGAGACCCTCAAAACGACGGCTTACCGGGGCGTAGATGTCAGTATTATTATTCCAGCCAAAAATGATTCACTAATGGTTGAGTGGGCTAGCCGCGCATTCTTCAGCGACCTCCTGGAAGCCGGAGTGAAAATTTACCGATTTGGCGGTGGGCTGCTTCATACCAAGTCCGTGGTGGTTGATGATGATTATTGCCTCATCGGCACAGTAAATATGGATATGCGAAGCTTTTGGCTGAATTTCGAATTAACCCTGGCAGTGGATGACCCCGAATTCTGTTCTGACCTTATTTCCCTGCAAAAAACGTATCTCGGAAAATCCACCATGGTGGACATAGACAAGTGGAAGAGGCGGCCTATCTATAACAAGCCGATAGAGCAGTTTTTCTATATGTTCAGCCCCTTGCTGTAATGAATACATAAGCTACTGCTGCTTTACCGCTGCTGTAGCTTTGAACTTCTTTAACATTTCTGAGTCCGGACAACTATGATGGAAATTGCTCGCTTCCACTGTGGAAGGGACAATCCGAAGTTCATCCGTTTCCTGTGAAGGATTGACCTGCAACTGTGCATCCTCATTCAGGAGTTTGACGTTTACTGACTCACCGACGTGGAGAGAATACTCTATGCCGGTGGCGGGGTGCCGGAAACAGAACGCTTCGACAGCCGGTACACTGACACTGACCAACAAGGCAGCACCAGCAGTGGTATAGCAGATTTTACTCTTCAACATCACTCCCTCCTCAATTCCCCGAAGTATAAATATGCCCGATTTCCTCTACGATAAGTTCCAGGATTTTGTTGTAAATTTCATCGTAGTTTTCCGCTTTGAATACATTGTCTGTCCCAACACAACGGGACAGCCCTGGGTTGGATGACAAATCATAATCAAAACCTATCACCGTCATTTTGGTGGTAATGTCTCCGGTACTCAGCGTTTCAACAACAATGTCACAGAGCCCCTCTCCGTAGGGTTTGTTTAACCCATAGAGATCATTTGCATCATCCCGGTAATTGTCTTCACCATCTGACAAAATAACGATGAGCTTGCGGCTATTGGTCGCAACGGGGTTATTGTGAAGGAGCCTTGCAGCAGCAATAACACCTTCATAGGATGCTGTACCGCCCCCCGCTTCAAATGAAGATATGGGATTAAAAGAATCGAAATTATCGGTCAGGGGAATAAGGTAGTAATCTGGGTAAGAGGTTCGTTGTTCAGAGTAGTAATTTGTGTTGAATATATTATCCAAGGCTTCCTGAACCTTCATTTCCCACTCGTAACACCACCACCAACCATAAACAACACATTCTCGTTCTGTATAATTGTATCGGTAGTAGTTTCCGCTTTTAGCCTGTGTAACTGAGGAGCTGAACCCTACAAATGCTGCTTTATTGGCTTCGCTTCCAATATTTTGGCTGTTGTACTTATCCAGTTCGTCGAGGATCCCCTGTATAACTGTGACTACACCCTTATACTTTTGAGTCCCGTTCCAACTGTTACCCATTGAACCGGAAAAATCCGCCACAAAAACAACGTCCAGGGCATCTTGCTGGTAACGGCGGGCGATCGCCTGCCCTCCCATAACCAGTTCCTTATCAAAACCCTGTAATACTTCTGTTCCGGGAAACCAGGAAGAGAACTTTACGTTTGCAGTCAACTGATATTGATTGAAATGCATTCCACTTTTGTCATACACCCCCGGTTTACCACAGTCCGCACCATATACTTCCAGGCACGATTTTTTTTCAAAAACGATATCATCCGGCGACACCGTTACGGACTTAATGTTTGCGGTGATGTATGAAGCGACCAAGGCTTTATTGGCTTCTGAGGCTGAGTTCCCATTCGCCGCTACAGCTAATGCCGCCACTTCCAGCGTGTCAGCCAATCGAGCTTTTTCACTCATATAGCGGGAGCCTTCAATACCTAAAGTAAAAAGGCCAAATAACCCAGGCACAATGAGTACAAATGCAATCGCAGCAACACCGCGTTGGCTGTTTAATCCTTTCATACCTATCGCCCTACCATAATTGAGTGCGATCTGACCAAGCGAAAGTTTGAGCTCAAGAGCTCACCAATCCAATTGTCAGAAAGGTAGCAAATTGTTATCTGATATAACGTCGCACGTCTTCCAAACGTTGTTTCCGGGGAAAGATGTGTTAATTCGTTCAAGGCTATTTCAGGGGTGCAACCAACGTCCCCTCGGGAAAAAAGATGTGTATCTTCAACAGGGACAATAGCGACGCCGTCAACAAACTTTTGCTGCTCAAACCTGATGCCAAAGTTGGACTGTTCAAAATTGGACCAGGTTCGCCCAAGTGATTCAGTAACAATAAGGGACAACTGGTCTATTTCACTGGGAGAAATTACATCACTTTCATTGTAAAGTTGCGTCCGTTCTTTCAACAGACTGACTGCGGAGTAAGAAAGGCGATCCAATTTCCCCTTAACGGATTGTTTCACGACCACATCAAACGTGAAAACCAGCAACACTCCCATTACGAGCCCGATGATTGAGAACTCGATGGAATAGACCCCTCGCTGCTTAGTTAACGAATTTATCACGCTCAAACTCCTGTATTACGATAACTTCCCGGGAGAGGCCTACAGTTTCACTGGAGATAAACAGGTTAAAAATCGGGGTGTACTCGTACCCAATATGGTAAATAGCAATAGGTGCATCGAAAGCAGGCGATGAACGTGCCGCCAGGCAGGCATCAAGCGTAGTACCGTCCTCACAAGGTTGCGCTATGTCATCCAGCGCTTTGAAATGAAATGTTGATAACGTAAATTTATCCGGATCAATAAAATTTGCCCACATCGAAGACTTATCAGTGATCAGGGTTTTAAAGGCAGTGTGGTAATCTGCGGTGCCTGGGACGGGGTCGCCTTGGCTGTCTTGGCTTTGTGGCGCAATAGAGGCTTTGGCCATTCTGGAAGATTCAGAAATGGCATAGTCAACAACTGAGGATATATAACCCATATAGCAAGCTTCAGCCCATGACAGAAACAGCAGCATGAACGCAAAAAAACCGATGGAAAACTCAATCGCAACCACGCCACGTTGATTGCTTTGTTTTCCAAGCTGAGCCCTGCTAAATCTTGGTGACATTATCCTTCAATCTCCATCCTGCGTAGCGCCTGATACAGTTCAAGAATTTGATTTTCATCCTTTTTCTGTTTCAGGAGCATTCTAAAAACATCAGCCCTGCCCGCTTTAACAGCGGCAATTACAAGGTTGGCTTTTACTTTGTCATCAGCTTGCCCATTAACATACAAAGGTGTCAGGCGGCTAAGCGCCTTACTGTAATTCCCTTCGATCATATCCAGCACGGCAAGATTGTTTTTAACGGACACATCGTCATACAACAGGGAGCGCGCAATCTCGAAAGCACTGCGGGCTTCCCTGATCCCATCAGTTTCAGCGAAAATCAACCCCTTTAAATTAAAGGCCTCCCCGTATCTTGGGTTAAGGGCAATGGCATTTTCAACGTTGTCTTTCGCTGCATTGAAAGCATTCAGGTTGTAATTAACGTGAGCAAGGAGAAGGTAAACTTCAGGCGATACTTTTTGCTTTGTTGTTAAAATCTGGAGGTGATATTGCGCTGATTCCATATCTCCAGAAAGATAATAAGCTTCTGCAAGAAGGTACCGGCTCTCTTCACCATCACCTTCTGACAGCATTTTTTTATAAAGGCTAATCAAACCCTGGTAATTACCAGCTTCCTCCATCAATTTGATGCTGTTTTTATTTATTTCTACCACAGGCTCGTGAGTCGTACTTTGGCACCCTGTCAGCATTAACATCAATAGTATTAACTTAGCCAAATCCACCATCTAATATCCTCATTATTCCCGGAGCCACAATCAAGATGACTATTGGCATCATGATGAAAACGATAAGTGGGATAGACATTTTTGCCGATAACCCCCCTACTTTTTCTTCCAGTGTTAATATTTGGATTTCCCTTATATCCTTAGCTAAAGTAATGAGAACATCATATATTCCTGTTCCGTGTTGCAGACTTTGAATAAGTGTATTTACGAAGCTTCGCATTTCATTGGTTGGCACTCTTCCCAATAATTCATTCAGGGATTTATCAAGTCCAATAACCCTTGCCCTGTCGTTCGTTTTTTTCAGCATGTAAGCGATATCTTTATCAAAGCTTGCCATCTCTTTCGTCAGATACTGCATTGCGGCTTCAATGGTCATTCCCGTCTGCACGCAGACAGCCATGAGATCCAAAAGATACGGAAGTTGAGAGGAGACCTTTTCAGACAGATTTTTCTTCCTCGAGCGTAAAAAAGCGTCAGGCCCAACAATGACTGTGACCAATAAAATAAGAGAGACTATCAGTTTATTTGTTGTGGACTCGATTCCTATAATATTCCCGAACAAGAAAACCCCGGCAGTTACCGCAATCATTAAAAAGTACTTTAATGGCATATACAGTTTTACCAATGACGGCTCATAAAACCCGGCGGCAAGCAGCTTTTGCTCTATCTCTTCTTTATGGTTCTGGAAGAAATTTCCAGAGTAATTGACAAGGACTTCATACAACTGGATGTTTTTATCAGCCTTTTTCCTCATTCTCAGGATTCTGCTGATATTGTATTCCCTTCTTAATCGATCCAGAAAATAGGTAACAAGCGCAGCCAGAACTAAGGCGATTAGGGCCGCTATCGTTAAGGGCAATAAAATATCAGAGTCCAGCTTCATTTTACTTTCCTCATCAAGCTGGCAATAATCAACATACCTATCGCTTCGCTGACCAGCACGTAGTACAAGACATATCTACCTGTCGGGTCTCCTATAATGTAGTTAAAATTTTCCGGACTCAGATACCGCAAGATAAACAAAAATATAAATGGAATTGAGCAAACGATTTTTGCTGACATCCTGGCTTCTGATGTCATAGCCATTTTTTTCCGCTCAATCGCCCTTGCATCAAACATAAGCCTGTTTAACCGAGTGATAATCGACTTGAGTTGCCCACCCCGGTTTATATTTGCCCGCAATGTTATGGCAAAGAACAAGAACTCTGAATAGGGGACACGCTGGCAGGCCCGCCTTAATACTTGATCGGGAGGCTCACCGATTTGTAACCTTTCCCCCATATATTTAAATTCTTTCCCCACTGTCGTATCCAGGGACTTCCCGACAAAAATAATAGCGTGCATTAAACTCTCACCTGCAGAAATTGCACTGGCCATCATATTCAGGGCATCAGGAAAGGATTCTTCAAATTTCTTCCTTGCAATCCGTTCAAGTAACTTGATTCCTACAAGGGTAATGACAGGGAGAGATATGGACAGAGCCATCCATATTGGCGCTTTTATGTATTGGTCGTTGATGAAGAGGGAGACACCAAATAAAACCAGGTAGAACAGTGTTAGTTTTATCAGCTTCTTATCCCCTACCGGGGCCATAACGCCGAAAAAATATCCTTGCAGCCTCTGCGTTAACGAGATATTGCCCAACGATTTTATGTCAACAACACTCTGATCCACGACCGACATTCGGTCACCCAGTTTTATCAATTTGGACAGGTAGTCAATGCGCTTTCGTCTATTCTGGATTGCCACAAACAGCACGGCAAATCCCATGGCAAGACTAAAGCTCGCGAGTAACGCTGTCATACCCGCCCCCGGAACACACTGGATAATTCAGCCTGCAAACCAAAAAACTGTGCTTTTTCCATAAGTACCGACCTCTGCATCAGGCCGGATGTTTCATAGTGGCCATCAATTTTGTCTTCATGCGCATGTCCGGTAGGCTGAAAACGAAATATCTCCTCCATTACAACACTTTGGCCTTCAAGGCCGATCACTTCACTGATGCTCATTACGCGTCTGCTCCCGTCATGGAGGCGGCTGACCTGTATAATCAGATCGATAGCACTGACAATGGTTCGTCTGATTGCCTCCAGCGGCAGGGAGGAGGTCGCCATCATCACCATACTTTCAATACGTGATACAGCATCACGGGGGGTATTGGCGTGAAGGGTGGTCATAGACCCATCATGCCCGGTATTCATCGCCTGGAGCATCTCAAAAGCTTCTGCTCCCCGGCACTCCCCAACGATAACGCGGTCCGGTCTCATTCGGAGGCTGTTAATGACCAGCTCACGTTGTCCGATAGCACCAGAGCCCTCAATACCAGCCGTACGGGTTTCAAGGCGGACAACATGAGGTTGTTGGAGTTGGAGTTCCGCAGCATCTTCTATAGTGACAATTCGTTCCCTTTCAGAAATGTAATTTGAAAGGGCATTGAGCATAGTAGTTTTTCCGGAGCCCGTACCGCCGGATATCACGATGTTCAGCCGGCATCGCGCTGCAATCCCCATCAACTTGGCCATTTCCGGGCTCATTGCCCCATGGTTCATCAAGTCTTCAAGGCCAAGTTTTTGTTTTTTGAATTTTCGGATCGATATGGAGGTGCCGTCTATGGCAATGGGCGGGATGACCATATTTACCCGGCTTCCGTCCTCCAAACGGGCATCACACAGAGGGACAGATTCATCAACCCGACGCCCGACCCTTGACGCAATGCGTTTCGCTATTTCGATCAGTTGTTGCTCATCAACAAAGGTAATGTCTGAAAGTTCAACCAGACCTTTGCGTTCAATAAAGATGTTGTCAGGCCCGTTAACCATGATGTCGCTGATGCTTTCATCTTCCATCAGGCTCTGGAGTGGCCCCAGGCCTATGAGCTCATCACACAAGTTTTTAACGAAGTCATTTCGCAGCAGGGTCGGGATTGGAAGGTGATCTTGTTGAATCATTACATCAACCGCATCACCAATCTGTTTGGATAACTGCTGCTTCGTTAAGCTGGACAATGCTTCTGCATCGATGACATCAAAAATTCTTTGCCGAAGGTTCCTGTACACATCTTTTGTCGCGAACATCCCTTGCCCCCAAAACTTCGTTGTCTAACGCCCTAACAACCGGCCAAACCAGCTTTTCTCCGCCAAGGCCTCACCCATGATGAGTTTCACCAATCCCTTAATTTGCTTTGACATCTGGGACTTTCCCAAATAAATATGCTCACCACGCAAAATCTGCTCGTTCAGCGAAGAGACGTACGGCAAAACAATATCCGGCTTATGTCCCAAATATTTTTCTATTTCAGCATCTGTTATTGAGGCGCTTTTTTCCGGCCTGTTGTGATTGAGAACTGTAATAATCCGGATTGCGTGGTCATGATGATCTTTTCGGTGCTTGTTCAATTCGATATTTAGAATCGCGGCTTCTCGGAGGGATGAAACGGTGGGTTCAAGGATCAGCACGATGCAATCATATTTGTCGCATAGCCAGCCAGGATCCCTGAAAAAAGAAACCGATGACGACAGATCCTCAACCACAAAATTTGCATCTTTGGAGACAAGCTCGACCACAGTTTCTGTCAGTTCCCTCACTTCACTGTGGTTTACCTCTTCCGATCCCAGGGCCAGATATTCCAGCCTCTCGCCAATCTTGGTGAGTAATGACCGGGCAGCATTGCCATCCAATGTTGCAGCCAGTGTACCGGACTGCAGTTCCCGTTTCTCCAGGTCACGCTTTGCCAGCATGATGTCAAGGTTGCCACCGGCGTAGTTGTGGTTAACCAGCACACAACCTGACTTCTTGTCATCAGCAAAAACATAAGACACTTCTGCTGACAACAAAGAGCACCCTACGCCTCCTTTTGTCCCGACAAGCGCGACATGTTTGGCCTTCCTGTTTTGGCCCACACCTATTTGCCGGTTCCGGTTCTCCGTTACACTTTTAACGAAATCAATCAGTTCCTGCTTAGTCACAGGCCAGAATAAGTAGTAAAAACCCAGAGCTTTCAACGCACGAATCGTTGAAATGGCATCTTCACTGCCGATAATGATCACTGATGCGTTGTTTGGCAGCAGGTGGCTGATTCTTTCTGCATCTTTACCTACATCTGAACTGGTGTTCAGCTCTACCAGGACTATTTCTGCCTGGTGGTTCTCGACATACTTTGCGATATTGGTATCACGATTATCCAGTACCGCAGGGTCGCCAATACCCTCAAAACGATACGCCTCCAGTACGAGGTCACTGCATTCCGGGGTCTGGAAAAACAACACTGTATTTACTGTGGTATCAGCTCGCTGCTGAGGTGAGTCCTTTTTCAGCAGTTCAGCCAGATCAAACATATGACATCCCCCTACTTTGACGAATAAACAGCGATCGGTGCGGCGATCATATCTTCCGGTGCTACCAGGCTTTTCCAGCGCATGGCTTCCGTATAACACCCTAATTCAACCGGAGGCCGCTTCGGCGTAAGACTGATTTGCGTTTGGCTACAGTTGGGTACAGCAACCTCATAGTGGGTGGAAACAATAGAAATTAAGCTTTCTTTGAAACGGCTGCCTGAGACTAATGAAATGTGTCCCGGCTGAGCCCCGGCTTTCAGCAACCAATGTTCTGAATAATCAGCCAGTTTTTTCCCTTTTGATGAATTCCAATAGATTTTAACCGGGTGGGTTACCAGCGTTTCTCTATTATCGATAAGCAATTGTTTCAGCGTGTTTTTTTGCGTTTTCCAACTGCCTTGCCCGTTCATCATTGACCACGTTTGGGTCACAGGGAAAACCTTTAATTCCGGTCCCGTAACGACATCTGCACAGCCATACATAAAGAGCATGAACAGCAATAAGATCTTATTCATTCACGGAACCCTCCCTCAGCCATAATCTCTGCCGCCCATCGCTTTACATCCTGGGGAGCCTTTTGGGGTATAGCGAACCATCTGTTCAATATTGATGTACGCCTCATTGTGGGTAGCTTTATTTCCCGCGATGAAATTGGCTCCACCAGGTTAACCGTTGCCACAATGATTAATTCTGTGTTGCGGCGTTCTGTTTTTGTATGGCGAAACAGCGAACCAAGAATTGGGATATCCCCAATAAAGGGAATTTTTGCCAACGACTCCTTTTCTTCTGTACTTAACAGCCCGCCAAGCACAAAGCTTTCTCCGTTTCCTAACTCAACAGTCGTTCTGGCCCGTCGGGTTTTGAATGCCGGTATTTCCAGAAGGTCGGACTTGAATTGTTCATCCAAGGAGGATACTTCCGGCATCAAGGACAATTTGATTTTGTCATCACGCAAAACTTTTGCGGCGACTTCCAGCCGGACGCCAAATTCTTTATAGGTAATTTGATACGCATCATCGTAAAAGGTGACGATTGGCAGTTCGCCCCCTACAAGAAAACTTGCTGTTTCCCCGGAAATGACCGAAAGGTTGGGTTCAGCCAAAATTTGACCGATGTTGTCGTCATTTACCGCTGAGATAAATGCGGCGATATCCTTCGCACTGATATCACGAACAAAATCAAAAAACTGGCCATTGCCAGCAAATTGACCATCACCCAGGATAGACCCCCATTTCACCCCAAGCTCTTCGATGTAAGCCGTGGATACCTCAGCAACCGATAATTTGACGTTGACCTGTTTAGAGGTGGCAATTTCCAGATTGTCCACCAGCCCGTCATACCTGCGGCGGGTCATAAACTCTATCTCAAGCTGTTTATCCCCCAAATCCCAGTTTATTTTGTAATCATTTTTGTCTTTTTTAAGCAGCTCACCAACCAGGGAATAGATATTTTCTTTTGCTTCAACTGTAGGAACAATTCCGCTGATAACTACTTGTTCATCAAGATTAAAGATGGAAATAGACAACTCAGGGTATCTTAACTGTACCTGTTGCTGGATATGCGTCAGGCTTTTGTTAATGACTAATTTCCTGTTCGCCAAAGTTTTGCCTTCTTTTGAAAACACCAACAAAGAGCTGTTTCCCACTTTTCGCCCAAAGACAACAATCTTGCTTTCACTGATCACTTGGTAATCAGCAATGTCCGGGTTTGTGATAAAAACCGTATCTATGGGTTCCCTAAAAGAGAGAGTCCTGGCTTCATCCACCCCAATATTCATCAGTATTTCCGCGAATACCTGATTCGGGGCGATTCCTAAAAATAAGGCAAAGAGTATTGCTGCAATTGAACAAAAACGCTGCTTTAACCTCACCATTAAAGCTCCTTAGGTCGTTGTGTTCCCCGCAGCTCTTTAACTGCATGATATCCTGCTAAAACATCTCTGGTCGCAGCCCGGCTCTGACTTGCGGCTTCTGGACTGGAAGATTTAAACAACTCAACTTCCCCCACCCTTTGCGCAATGATCATTTTGGCGACGTCTGCCCGGGACAGCTCAAGCAGCACCGAGGCTGATTGCAGTGTATTGTTTTCATCTGACACAACTTTCTTGACGGCCAAAACACGCTTTTCAATTAACAAGGGGGATACTTCAAGGCTTCTGAATGCAGACCGCATCCGATCCTGAACCACGTTTTTCTCAGATGACGTAAGGATAACTACGTCAACAAAGTCTCCTGGGCTCAGCGTGGTAAGCGTTACAGAGGGGTTATTTATCGCCAGTGGAAAGGGCACCATTTCCGGTTTTATCACCAAATCAATATATTCACTGCTGTTTGGCGTAACGACATGGTTCTGGGTAACTGTTTCCCCTGGCATTATCTTGCTTTTCGAAATCGAACCTTCCGGAATATTCAGCTCGTAACTGGCACTGATTCCATGTGACTGCGCTTCTGAAAGAGGGACTATTATCAGGTCGAAATTTTCATGGGTGATATGCTCGGCAATATCAATTTCAGCTCCGGCTATCCACATGTTAACTTTAGGTTCAGGAGGCACAGCAACAGGCTTAACTTCCGGTTCATCCTCTGTTGCAAACAGGGTGAATGCACCAGCAAATATCGCGATAAAGGCAAAGAGAAATATGGCTTTTGAATTCATCGCTCACCCCAATGTATACATCAAATTCAATAAAACCGCCGGCAGCACAATTGCTGGTATCAAGGGGATACGGGCCAAGCCTGCGTCTTGCTCGATATAACGCAAAAGCACAACGGAAAGTACGGTAAAGGCTGTCACGACCATAAATCCAAGTAAATACAACGACCAGTGAGCTGGATTAATAACGAGTACCAATGCAGCAAGCAGCTTACTGTCAGCACCTCCTAAAACATTGAGCCTTGAAGCAACAACACCCAATATAAGGACGACTATACTCAGCAGCAGCATTTCGAAAGGCCCGCTCTGCAGTGTGAACAGAGCGAGTGCTACCAACATCGAGGAGACGACTACCCAACCAGATATAAACCTGCTGCGAACATCCTGAAGACAGGCCAATAAAAGTAATAAAAGTAGTACGACCCTGATGGCTACAGTGGTATTTTCAATCGCCAGATCCAATTGACAAAATCAACCAGAACTGTTCACCATACTGGTACGTAACGATATTATTATTGCGTTGTACCACCGGCACTCTGGATATTACTGGAAATGGTTCCCAAAGCACTGTCCAAAGCACCTTGTATTCCTGAGTCACCGTTAAATACAGCGATCACAATCGCTGAAATAGCGACTGCTATAATTGCGTACTCAATGGCTGTCACCCCACGGTTATCCCGTACATAGCCTGATAAAGCTCCGGCAATCTTTTCCAAACGCAGTGTCAGTCCTTTCATCATAGCCTTAACCCTCTACAGCATTAACTAATTGAATGTATGGAATAATATTCTTAAATTTCCGTACAAGGAGTTGCCCGTATCATCCAACTGCTTCCGAGACTACTGTCTCTGATATGAAACTTTTCTCACTCCTAAGAAGACTTTAGACCCTAAACCCAAAAGCCGTTAGGGTACGAAGTAAAAAAAAAGCAAAATAGTTGTTCAGAATTAACCAATGCTAGCCATAACCCATTGTTTTTAATTTGTATTTTTATTTTCACCTCAATGTATGAAAAGGTATTTCATTTATTTTTTATTTGTAGTATTTCTAAGGCATTAACGTCATCTTGTTGATTTCAAATATAGTGTCTATCCTTAATTGATAGATCGCACATGAAATAGTTGTTCAATCACTGAAAAATAAAAGTGAGCTTATGGCCGAGATCAATGAAAATCCGGAGCCTCGTCCTAACTTCTTCGGATATAATTTAGGCGGTGTGAAATTTTGTCCAAAATCTCTTCAAATTCAAGAAGGAACAACGTCAGTCAATTTAAGAAAAAGAGAAGCGGATTTCCTTTCTTATCTTATCGAAAAATATCCTGACCCAGCATCGCGAGAGGAATTGGAGGCAGTAATATGGCAAGGTACGTATGTTAATAACTGTACAATTAATCAAACAGCAAAAAACACACGAAATGCGCTTGGAGACAGCAATAGGGACATAATTAAAACCATTCCAAAAATTGGCTATCAACTCACTGTAAAACCGGAGTTTTTAGAAGCTCCATTAAGTGAGATTTTTTACAATGATAATCTCTTAAAAAAACAATCTCGCAATGTTGTGAACGAAAAAAAGAACGAATCAGCACGGCAAAAAAGGAATGAATATTTTGATGCGACAGATTTTGATAACAGCCAAATGAGTAGCACCGGCGAAATATCACATCTATACAAAAGAAAAAGTCATTTTATCAATTGGTTAATAGGGACAAATGCCCTGGTGGTAGGAGTAATTACTGGACTGTTACTGTCTATGACACCTAACTTCGAAAACAACTTTATAGAAACCCCAAAATTAAATGCCTTGTCTAAAGAAAAACTAACCAGCATGGACACCGAAGTTGGGGAAATAGTGTTATATCGTACACCACAAAAGCAACTTCTGGTCTGTTTACAAAAGGATTCGGTATCAGAGATCCAGTGCAGTAGGGTCACAGAGTATTGAAAAAGCTGGGCAATGCATGCCCAGCTTTACCTAATGGAATAGCAAGGTTAAGCAACACTACCTCTTGGCCATTCGTATAAGTTCATAAGGATCCATTCCACACGCGAGCTTTTCTTTAACACGCTCTTCCCCGTACACGGCGATCAGTTTGGCAATCACCTGTTCATCCGTTTCATCCTCAGAGGACTGCATCTGAATGTAGTAAGACTTCAGTTTTGCCAGTTCAAAATAAGACATTTCAGACAGTCGGCCGGAAGCGAGAGAAGCCTGGATATACTCTGCTGGCAGGCCAAACCGTTCGGTCGCTTCTTCAAGAGTGTAAGCCATGTTGTAAGACCTCAGACAATACGACGTTTATTTTTTCCCCACTAAAAGTATGGGGGAAGAATTGCGCCGCATTCTATCATTGCCGAGATTCCACGCAGCAAAAATAAGTACACTGACGGTCACAGTTTTGAAGCGATGATTGTTATGCCTCTGGCGGCATGTACCCCATACGTAACCCCCCCCAATGACGTCCCTTTACAAACACTGGGACAGACAGGTCATGCATGACTTCCCCAGTATCACGTTTATAAGTTTGCAAAAGCATTGTCTGGGTATGGCTGCCACAGCGGGATCCAGTTCTGTCATCAAAAATACGTTTGGTACGGTTGCCAACCATATCCTTGTCGTAATCCCCCGTCAGGGGCTGGCAAAAACGGTTGTTATGGGTTGGTACATATCCATTTCGGTCTGTAGCAATGGCGTAGATAACCCGTGTATCTTCCTCAAGCACATGTTCTTGAACGGAGGGCAACAACCTGTCGCAAAGTTCATCAAATTGAGAACTGAATTTGGGAGGGTTTGTGTTGGGAATCGGTACATATTTGTTGCTGAACAAATCTTGGGTTGAAATTTCACCATTGTCTATGGCTTGTTCTAATAGCAACTGCATTTTGTCTCTGGCCGCACTGGCTGCATTAAAGAAACTTTGGTGAACGCTGTCTGGGTTATGCTCAGTGAACACAGCATTGCCATACTCGGCCATATCCATCAACATTTGGGCTGAACCGGTTAACTTGCTCATCTCTTCAGAGCTGAATTCGATATCCTGGCGTACTTCCATCAACGCTTCATGAATCTGTTCCAGGCTGGCCTGATTTTTCGTCGATCCTTCCGCAATCCTGGCGATATTGTTTTCTACATTGTGTGCCAGTCCCGATAAACCATGCAGAGTTTCCCCTACTTGCTCTATGCTGTTTGTTCCCTTGTCTACATCGCCGGAAAGATCGTTGATATGAGCCATTACTGCAGCAGACTCTGAAAGGATTTCCCGCACTATTTGTGCAACTTCTTCTGTACTTTCGGATGTACGTTTTGCCAGCGTGCGGACTTCATCTGCCACAACAGCAAATCCTCGTCCCTGATCGCCGGCGCGGGCAGCTTCTATAGCTGCATTCAATGCCAGAAGATTAGTTTGGTCCGCAATGTCATCAATCGTTTTGGCTACCGCACTGACTTTATTTACGTTGGCATCCAAAGATTTGATTTGCTCTGACGCCAGACTGGTTTTGGAGTTGATACGGCGCATGTCTTCGATGGATGAAGCCAGGGATTTCGAACTTTCATCGCTGGCTTTTCGCATTTCTGCTGCTGAAGAAACGGTTAGCTGCTCGGTCTCTCCATTTGCCACCAGCGTCGCAGAGACTTCCCCGGACGTATGGCTGATATGTACGATGGATTCAAACTGGCGGCCAATCTTCATTTTCAGCATATCAAGCGTATGGGAAACTTCAGCAGCCGCGATGGCATTATGGGTAGCATTGACTGAAAGTTGCTGAGCGGTATTCGGGTCCAGCACCAGGGAAGAGTCTGACGACTGCTGTAATTCGTCTTTTTTTGTACTGCCTGTATATACCAACCAAACGCAAACTACAGTAAACAGTGCGGCTGACAACGGAAACAAGATTCCTGACCACCCCAAAGAAAGAAAGAAAGTTAAAACAGCGGTAAATACCGTGTAGACACCACCCCATACGGCAATGCTTTTATGATGTACCGAATTACTGCTAACCATTCTGATATCGCTCCCTGAATAACGAAGTATCTTAGTTAAATTTTTATAATCCCCAAAAAGCGGGCAGATATTACATCAGGGCTACAACAATAGTTTTTCAGAACAACACCAAAAGCAAAACGTCAACGCACTCACCTCAAATATTATTTTAGTTTTTATCCAGACACCGTAGACAGAGCGAGTGGAGGGCTGACATTAGACTTTAGTAGGAAGCTACATTGCACCTCCCCTTATCCTACTGATAGATATTGAGAAATCACATTCTACGAATTATCAATAATTTGAAGTCAAACCAAAATTGAGACAGTGAATTACAAACTAAACACGAATTCTTTTGAACACTACTGATTGCTGTCAGGGAAATATAACCAGCCCCAGTTGATACATGTTCCATGCAAAATGACAGTTTTGTAATTTTGAAGTCACGATAGAGAAATCAGTTAAAAAATAGAGTGGTTGGGCGTACACAATTCAAGACTGAATGGAGTCAGAATATGGGTTCACCCGTCGACCAATCAAAGCGAAAATTTGTCAAAGGCCTGGCATTAGGGGGGGTTCTAACGGGAATATCTCCAATGTTGTCCCCGGCTTGGGCAAAGATTCAAAGTAAAAAAGTAGACAGTATCCCGGAACTATCCGGCGAAGTTATTGAACTGGTAGTACAAGAATCAGTGGTGGATTTCACTGGCAATCCCAGATTTGCCACCACCATTAACGGTTCTATTCCTGCCCCGACACTTCGCCTTAAAGAAGGGCAATCCGTAACCATAAAAGTGACCAATCTTCTGAAAGAGGATACGTCCATTCATTGGCATGGCCTTATTTTACCTTTCCAGATGGATGGTGTTCCCGGTATCAGTTTCCCTGGCATAAAGCCTGGCGAAACGTTTACCTATAGTTTTAGGGTCCAGCAAAACGGAACGTACTGGTACCACTCCCATTCTGGGATGCAGGAACTTACCGGAATGTATGGTGCCATTATTATCGAACCACAAAATACTGATCCGGTTCAGTACGATTCAGAACAAACAATCCTTATATCAGACTGGACTGATGACAATCCCCATACCGTTTTTAATAACCTGAAAATGCAAGGCGATTATTACAATTTTATTCAGCCTACATTATTCGACAACATTAAACAGGTTCAGCAAGAAGGGTTGGTATCAACCCTGACAGATAAAAACATGTGGAACAGTATGAGGATGAGTCAGACTGATCTCGCAGATCTCTCTGCAGCCACCCTCACCTACCTCATGAACGGTACTACACCGAATGGAAACTGGACGGGTCTTTTTCGCAAAGGAGAAAAAGTCAGGCTGCGCTTCATCAACGGCGCAAGCAACACGTTCTACGATGTACGGATACCGGGCTTAAAACTGAAAGTTGTGCAGTGTGACGGTATCAATCTCCATCCCATAGACGTCGATGAGTTCAGGTTTGGTCCGGGAGAAACCTATGATGTGGTTGTAGAGCCTTCTGACGATGCCTACACCGTTTTTGCCCAGTCAATGGATAGAACAGGCTTTGCTGCCGGAACACTGGCAACCCGCACCGGACTGACCGCACCTGTCCCAGAACCTGATCCCATCCAGAGACTCTCCATGGCAGACATGATGGGGGACATGAAACACGACGGCATGGATCATGGCGATATGGGTCACGGCAACATGGACGGCATGGATCACGGTAGCATGAACCATTCCTCAATGGGCGGTTCAAGCAAAACTAAGCCCAGTCCGACAGTGCGTCACGCCTCCACAGAATTTGGCCCAAGCGTGGACATGCGGGTAGATAGTCCAAGAACCAACCTCGATGACCCCGGCGTAGGCCTGCGAAATAACGGTAGACGGGTATTGACTCTCGCCGATCTCCAAACCTTGGATGGGCCACTGGATCCGAGACCGCCAGAACGCGAAATCGAACTTCACCTGACCGGAAACATGGAACGTTATATCTGGTCAATTGATGGTGTTGAATTTGGTAATTCGACCCCAGTCCATTTCAGCTATGGCGAACGCGTCAGGGTCATTCTCCACAACGACACTATGATGACTCACCCAATGCACCTGCATGGAATGTGGAGCGAACTTGAAAGCCCGGACGGTAAATTCCTGGCCAGACGACACACCATCCCCGTACAACCCGCCCAACGGGTCAGTTTCCTGGTCACGGCAGATGCCCTTGGAAGATGGGCATGGCACTGTCACCTGATGTTTCACATGGATGCCGGAATGTTCCGGGAGGTCGTGGTCTCATGAAAAACTTAATGTACAAGAAACCTGCGCTAAAACACGCCAGTAACTTACTCACCATGGCAGTGACGTTAGCCTTAACACTAACTGCCAATGTATACGCTCAATCGGCTACTCATAGTGGGCACGGAATGAGTAATGAAGCGAATACCTCAAGGGCGGTCCGAGACCCTGATGCTTATTCAGGAGGCTTCACTCTGGATTCCGACCCCTACGCACTGAAAGGACCGCGTGTCTTGGTATTGGCTGATGAAAAGAGTATTTGGGGAGCGAAATTCGACCGGCTTGAGTACCAAAACCACGACGGTGAAGACATTTTCAATTATGAGGGCGAAATATTCTTCGGTCGTGACTACGACAAACTGGTACTTCAAAGTGAAGGAGACATTGAGGAAGGCAATTTGGAAGAATCCTCATCAAACCTGCTTTGGCGTCACGCAATAGCTTCTTTCTGGGATTCTCAGGCCGGAATTCGTTATGACACCGTTAACGACAACGGCCAATTTTGGCTCACTGCCGGCGTTCAGGGCCTTGCACCTTACTGGTTTGAAGTGGATGCGATGGCCTCTGCAAGTGAAAACGGGCAATTGGCAATAGATCTTGCTGCTGAATATGACATTTTGCTCACGCAAAAATTGATCGCACAACCCTCTATAGAGCTCAGCGCTTATAGCAAAGACCAAGAAAAATGGCACATCAATGAACTGACTCCAGACATCTCAGCCGGATTAAGGTTGCGTTATGAGGTGTCTCGAAAGTTTGCGCCTTATATCGGTATTGAATGGCAAACAGACTTCGGCAAAGAAAGCAGTAACACATCAGATGAAACCTATTGGGCTGCAGGTTTACGCCTTTGGTTCTAATTCTCACCGCTTGAAGGAAAGATCTATGCAAAAGAAATCAACAATTGCCGTAGCTTTGGCATTTACCCTGTTATCCGGTTTTGCACAGGCGGGGGGTAAACACAATGAAGGTCATGGCACAGGACAGAAGCAACACATGGACATGATGGAAGATATGATGCACTCACATGGCAGTGAAGGACATTCATCTGTCGGGATGCCAGGCCACGCAGCAGACGTTACCAAAACCGTTGAAATTTCAATGCTGGATACCATGCGTTTTACACCGGAAAATTTTTCCGTGAAGTCAGGTGAAACTGTGCGGTTGTTCATTAAAAACGAAGGACTCATACCCCATGAGTTAGTCATTGGGACAAAAGAGGAAATGAGTGAACATGCTGAAATGATGCGTAAGATGCCCAAAATGCAACATACTGAAACCAATATGATTTCACTAAAGCCTGGCCAGATTTCTTCACTTATATGGAAATTCGGCAAGTCCGGTGACGTAGATTTTGCGTGCTTGATTCCCGGCCATCTGGAGGCAGGTATGATTGGAAAAGTTTCAGTAAACTGACCTATTGAATTTTCGCTAAATAATCCCTCTCGTTTTACTTTCTTGCCGCTGATTTCAGCGGCTTTTTTCTTCAAAACTCAATACCGGCAGACTGCCAGAATAACCCTACCAGCATCTACACGCTATGCGTGTTACTTAGGAAATTCCAACGTGAACTTAGTACTGCCATTTTCTGAAATGACGGAGATTCTTCCACCGCAGGCGTCCATGATTGAGCGGGTTATCGCCAAACCAAGTCCCCCGCCAATTGAGCCGTCATTTCTCCTTGATTTGTCTACGCGATAAAATCGGTCAAAGATAAAGGGCAACGCTGCTGAAGGAATCACATCACCTGTATTTTCGACTGACACAAATACACAATGGGTAGCATCCTCTATCCGGATGTTGATAACTGAAGACATATCAGCATGGCGCAGGGCATTTGAAAGCAGGTTATTGACAGCCCTTTCCAGCATATTTTTGTCCATCGATAAAACAGCATCACCGACTGTCTTGATGAAGACACTTTTCTCATCCCCTAAAATACTGAAGAAATCCACAATTCTCTCTATTTCATCCCTCACATTTACTGGAACATCATGAGTAAGAATTAAAGAATTTTCAGCCTTTGCGATGTATAAAATGTCATCAATAGTCTTCGAGATCCGCCCTATTTCCTCAAGATTGGACAGCAGAACCTCTCGATATTCTTCAGCGCTTCGGTGAGATGACAGTGTTACCTGAGACTGGGTACTGATGTTTGATAAGGGGGTTTTTAGCTCATGGGCAATATCTGACGAAAATTCGGACAATCTGCTAAAACCGAGCCTCAGCTTGTGCAACATGTCATTCTGCACCTGTACAAGGTCACGTAACTCAACAGGCAGATTGTCTAAAGGAATAACAACATCCAGGTTGTTGGTACTTACCTGTTTGAGGTGATTTTGAACCACCCTGATTGGTTTTAAACCCAAATGGACAACCACAATGCTATACGCTACAGCCAGTAGCGCCACTATCCCAACGGACCACAGCAAGATGGTTCTCAATTGGCGGAAGAAATTAATGTGTTCATTAATTTCCAACACCATTAAAACGTAAATAGAGCTGCCGGCATCAAAGACAAACGGACGGTACACTGAATTATTTTGGTGCCAATCAGGGGATTTTTCCCCTTGCTTAAAGTCGTTCAAAAACGCTTCAGGCATACCCGGTTCAAGGGGTATGCCTGAATTTGTACCTATAATTTCTTCGTTACTGATTATCCAGAAATCAACAGCCAGATTGACAGATTCAATAATCCTCTCAGGAGGTTCTTCTCTCAGTTTCAGCCAATTTACTGACTCAAACTTTTTTTGCGCATGCTGAAAATCCTGTTGATAAAAGTGGTGTTTTAGGGAGGTCTCAAGAATTGAAGCAATAAGCAGATAAACCAAAACAGAAAAAGCCAGAAACATCACAATCAACCGATTTTTCATAGAACGGAATGGAAGAAAAACCACTAACTGATATCCTCCAGTTTGTAGCCCATTCCACGAATCGTATGTATCAGTGGATGCTCAAACGGCTTGTCAATTTTAGTTCTTATTCGTTTGATTGCGACATCAATAACATTCGTATCGCTGTCGAAGTTCATATCCCACACCAAAGAAGCAATGGTAGTTCGGGAGAGTACCTGTCCCTCTTTGCGCATAAGCAGCTCTAACAGTAGAAACTCTTTCGCTGTAAGGTGGATAACCTCTCCTTGGCGCTTTGCAATTCGTTTTAAAACGTCCAGCTCTAAGTCAGCGATTCTGATGATGTCATTCCCGGTTCCTTCCCCGTTTGGCGGAGAGAAATTACGCAGAATGTTCTGAATCCTTGCCAAAAGTTCCGCAAAAGCATAGGGCTTAATGAGATAATCATTTGCGCCCAATTCAAATCCCTTTACACGATCGTCAACCTGATCTTTTGCCGTAAGCATGATTACCGGCGTGCTTATTCCACTGCTTCGAAGAGTCTTGAGAATCTGCCACCCATTCAGTTTCGGCAGCATAATATCCAGAATAATCAGATCGTAATCCCCGTCGGTTGCAAGATACAAACCGTCAACTCCATCTGAAGCCAGATCAACAACGTAACCAGATTCTGTCAGCCCTTTTTTAAGATATGCACCAGCTTTAATTTCATCTTCTATGACAAGTAATTTCATCCCATCCCCAACTAAAGTCCGGAATCAATTCATAAAAACTCTTAAATTTAGGGCATTAGCCCTTCAAAGTTAGCACATAAACAAAAACAACTGATATGGGATTTCATTAACAGATACTAATAATAAGATCATGACACCCAGTAGCTGTGAACAGCTGGGTGTCACTTACCCAATTATCAACGGTAATCCCGGTTTAAATAGTGGAATCTGACGTTTACAACCCCTACGTATTCCAAGTTACCATTGGAATTCATACGCTCATCCACTGTTACATAACCATTTTCCTTTAAGTGCAAGGAATAAGGTTTTATGTAGTTAGGCGACCAAACTTTAAGCGATTTTCTCAATTGGGAGGAAGACTGAGCCTCCAGGGATTGAAGCTGGACAATAGCGCGGTTGAACGCATCTTTTTTGTTGTCTGCAGGCGTGACCTGAATTGCCCTAGATTCAATTACAGGCGTATAACTTGAGCCGTATGGCAGTGATTTTGCCATTACAGCTGAACTGGACAATGCAATAACAGCAGCAGTTACGAGTTTTGTTAGCGTTTTCATTTCATCACCTATCACTGGTTGTTGTGTATTTGATGATGAGTATTGCGCGGGGGCTCTGACGCCCCGCTATCACTAACATGACGATTTTGTCATTTTACCAAGAAAAAACACCCCGCAATTTGCGAGGTGTCTGTTCGTATTATTTCGGTTTAATCGCGGCCGTAAACGCGTACGCCAGCAGTAGAGTCTCTGTCCTTGGCTTTACCGTAAACTTCCAGACTTTTTACGCAACGTTTGTAGGCAAACTCACGCCACGCAGTTTTTTTGTCTTCTTTCAGCCAACGTTGGAACTGGATGGTTTTTGATTCGCCGTTTCGGAAGTTAACCTTTACCTTCTGAAGGAACAGGCCTTTTTCCGCTTTCACCTGAATAGCGTCAGTACGACGGCAAACTACCAGTGGGATTTTTGCTGCATGGTCACTTTTACCCAGCAGGATAGTACGACCAAGGGTAAAATCATCATCAGCATGAGCAAGCTGAGCCCCGCCAAGAAGGCTCAACGCAAGGCAAAGCTTGGCAACCCATTTTTTCGTGTTCATTGTTCTACTTTTCCAGAAAAAAGCGGCCTCGCCGCAACGGGCTGAGAATAACTCTATCTCTCCATGCAAAAGACAGAATTGTGTCAATTATCTGCACGAAAACTGTTGAAACAACGAAAGTTATTGCGTTGCGAAACAATACATTCATTACACATTCAGAACAGAAATACCCGACCTTAGTAGTAAAATGAACTTTCTGTTCATTTCTTAGTGTGCCCTGTGACTTATGCTCTGATAGAATGCTTCCGTTTTTTGTGAGCATGATGAGAAATAGATATGCCAATGTATGTAGTGGGACACAAAATCCCGGATTCTGATTCAATCTGTGGTGCGATTGCACTTGCGTACCTGAAAAACCAAATCGGCGAACCTGCAGTAGCTACCCGTCTGGGCGATGTTTCTCCTGAAACTGCGTTCATTCTGGATCGCTTTGGTTTCGAAGCACCTGAACTCAAACTCAGCTACGCTGGCGAAGAAGTTTACATCGTTGACCACTCTGAACTGACTCAAGCACCTGACGATATCGCTGAAGCGACTATCGTGGGTATTGTCGATCACCACAAACTGGGTGACCTGACTACGTCAACTCCGCTGGAGTGCTGGATCCGTCCGGTTGGTTGTTCTAACACCGTTATCAAAATGATGTACGACTTCTACGGTGTTGAGATTCCAAAAGAAATCGCAGGCATCATGATGTGCGCCATCCTGAGCGATACCGTGATCTTCAAATCACCAACCTGCACCACTGCTGACATCCGTTGCGTTGAAGACCTGGCTGAAATCGTCGGTATCGAAGATTTCAAAGGCCTGGGCCTGGAAATGTTCAACGTTAAGTCTGCTGTAGCCGGCACACCTATTCGTGATCTGGTAATGCGTGATTACAAAGACTTCAACATGAATGGTAACCTGGTAGGTATCGGCCAGTTGGAAGTGGTTGACCTGTCTGTATTTGATGAAATCAAAGCAGAGCTGGAAGCAGATATCGCTGTTCTGAAAGAAGAAGGCCAGCGCCACTCAGTAATGCTGCTGCTGACAGACATCATGAAAGAAGGCTCTGAGCTGCTGGTTGTGTCTGATGACGTTGCCATTGTTGAACGTGCATACGGTAAAGAAACCGAAAACGGCCGTGTATGGCTGGACGGCGTACTGAGCCGCAAGAAGCAGGTTGTTCCACCGCTTCAGGACGCTTTCGCATAAGTCGTTATTTGGCACACTGATGCTCATAAAAAAAGAGAGCCTTTACCGGCTCTCTTTTTATATCGGGGATCTTTCAGGCCTAAGGTTTGGCAATCTTGATGGAAATATTCACCGTATAATCAGCCGGGCAACCCGGTGCAACAACGCTGGCAACGATAGACTTACCCAATCCAATCACGCTAGATCCTGGGGCAAACAGCATGGGTTTGTTCTTGCTGTCCAGCACTGCTGAACCGTCAACATTCAGTCCAACTTTTACATTCTTCGAGCAAGAATGACGCGAGCCAACCCCTATCTCTGCCACAAACTGTTTTGGCTCGTTGAACAGTGCAACATTGGTCACTGGATTTTTAGCGGGAAATACAAAAGCAGTTGAAGAAATAGCACTTACTTTTGGTGACGCCTCAATTTGCCATTCCCCGCGGAAAATCTCTCCTCCTTGCCCACGCAGAATGGTGATCTCTTTGCCCTCCAGGAATATAGAGCCCCCTTCCCAATGGGGATGTATGGTCGTTCTACCGTCAACTTTAAACCTGAAAGGAACATCTCTGGCGTCCAATGATGTAGACCAAACCCTGAACAGCTGCGGCGTTTTAATTGGCTCTCCACCGGTACGGGTTCTTGCAACCAATGTTGTTTCCGATTGACCAGGAGGCAGGCTCCATCCTCCTTTTAAAAGAATGTTCTGCTGCTGTTGGGAAGCGTTGACGAAAGTATCCAGGGTTCTGGCCGAGCCACCGACAGACTTAACTCCTTCTTCGAGAAGAATCCGGTAGGAATCGAATATCGGGTCATTTTTATACATCGCATACGCCCGGAAAAATTCACACTGCTGTTCAAAGTAGAAATCATTCAGCTGTGCATCTACCGGCAAAACTGACGGGCCAGGAATCCGGTATAGTTCGTCCTGAGCAATCGTCAGTTGTTCTTTTAAACCGTAACGCCAGTTGTATGCAGCACCTTTATGTTTATCTGATGTCAGCCCCATCTCGTAGGAAAATACGTGGCAAAGCTCATGGACAAAATCCCCCCAGTCCACGAAATCACCGTCGCTGGAAAAATCATCCAGATAGAGGCCATCGGGATAGTAAACTTTATGGTTGATGACAAACGGCCTTTTAATCACACTCGTCAGTAACTTTTCAGAGCCACTGCTCAGCCGCTTTACTTCTGCGGTAAATTCTTTCTCACCACTTGCATCTTTATTAATGATTCTGACTTTGTCATATCGAATACCACTGTCGAACTCTTGCTTTAAATTGTCGACTTCTGACGTTGTAAGCCCGCGGCTGGCACAGCCTGTCAATACAAGTGTGCCCAGCAATATCACGGTGAATGACAGCCAACTGTTCCTTTTCATAATGCAACCTTCTATCCCTATGTTTGATTCTGTTTCTATAAGGTGATTCTTATTCCCGTAAATTAATATAACATTCATGTGGCACATTTCGAGCGCCATGAAAATACTTTAATAACATCGATAGGAATAAACAACTTTAGTCTATTCGATATCTCCACCCATTTGATCTACACACAAAAGTACTCACCACATTGAGCTATTGGCTAAACATAAAATTATTCGCAGCTGAAATTGTTAATTAAGTTTTCACTATTTAAAGGTCAATTAACTTTGCTCGCCCTTCCTGTACCAGCCAACCCGGCGTATACTCGCCAGGACTTCCCGATCCGGAGATAACTGGATGAACAACAAAATCAAATTTGATTCACTGAAAAACAAGTCGCGCCGTCTGCGCAAAAAGCTATATCTGGGTGAGTTTGCCGTTACTGGCTTTGAGCTTCATTTCGCCGTCCCAACCTCAGATGCCAAAGGCTACGACCAACTGCTTGAAGAGCTGATTAACCAGGTTGAATCCCGTAACCTGTGTATTGGTGGTGGCGCCGACAGCCAAGGCAAAGTTTCATTCTTTGTTGCCCCATTCGCCAGTTACGGAAAAGCAACTGAAGAAGACCGCACTGCACTTATCAACTGGCTGGAGACACAAAGTCAGGTTGCCAGTGTTGAAGCTGGTCCACTCGTTGATGCCAATTACGGGCCTTATTAATCCGGTAGGATTTGAGTACTCCGGGTACATTTTTTAAAGTGCCCGGTTCAAAACAACCAGAATTCTCCAATTCACGTGGTGTTTTTCAGCTATTGGATTAATTATTAAGGAATGCATTCGATTGATAAGCCGACCTCCTTTTAATTATTGTCTGATTCAGGCCGGGCACCTAGATACTCATACTAACTCTGCATTATTATGCAGCATATTTTTTAAGCTCATGCGGGTATATGGTCATCCCGTTTTGAGTGTTTTCGTAGATTGAATGTTCTCGAATATAGGACCATGCATGGATACTTGTACTTGTTTGTGCCGCCAAACGTTCAATAACAACATTAACATCCCGCCCCGCATAGTCCTTGTCATGTACAAAGATTTTTTTAAGAACTGACAACATAGTAAACTCCTTTTAAATGTAATTTAATTTCAATGCATTATGTTGATAACTTACATTATGGCGATTTTGTGATCAAGATCTATTGACGTTAGTCACATAAATTTAATAAACATGTTTTTTTACCACATAAGCAATAGTCGCGTGATTTTATATTTAAATCTTCGAACCTATGACTAAATTGATTTCCCCACCGTGTTGATTGCGCAGACATATTTTTGCGAATACGCAAAACCAGCGTCGTTAAGCCATGAGGAGTCGTCCTGTTCTTGAAACCTATACGCCCGAGCGCCTTGTTGATTATCTCGGCATCAGTGGGTTTGTTGGCAAAGCGACTTGATTCAAAGACGTAATCACAGTGACCGGTCAAGGCCTGATCGTTTCAAGAATAGCGATGACCTGGGGTGTCAGTGGTACCTCATGGCTCCGCCGCATCTTCATTCTTTCAGGGGGAATCACCCAGAGTTTACGCTCCAAGTCTATTTCATCCCAACGGGAAGCGGCAGCCTCATTGAGACTTCGTGGAAATAGAGGTTGCCGCTATCAGCAACCCGAAAAGATTTTTCTTTTGGCTTGAGCTTCTGAACTGCCATTGCAGATAAGATGTTGATTCGCATAGCCCTACCTCCATCCCTGAGAACAAAAGTAATACCAGAAAAAGCGGGGATTACTCAGTATGTAATACGGCATACACGCATTTTGGTATATGGATAGCTCAGCTTGAGACAGGATAGAACAGGTAACCTACTGAATTTGCAGAATTTCAGACACAAAAAAAGACGCTCTAGAGCGTCTTAATTTTGGAATTTGGCGGTGAGGGAGGGATTCGAACCCTCGGTACGTTGCCGTACACACACTTTCCAGGCGTGCTCCTTCAGCCACTCGGACACCTCACCAATTTGTTTTCGTTGTGGGCTTTGCGTCCCAACGAGGCGCTACTATAGAGATCCATCCGTATTAGGTCAACACTGTAAATGCAATTCTTTGTTCGAATGGACAATTAACGATCAAACCGGTGGCAATCCGTGCGATTTGATGGCCTGGCGTTCACCTTAGCCGCACTACACTGTTACAATGCCCGCAAAATACCAAGGCGAGTTTTAATCATGTCTTCTACATTGACTGACTTTATTGCTGAAAATGGCCTCGAAAGCCAACTGATGTCCCCGATGCAAATTGAGGGCTTTGTAACTGCATTGGCGGCTGCCCCTCATGTTATTGACCCGGCTGAGTGGCTGGCGTATCTCTGGGGAGGCGAAGAAACTGCGCCTTTTTCTACCCATGAACAGCTTGAGCAGTTTGCCCGTCTGGTAGTCGAACGATGGAATGCATCACGCAAAGCCCTGTTTGAAGGGAACTGGCAGTGGCCATCACTTTGCCAACTTGATGAAGCAGAGTTGGTCTCTGACGGTACCCGTGAGTTCGCTGATGGTCTACTGCAAGGCTGGAGCCTGACCCGTGATGACTGGGAAGCTCTGATGCCGGAAGACAGTGAAGACAGTGCATTACTTGGTGGTGTCATTCTGTCAGTCAGCATGATGTTTGACCCGGAAACGGCCATTGCCACCATGGAACAGTATGGTGCAATCGAGTTGGCCCAATTTGAAGAGGTCTACAACGCCATGCCAATGATGCTGAGCGGCCTGGCGATGAAAGGCCAAATGCTGGCAGCCGAAGACCAGTAACGCCCTCAATCGCTGATTTCCCAAAAGCGGTCTGTGGCCGCTTTTTAACCTGAAACTTTTCGCGCAACAGTCAACCATTCCTGATATAGTCCCCGCCCTAACAGCAATTGCCGGTTCATGGCTACAATTACGGGACTGCCCCTTTGACGACTCAAGTATTTTCGACCCTTCCGTTGAAAGCTGAACTGCTTTCCACGCTCAATGATATTGGCTACAAAAACATGACGCCGATTCAAGCTGAAAGCCTTCCTTCAATCCTCGAAGGGAAAGACGTCATTGGCCAAGGCAAAACCGGCTCCGGTAAAACTGCGGCTTTCGGGCTTGGCCTGCTGAACCGCCTGAACGTTAAACGCTTTCGGGTTCAATCCCTGGTGCTCTGCCCTACCCGGGAACTGGCTGACCAGGTTGCAGTGGAAATCCGCCGACTTGCTCGCGGTATCCACAATATTAAAGTTCTGACCTTATGTGGCGGCGTGCCTATGGGGCCACAAATCGGCTCCCTCGAGCATGGGGCTCATATTATCGTAGGAACACCCGGCCGTATTCTCGACCATATGGAAAAAGGCCGTTTGTCACTGGCTGAAGTAAACACACTGGTACTCGATGAAGCCGACAGAATGCTGGAAATGGGTTTCCAGCCGGCTCTGGATGCCATCTTTGAAGAAGTACCTCAAGACCGCCAAACACTTCTGTTCAGTGCGACTTACCCAGCACAGATTAAAAGCATCAGCCAGCAGATCATGACTTCCCCGACTATGGTGAAAGTCGAATCAAATCACGATGACAGCAGCATCAGCCAGTACTTTTACCGTTGTGAAGGTAACAAAGATCGCATGCATGCGCTGCGCTTGTTACTTCTCAAACACCAGCCGGAAAGTGCTGTGGTGTTCTGTAACACCAAACGTGACGTGAAAGACGTCGCGGCAGTCCTTGAAAATGACGGGTTCTCTGTGGTGGCACTGCATGGCGATCTGGAACAACGTGACCGGGACCAGATGCTGCTTAAGTTTGCCAACAAAAGTACTACCATCATGGTGGCAACAGACGTCGCAGCTCGTGGACTGGACATAGATGCCCTTGATGCTGTGATTAACTACCACATGGCATACGATACCGAAGTTCATATTCACCGTATTGGCCGCACCGGCCGCGCAGGCAGCGAAGGCGCAGCATACACCTTCTTTGGACCGGAAGACGGATACCGCATTGCTCTTCTGGAAGACCACCTCGAGCGAGACATTAAGTCTCAGACGCTGCCGGACGAATCTGTTCTGAACAATACGCCTCGTTCACCGGAGATGGTAACACTGCATATCGATGCCGGTAAAAAAAGCAAAGTACGCCCGGGGGATATCCTTGGTGCACTGACCGGCGAAAACGGCATCGAAGGTGCGCAGGTTGGTAAAATCAAAGTGACTGATTTCCGCTCCTACGTTGCAGTAAAACGACATGTGGCAAAGAAAGCACTTAAGAAGCTGACCTCCGGTAAAATCAAAGGCCGAAACTGTCGCGTGTGGCAACTGCGTTAATTCCCGCAGACCTAGTTAAACAAAAAAGGCGAACCTGGTGTTCGCCTTTTCCATGTCTTTAGCCTGCACAGGGCTAATGTTCAGGCATTGCCCTTTACTTTCACTTGCAGCGACGCCGCAAAATCAAGCATCCGGTTAAGCGGAATCAGTGCTTTAACCCGAACTTCATCGTCGACAAAGATCTCATGTCCTTCTGAGCCTTCCTTTAGGGCTGACTCAATCGCTTTCAGGCCATTCATTGCCATCCACGGGCAATGTGCGCAGCTTCGGCATGTGGCACCAGCACCGGCTGTCGGGGCTTCAAACAGCTCCTTCTCAGGGACAGCTTGCTGCATTTTGAAGAAAATGCCCTTGTCGGTTGCAACGATAAGCTTTTTCTGTGGCAGCGTTTGGGCAGCTTTGATCAGCTGGCTGGTTGAACCCACGGCGTCGGCCATCTGAACCACGCTTGAAGGGGACTCAGGGTGGACCAGAATAGCAGCATCCGGGTTAAGCGCCTTCATCTGCTCAAGCGCCTGGGCAGAGAACTCATCGTGCACGACACACTCGCCCTGCCACAGAAGCATTTCGGCCCCGGTTTGCTTTGAAATATACGCACCAAGATGGCGATCCGGTCCCCATATGATGGGGTTACCTTCGCCATCCAGATGCTCAACAATCTCCAATGCGATTGAAGATGTCACAACCCAGTCAGCACGCGCTTTCACTGCTGCCGAGGTGTTCGCATAAACAACAACGGTGTGGTCTGGGTGGGCATCGCAGAATTCTTTAAACTTGTCTTCCGGACAACTGAGGTCCAGTGAACACTCTGCTTTGAGTGTTGGCATCAGAACGGTCTTTTCCGGTGTGAGGATTTTGGCCGATTCCCCCATAAATCGTACACCACAGATAATCAAGGTGCTGGCTGGGTGCTGGTTGCCGAATTTTGCCATCTCAAGAGAGTCACCGACAAAGCCACCGGTTTCTTCCGCCAGTGCCTGAATCTCAGGGTCAGTGTAATAGTGGGCAATCAGAACGGCATCGCGGGCTTCCAACAGGGATTTGATGCTCGCAATGTATTGTTTTTTTTCTTCCTCTGATAGCGGAACGGGCTTAGGCGGGAACGGATAGGTCCGGTCCTCAATAGTTACGACTTGGCTCATTGCTCCACGATGTCCATTTTAGGAATAGTCCGGACATTATACCGTTTTTTAACCCGAGTGTTACAGAGTGAGCGCAATCTGCGAGCCAGAAATCCCCAGACTGTTTTACATTGAATAAGATAAAAGAAAACCGGCGATTGCCGGTTTACTTGAGTCGGTTTTGCGCTTGCTGAGCAGACGTGGTTCCGGGGAATTTCGAAATGACTTCCTGGAAAATCTTTTTCGCACCGGCTTTGTCTCCTTCCCTTTCAGAGATAAGACCCAGCTTCAGCATTGCATCTGCACGCTTGTTGGAATCTTTGTAGTTCACAACAGCAGCAAAGTTCTTTTTAGCCTCTTCCAGTTTGGACTGGGAGAAATACAGCTGACCTAACCAATAGTGTGCATTCGGCGTATAAACCGATTGCGGGTAAGTACCAAGGAAGGTATTGAAAGCGGAGATGGCACCACTGTAGTCCTTCTTTTTAAGAATGAGATCTACGGCTTTTTGGTATTCATCGTTTTCATTGCGGTTAGACGCAATGACACCACCTTCCGGCTCACTGGTTTTCGGCTCCGGTGTAACTGCCGGTTTTGCAGTACGGAGCGTATCCACTTCACGGTACAGGTCACGCTGGCGTTCCAGCATCTGGCCTATATCGTAGCTGTTCTTTTCAACGGTGCCCCGAAGGCCATCGATTTCACCCGCCATCTGGTCAAGTTGGCGTTGCATATCGATTTGCATCTGGTTTCTGGCTTCCAGCATGCGTTCTAAACGGGCGATGCTGTCATCCGGTGACCTGAGATCAGCAACCGGAGCCTGTGCAGCGGCAGGGGCTGCCACTGCACACACCAGTAACGCCAGCGGGAAAAAACGCTTAGAGTTACTGCTCATAGTAGTTACCTGTTACTAATGAATTAGTAAACCAGAACCGCACGACGGTTCTTCGCGTAAGCGGCATCGCTCTGGCCCAGAACCAGTGGCTTCTCTTCGCCGTAGCTTACGATAGCAATTTGGTTAGCTGGTACACCCAGCGCCTGCAGGTACTTGGATACCGCGTTTGCACGACGCTCACCCAGCGCAATGTTGTACTCAGGAGTACCGCGCTCATCAGCGTGACCTTCAACAATCACTTTCAGCTCTGGGTTTTTACGCAGGTACTCTGCGTGTGCTTCCAGCATTGCTTCATATTCAGGCAGGATTGCTGTGTCGTCAAATGCGAAGAATACAGTTTGAGACTGACGCAGTTCCTGGTTGCGCAGTTCCTGCTCTGTCATGGAGCCCTGGCCTTCAACCGGAGTTACAACGGTAGTTTGATCGTTGTTGTTAGAAGTTTGGCCAGCAGTGCTGTCGGTGGTGCTGTCAGTTGAGCTACAAGCAGCCAGAGTCAGCATTGGCAGGGCAATGGCAAGACCCTTAAGAACTTTGTTAAGTTGCATGTTGGTTTCTTCCTTTTTAACTATTGCGCAATAGAAAGTAATCAATAACTCGGCGACCAGGCTGGCGCGCGTACGCGGCCATTGGTGGCTGGCAGTCGAGCTTTAAAACGGCCGTCAATTGACACCAGGGACAACACGTTACGCTTGCCGTAAATGGCACTGTAGATAACCATGCTGCCGTTCGGTGCAATGCTTGGCGACTCATCGAGTAGGGTTTTTGTCAGGATTTGCACCGCACCGGTTTTCAGGTCCTGCTTGGCAATGTTGTAACCGCTGTTAGAACGATTAACCATTACCAGGAAACGACCATCCGGAGTGAGTTGCCCACCCAAGTTCTGGCTGCCTTGCCATGTGATGCGACGAGTCGAACCGTCGTCTAAATTTACTCGATAAATCTGTGGGTTACCACCCCGGTCAGAGGTGATAATCAAAGACTTGCCATCCGGATCCCAGAAAGGTTCGGTGTTGTTCGCTCGACCGGATGTAACCTGCCTGAATTGCTTGGTGGCAAAGTCATAAATGTAAACCTGCAGGCTGCCTGTTTTCGATGAAACCATCGCCAACTTCTTGCCATCAGGAGAGAAACGAGGTGAACCGTTATGGCGCGGGAACGATGAAATCAGTTCACGGGTACCGGTATAGATATCCATAATGAAAATCTGCGCCTGGCGATTTTCAAAGCTCACATAAGCCAGTTTACGGCCGTCCGGTGACCAGGCAGGAGACATCAGAGGTTGCTTGGAACGAATAACGAGTCGTTCGTTGTAACCATCATAATCGGCAATTCGCAACTGGTAAGGGTGAGATGATTTGTCATCAATAACCACATAAGCGATACGGGTCAGAAAGTCTCCCTTCTCGCCAGTCAGTTTTTCATAAACCAGATCAGAAATACGGTGTGCTGCCCGGCGAAGCTGGTTTGGTTTCACGGTAGAACGGTTATTCAGAAGAACGTGGTCCTTGGTCAGCACCAGTTGCCCGTCCTGAAGCCCTTTCGCCTGCCCTTGTGTGAGCTGGCCGCGGACAATATCAATCAGCTGGTAACTGATAACGTAATTCCCTGCTTCATCCTGGCTGATTTTACCGGTCACTACAGCATCCACACCCATTGCAGTCCATGAATCAAAGTCAACCTGCGATTCATCATAGGGGGTCTGAGGCATTTTGGCGGTAGGTACAGGGCTGAATTTACCGCTACGGGTCAGGTCAGACGCAATCACTTCCGAAAGGTCTTCAGGCAGTTTACCCGCCCCGGTCCATTGGAAGGGCACAATACCAATCGGACGCGCAGAGTCAACGCCCTCAGTAATAACCAGTTTTAACGCCGCATTTGCAGCCGGCACAACCGCCAGCCAGCAAAGGGCAATTCCAACTATTAATCGTTTTAACATCGGATAAACCTCGCCCTGTTAAAGTTCAAATTCCAATTCAATGTCCTGCAGCTTGGCAATCACATCGGGGTCTTCCGGCATAGGGAAAGAATTCACGCGCAGGACGGCTGCTTTTGCTGCCCGGCAAAAATTATCATTTCCAGAAACCTGGTTCACGTCTAACACCAGGCCATTGGAGGAAAGGCGTATTTTCAATGCACATCTCTGTCCGACCATGCTGGAATCTATCAGCCAGTTTTGCTGGATCATGGTCTTGAAGATAGCGCCCTGACGTTGGATTGCATCGTCAACCTGACGGCCACGCGCAGTGGTTCGCTGCGCGCTTTCATCTTCTAACCCGGAAAACAGATCATTGAGTGCTGCTTCCTGTTCTTTTCGCTTACGCTCTGCTTCAGCCGCTCGGCGCTGTTCTTCAGCTGCCTTCTTACGGGCTTTTTCCGCCGCTTCTTCCGCCGCTTTCTGCTCTGCGATCTTACGTTGACGCTCTGCCTCGGCCTTACGGGCAGCTTCTTCAGCAGCTTTTTGCTCGGTGAGTTTACGCTGGCGCTCTGCTTCTGCTTTCTTGGCTGCTTCTTCTGCCGCTTTTTGCTCCGCGATTTTTTTCACTCGGGCTTCTTCAGCTTTCTTAGCTGCCAGCTCAGCTTTTTTCTGTTCTTCAATCTGACGCTTGCGCTCAGCTTCTGCCTTGGCCGCTTTCTCACGGGCTATTCGCTCCTGCTTTTCAGCTTCGCGACGCTGCTGCTCAACCTTGCGTTTTTCTTCCGCTACACGCTTTCGTTCACGCTCTGCTTCACGAGCCTGCTTTTCTGCAGCCAGTTTCTGTGCTTTGAGTTCACGCAGTCGCTTCTCTTCGGCTGCTCGTTGTTTTTCAAGTTGCTCGGCCTGTTGCTCAAGGCGTCGCAGTCGTTCATCTTCTGCGCGCTTGGCCTCTTCTCGTTGCTGACGGATTTTCTGCGCCTGCTGATTTACCAGGCTGGGATCAATCACCACCGCCTGAATACTGGAACCGGCATTCGGCGTTTTGTCTTCCGAAAAGTTGGAACCCCAAATAAGTGCGACCAACAACAAGCCATGGAATAAAACCGAGACAATAATGGCAACGGTATAATTTTTATCCTGATTCTTCATACCACTCCCGGTTACGAATCAATCGGCTGGGTCATCAGGCCAACTGAGCCGACACCCGCTTGCTGCAACGCATCCAGCGTCAGGATAATTTCAGAATAGGGAACTCGGCCATCCCCGCCGACCAGGACCGGCGAGTTAGGCTTCAGGCTTTTTTCTGCCTTCACCCGTACCACGAGATCCTGAAGCGTCAGCCCGCGCTCTACATCCCCATTATTTACACTCAACCCTAGCGCCCCGTCTTTATTGACCTCTACGATAATAAAACTGGGTGCTTCATCACTACCGAGCTTTTCAGCGAGATCAGCAGCGGTCATGGCATCGTGCGTTTGTGGAAGTTCCACATCAACACCCTGCGTAACAAAGGGCGCCGTCACCATAAAGATAATCAGCAGTACCAACATCACGTCGATGTAAGGCACCACATTTATCTCCGCAGTCAATTTTCTACGATTGCGTTGATAAGGCATGCCCTGTTACTCCTTGGTACCGGCAAACGCCTGACGGTGCAGGATACTGGAGAACTCTTCCATAAAGTTGATGTAGTTATGCTCCAACTTGGCAACGCGGCTTGTCAGACGGTTGTAGAACATAACAGCCGGAATCGCAGCAAAAAGGCCCATTGCGGTAGCAACCAGTGCTTCAGCGATACCCGGTGCAACCATTGAAAGGGTCGCCTGCTTCACCGCACCCAGTGCGATAAAGGCATGCATAATACCCCATACGGTACCAAACAGGCCGATATACGGTGTAATAGAACCCACGGTTGCCAGGAACGGGAGGTTAGTTTCCAGCGAGTCCACTTCTTTTGAGAGGGAGACGCGCATCGCACGGGTAGTACCTTCCATTACAGCATCCGGTACTTTGCCGTTACTACGATGTAGACGGGCAAACTCTTTGAAACCTGAATAGAATATTTGTTCGCTGCCTGTCAGGTTGTCCTTGCGAGCCTGAACCTCGTGGTAAAGCTGGGACAAGTCAATGCCAGACCAGAAACGGTCTTCAAAACGCTGGGCTTTCTGCGAAGCCTGGGTCAGCACTTGAGATCGCTTAACAATCACAGCCCAAGACGCAACAGACATTCCCAAAAGCCCAAGCATAACGAGCTTTACCAGCAGGCTGGCTTGCAGGAAAAGGTCAAGGATCGAAAGTTCACCGGTCACGCAGTATCTCCGCTTTAATATGTTGTGGAATTGAAATTGGCCGCATTACGGTCAGGTTTACACAACCTACCTTAACAGAAGCACGACACAAGACAGTGTTATCAGAATTCACTAACTCTTGACAGAAAATGATCGTTGCACGGCCTAATTGTGAGATTGTTGTTTGGACGGTTAGTTCATCGTCAAGGCGAGCACCACGGATAAAATCAATATCCATGTGACGCACAACAAAGGCTACGTTGTCTTCCAGCAGTGTATTTTGGTTAATTCCGCTGCTGCGTAGCATTTCGGTGCGGGCACGCTCAAAAAACTTGAGGTAGTTGGAATGGTATACGACACCGCCGGCGTCTGTGTCTTCGTAATAAATGCGAACTGGCCAGCTGAAAGGTTGCTGCTCAGTGTTTAGCTCTGATGCCATGTTAAGTACGGATCCATTCCTGAAAGGATATTTGCATTACTATACCGGACTTAAATAGCGTTACAAAACTTCGATGATGAGGAAGGTCAATAAACGGGTAAAAAGAAAGCAGCCTGTGCGGTAAACCGCACAGGCTGCTCAATGACAAGGGGTTAAATTAACCTTTTTTGACAGTTTCGTGCTGTTTTTGCCTTCTAAGGTATTTAGAACACAAACTTCATCAGCAGAACATAGCCCTGCACCAGCCATGCCAGAACCGGGAAAAAGAAACACTGCCAGTACCATGCACGAGGCTGGAAACCGATGCCGTGAATAATACCAGTGCATGTTGCCCAAATAATGGCGGGGCCAATAATTGCATTAAACCCACCGATGGATTCAGCAAATGAGTGTGGGTTCCACATCACCAATCCACCAACGGCTACCGCCAGAATAAACGAAAGCGCCCTTAACCAGGCGCTTCCAAGGGCCGGATAAATCCGGCCCAGGGTGTCTTGCATCTTACTCACTGTCTTTATCCATGGCATCGGTATGTTCAAGCCACAGGGCATTGATGATACCGAAAGCGCAGGCCAGCAGTACGCCAAGAATCCAAGCGAAATACCACATAGTCTTCTCCTTGCCTTAGTACAGTGAATGTTTGTTTTCTTCGATGAACTTGTCATCGATACGGCCGAACATCTTGTAGTAACACCAAGAGGTGTAACCCAGGATAATTGGCACGAACACAATCGCAACGTAAGTCATGATAGACAAAGTCAGTTCACTGGACGTTGCATCCCACAGGGTCAGACTGTGGTTAGGTTCTTTAATTGATGGCATCACGAATGGGAACATTGAGAAGCCCGCAGTCAGGATGATACCGGCAATGGTCAGGCTTGAAGTCAGGAAGGCAAAACCACCCTTCTCAAAGCGAGAAGCCAGGATAGTCAGAGCGGGCATGAATACACCCAGAGCCGGAGCAATCCACAGCAATGGGTATTTTTGGAAGTTATGCATCCACGCACCCGCTTCAATAGCTACCTGCTTAACGGTTGGGTTAGTCACCGCTTCTGTAGACAGGCCACCCATTACCACATAGCCGTCCATACCTTGTACAACGTAACCTGCTACTGCGAACAGAACCGCTGTCAGCAGTGCTGACCACTGAGCCACGCCGCGAACACGGTTGTGCAGGTCTCCGGTAGTTTTCATCTGCAACCATGCAGCGCCTTGGGTAACAATCATCAGCAGGCTGACAAAGCCACACAGCAGGCCGAACGGGTTAAGCAGGCCGAAGAAATTACCGTGGTAAGTCACGCGCAGCAATTCGTCCATATCGAATGGAACACCCTGAAGCAGGTTACCGAATGCCACACCAAAGATAACAGGCGGAACGAAGCCACCGACAAACAGGCCCCAGTCCCAAGCATTACGCCAGCGGGTGTCTTCAATCTTTGAACGGTAGTCAAAGCCAACCGGACGGAAGAACAAGGCCGCAAGTGTCAGAATCATGGCAACATAGAAGCCGGAGAAAGACACTGCGTAAACAATCGGCCAGGCTGCAAACAGTGCACCACCGGCAGTGATCAGCCAAACCTGGTTACCGTCCCAGTGAGGGGCGATAGAGTTGATCATCACCCGGCGCTCATTGTCAGTCTTGCCAACTACAGGGATCAGTGCACCTACACCCATGTCAAAGCCGTCGGTCACGGCAAATCCGATAAGTAGGACACCAATCAGCGCCCACCAGATAAATCGCAGAACTTCGTAATCAAACATCTGTTGTTCTCCTTATGCCTCAACCTGACGGGACAGGTCTGCTTCCGGGGTGTTCTTCTGTTCAAAGTGGTAGCGGCCGGTTTTCAGGCTGCTAGGGCCCTTGCGGGCAAACTTGAACATCAGGTACAACTCGGCAATCAGGAAGACGGTGTACAGTGAACAGATAGCAACCAGTGAGAAGATAATTTCACCGGCAGTCAGGTTCGATGCAGCCATATGTACCGGCAAAATCTCACCAACAGCCCATGGCTGACGGCCGTATTCCGCAACAAACCAACCGGCTTCGATCGCGATCCAAGGCAGAGGGATTGAGTACAGTGCGGCTTTAAGCACCCAACGTTTTTCAGTAATACGCTGACGGCAGGTCTGCCAGAATGCGGCGGCAAACACGGCCAGCATCAGGAAGCCTACACCCACCATGATGCGGAAGCTGAAGAACAGCGGTGCTACTTCAGGGATAGAGTCCTTCGCAGCCTGCTTGATTTGCGCTTCAGTTGCATCAACAACGTTTGGCGTGTACTGCTTCAGCAGCAGACCGTAACCCAGATCTTTCTTAACTTCGTTAAACGCAGCGATATTTTCCGGAGACTTGTCGCCTGAACGTAGTTTTTCCAGGATACCGTACGCGGTCATACCATTACGGATACGCACTTCGTGGTCTTTAATCAGGTCACGAAGGCCGGTTACCTGCGTATCAAGCGAACGGGTTGCGATAATACCCATTACATACGGAATCTTGATGGCGTAATCCGTTTCCATGGTTTCCTGGTTTGGCCAGCCAATCACAGTAAACGCAGCCGGTGCCGGTTCGGTGTGCCATTCAGCTTCAATCGCAGCCAGCTTGGTCTTCTGCACATCACCCAGCTCATAACCGGATTCATCACCCAGAATGATGACAGACAGGATAGAAGCCATACCGAAAGATGCTGCAATTGCGAAGGAACGGCGCGCAAACGCGATATCACGGCCTTTCAGCAGGTAGTATGAGCTGATACCCAGGATGAACATGGCACCTGTGGTGTAACCGGAAGAAACGGTGTGAACGAACTTAACCTGAGCAACCGGGTTAAAGATAACGTCAGCAAAGCTCACCATTTCCATGCGCATACTTTCGAAGTTGAATTCTGCACCAACCGGGTTTTGCATCCAGCCGTTTGCAATCAGAATCCAAAGCGCGGAGAAGTTTGAGCCCAGAGCAACCAGCCAGGTGGTTGCCAGGTGCTGACGCTTGCTCAGACGATCCCAACCAAAGAAGAAGAGGCCAACAAAAGTGGATTCAAGGAAGAATGCCATCAGGCCTTCAATGGCGAGAGGGGCACCGAAGATGTCACCCACGTAGTGTGAATAGTAAGACCAGTTGGTACCGAACTGGAACTCCATGGTCAGACCGGTTGCTACACCGAGTGCAAAGTTAATACCAAACAACTTACCCCAGAACTTGGTCATGTCCTTGTAAATCTGCTTGTCTGTCATCACATAGAGTGATTCCATGATGGCAAGCAGGAAGGCCATACCCAGCGTCAGGGGTACAAACAAAAAGTGATACATCGCAGTCAGCGCAAACTGCAACCGCGATAGATCAACGATATCATCAAACATGTAAACTCCTATTCGTCAGGCTGACTGACGTCGATGCCCTTGGGACGATCGAATACTCACAAGGCTTCTATAAAAAACGAACTCAAAAACCCACAGGAATGCGTTAAGAACAATGAGACCTTTGTTGCATTTCTGTTTGCTATTGGTTGTGTTTTTGTTAAGTTTATTCTAATATAGCTGGAACTAATATTAATGTTATTAACCGTCCCCTTCAAACGGTTTTGTTCCAACGTGCTTTGACTTGCATCAAATTTAAGCGACTGTATACCTGCACATGGACATTTTGTTGATTCCCATCAATTTCACTGAGTAAGTTTTAACCAAAACGCTCATGTGGCACGCATATTTCGCCCGTATTATGTAAAAGTTTGTAAATCCCCCACGGTCATAAGACAGCCGAGTATGCATTGGAAAGTGGCTTTTTTAATATCGTCAGCCCGTCATACACATACCATTTTGTTCTTTTTTATTGCTTGTTAATCGGTTAGCTGAAATCGCTGTGGCAGAAGCGGCTGAACAGATCAAAAAAAGGCAGCCCGCTTAACGGTCTGCCTTTCCATGTATAGAGTCGGGGCTGCAGATTTACTTTTCGATATCAAATCCAAAATGCAGATAAGCACGTTGGGTTGCAATACGCCCTCGGGGAGTACGTTGCAAGAATCCCTGCTGGATAAGGTAAGGCTCCAGCACATCCTCGATGGTTTCTTTTTCTTCGCCGATTGCCGCCGCAAGGTTATCCAGACCAACCGGGCCCCCCATAAACTTGTCAATGATTGCCATCAAGAGTTTACGGTCCATATAGTCAAAACCGCAATTGTCTACATCCAGCATATCCAGGGCTTTGGCTGCGATAACCGGGCAGATATGACCTTCTGCTTTCACTTCCGCATAGTCACGAACACGACGCAACAGGCGGTTAGCTATACGAGGCGTACCCCGCGCACGACGAGCAATTTCCATTGCACCTTCTTCTTCCATTGATAGGTTCAGGCAACGGGCACTGCGCATGACGATATGCTGCAGATCTTCAATTTTGTAGTACTCAAGACGCTGGGTAATCCCAAAGCGGTCGCGAAGCGGAGACGTCAGCGAACCGGCGCGGGTCGTCGCACCGACCAGTGTAAAAGGCGGCAAGTCTATTTTAATGGAGCGTGCAGCCGGGCCTTCGCCAATCATGATATCCAGCTGGTAGTCTTCCATTGCCGGGTACAGCACCTCTTCCACCACCGGACTCAGACGATGGATTTCATCGATAAAGAGCACATCATTAGGTTCGAGGTTGGTCAGTAACGCCGCCAGGTCACCGGCTTTTTCCAATACAGGGCCCGAGGTGGTACGGATATTTACATCCATCTCATTGGCTACGATATTCGCAAGCGTGGTTTTACCCAGGCCCGGAGGACCGAAGATCAGCAGGTGATCCAGCGCCTCATTGCGCAACTGGGCTGCTTTAATAAAGATCTCCATCTGCTCACGCACATGATCCTGGCCCTGATAGTCCTGGAGCATTTTCGGGCGGATGGCACGATCGATAACATCCTCTTCCCGGGTTGTCTGGGCGGCAGAAATGAGGCGATCAGCTTCAATCATGTTGGATCAGTTCCTATACCATGGAGCGCAGGGCATCACGGATAAGCATTTCACTGCGCATATCCGGCTTGGCGACCGCTTTAACCGCTTTTTCAGCCTGCGCCTGTTTGTAGCCCAGTGCCACCAGCGCGCTGACGGCTTCTTCAACCGGGTCGCTGGTAACAACCGGTGCTGCCTCGCCCTGAGGGCGGTTAGCTGCATCTGCATGCGGAGTAAGCAGATCATAGCCACCCCAGCCTTTCAGGCGGTCACGCATTTCAATGACAAGGCGCTCTGCTGTTTTCTTACCCACACCCGGCAGCTTCACCAAGGTGGAAATGTCTTCACGCTCCACGCAGTCAACAAACTGAGTCGCGGTCATACCGGAAAGAATGGTCAGGCCAAGCTTGGGGCCAACGCCATTGGCTTTAATGACCTCACGGAACAGCGCTCGCTCTGTCTGTGTATTGAAGCCATAGAGCAACTGGGCATCTTCACGTACCACCATATGAGTGTAAACAATCGCTTCCTGACCGGTTTCCGGCAGTTCGTAGATACAGCTCATCGGCATGCTGACTTCGTAGCCAACACCGTGGACGTCAATCAGGACAAGAGGTGGTTGTTTTTCGATAAGGGTTCCGTGGAGGCGGCCAATCACAATGGTTTTCCCATAATTTCTTCTGTTGGGCTTAGGATAATGAACAACTGGATAAATATCCAGATCTAAGCAGAAACGCATGGGAGAAAAGAGAACAAAGGCACAGAACCCGGGCTGGTTTCAGTGCCTCTTTTTATCGAATTATCGAGAATATTGCGTTAGCGGTAACGACCGCGCCGGGCACTTCTCGCCTGCCCGGCCATCGCCACCAGCGTGTTATTGGTGTGGGCATGGCATATCGCTACCGCCAGGCCATCAGCGGCATCTGCCTGCGGGGTCGCAGAGAGCTTGAGCATGCTGACAACCATGTGCTGTACCTGTGTTTTGTCTGCGCTGCCCTTGCCTACTACCGCCTGTTTAATCAATCTGGCGGCGTATTCGTAAACAGGAAGGTCGGCATTTACAGCAGCGACAATGGCACTGCCTCGTGCCTGACCCAGTTTCAGGGCGGAATCAGCATTGCGGGCCATAAAGACCTGTTCAATGGCAAAGGCATCCGGCTGGAACTGGGTAATGATTTCGCTGACCCCGGCATACACCTGTTTCAGGCGACTTGGCAGGTCTTCACACGATGTGCGGATACAGCCACTGCCGAGGTATTCAAGATGGCGTCCATTCTGGCGAATCACGCCATAACCGGTAATGCGCGAACCGGGGTCGATACCTAAAATTACGCTCATTCGTTAAAGCTGCGCCGCCACGTCGTCAGAGATATCACCGTTGTGGTATACCTCCTGAACATCATCCAAATCTTCCAGAGCATCGATTAAGCGAAGCAGTTTCGGTGCGGTATCAATATCCAGCTCAGCCTGGGTTGACGGAACCAGTGTTACCTCTGCGTTGACTGACTCAAGTCCCGCGCTATCCAGCGCATCTTTCACCGCGCCGAAATCAGACGGTGTGGTATAGACATCAATGCTGCCATCATCATTGGTTTCAACATCATCGGCACCGGCTTCCAACGCCGCTTCCATCACAGTGTCTTCATCCAGACCTTCTGCGTAAGAAATCACGCCTTTCTTCTCGAAAAGATAGCCGACAGAACCATCGGTTCCCAGGTTGCCACCGGCTTTTGAGAACGCATGGCGAACACCACTGACTGTGCGGTTGCGGTTGTCGGTCAGGCATTCAACCATCACCGCTGTACCGCCGGGACCGTAACCTTCATAGATGACGGTTTCCATGTTTTCATCGCCCTCGCCACCTGCACCACGCTGGATTGCACGGTTGATGGTGTCGCGGGTCATATTATTTGACAACGCCTTGTCCACTGCGGCACGCAGGCGTGGGTTGGTTTCGGCTTCCGGGCCACCTGTTTTGGCTGCGACCACCAGCTCACGGATCAGTTTGGTAAAAATCTTACCGCGCTTGGCATCCTGGGCCGCTTTACGGTGTTTGATGTTGGCCCATTTACTATGACCTGCCATTATCTACTCCGTTATTTGGTTGGAACCAGAACGGGAACGTTATTTCCCATTCCTCAGAAAAGAGTAAGCAGGCTTTCGCCTGCTTACCAATTTAGAAAGGAATCTTACTCTGCGTCTGCAGGTTTGGCGGCCTTCACGGCAATCGCCAGTTCTTCCAGTGCCGCTTCGTTGGCGATACTTGGTGCATCTGTCATCAGACACGCTGCTGCGGTTGTCTTAGGGAAGGCGATAACGTCACGGATGTTATCGGTGCCGCTCAGCAGCATAACCAGACGGTCCATACCGAACGCCAGGCCTGCATGTGGTGGGGTGCCGTACTTCAGGGCATCCAGCAGGAAGCCGAACTTCAGCTGCTGCTCTTCAGCGGAGATACCCAGAATATCGAACACTGCCGCCTGCATTTCCTGGTTGTGGATACGAACAGAACCGCCACCCACTTCGTAACCGTTCAGAACCATGTCGTAAGCGTTAGAGTTTGCTGCAGCCGGGTTAGCTTTCAGCTCTTCTGCATTCACGCCCAGTGGTGAAGTGAATGGGTGGTGCATTGCATGCAGGTTACCTTCGTCGTCTTCCTCAAACATTGGGAAGTCAACTACCCACAACGGTGCCCACTTGCTGGTGTCAGTCAGGCCCATGTCAGTACCCAGCTTCAGACGCAGTGCGCCCATCGCTTCAGTCACAACATTGCCACGGTCAGCACCGAACAGGATGATGTCACCGCTTTCAGCACCGGTACGATCCAGGATGCCGTTGATAACATCTTCATTCAGGAATTTGGCAACCGGAGACTGGATACCTTCCATGCCTGCTGCGCGGTCATTAACCTTCATCCATGCCAGACCCTTGGCACCGTAGATACCAACGAACTTGGTGTAGTCGTCAATTTGCTTACGAGAAAGCTCTGCACCACCCGGTACACGGATAACAGCGACACGGCCTTTGGCATCATTAGCCGGGCCAGAGAATACCTTGAACTCAACGTCTTTCAGAAGATCAGCAACATCTACCAGTTCCAGCGGGTTACGCAGGTCCGGCTTGTCTGAACCGAAGCGGCGCATCGCTTCTGAATAAGGCATAACAGGGAAGTTGCCCAGGTCAACGTTCAGCAGTTCCTGCCACATTTCGCGGATCATTTTTTCGGTGATCGCACGTACCTGATCAGCTGTCAGGAATGAGGTTTCGATATCGATCTGAGTGAATTCAGGCTGACGGTCTGCACGCAGGTCTTCGTCACGGAAACACTTAACGATCTGGTAGTAGCGGTCAAAACCGGACATCATCAGCAGCTGCTTGAACAGCTGTGGCGACTGAGGCAGAGCATAGAAGCTGCCTTTGTGAACACGGCTTGGTACCAGGTAGTCACGGGCACCTTCTGGGGTAGCCTTGGTCAGTACCGGTGTTTCGATATCCAGGAAGCCATTGTTGTCGAGGTAACGGCGAACAAAGCTGGTCGCACGGGCACGCAGTTTCATGCGCTCCGCCATTTCAGGGCGACGCAGGTCCAGGTAACGGTACTTCAGACGTAGTTCTTCAGTATTGTTCTGGTTGAAGTCCAGTGGCAGAGGCTGGGCACGGTTGATGATTTCCAGGCCGGTAGCCAGTACTTCAACCGCACCGGTTGCCATATCTTTGTTAATCTGGCTTTCAGGACGCTCACGAACTTCACCGGTGATACGGATGCAGAATTCGTTACGCAGCTGGTTAGCCACCTCAAAGATATCCTTCATATCCGGGTCAACAACAACCTGCACGATACCTTCACGGTCACGCATGTCGATGAAGATCAGGCCGCCGAGATCACGACGACGATTAACCCAGCCACAAAGTTCTACAGTTTGTCCCGCCAGGGACGGATTCAGGTGACCACAATAATGGGTGCGCATAACCAATTCCCGCTCTTATTACTTATCCTGAGTGCGCCAAGGGCGCGTCCTCACTAAACTGTCTGGAAAGAAAGGCTGGACAGCCTTTCCTGGGCAACGGACAGGTACATCCACTGCCTTCTATTCATTTGCTCGCAAAAGATGGGGCATTATAAAGGAAAACCGACGGGGTTGGTAAACCATCCGGGTGATTTCCGGCCAAATAAGCACCATACTGACTCAAGTATCCTAATCACGCGTCCTGCGCTTTACCAGTGGATTGTCATTCTCCCTGATAAAACGGTATCTTGGGTGCCATTGTGTTTAACAGGATGGTAACGTGACCACCTCTTCCTCAGAGCATTTTCCTGCAAACGAAAACCGGCTTGCCAATTCTCAGAACCCACTAATTCGGCTCGGGCTTACCCAATGGTCACATAATGCCTGGCAGCGGAAATTCTACCCCAAAGGATGCCCGTCCGGGGACCGGCTCGCACGCTATGCAGAGGTGTTCAACACCGTCGAGGGAAATACCACTTTCTATGCCAGCCCATCACCGGAAACCGTACAACGTTGGCACCAGGCAACACCTGACCATTTTCGTTTTACCTTCAAATTCCCGCGCCAGATAACCCACGACTTCCAGCTGTCAAACTGCCGGGATGTTGTCAGCGAGTTCATTCACCTGTTAAAACCCCTGCATGAAAAAACGGCGCTGTGGAAAATCCAACTTCCTTCTACTTTTGGCCCGGAGTCCCTGGGCTCACTGGCGCAGTTCATCCGCGCTTTGCCTGAACATTGCCACGCAGGTGTGGAAGTCAGGCATCCGGCATTTTTTGCCAAAGGAGAAGCTGAGCGTGCGCTTAACCGGCTGCTTATCGAAACCCAATCCGACCGGATCATTATGGACAGCAGGCCGGTTTTTTCTGCAGAGCCCAATACGGCAGCTGTCATT